>JAQBUF010000010.1 GCA_027623995.1 Nitrospirota bacterium
GAGTTGCTCCTTCAGGGAACACCATATCTGTCACCTCCCCACTCTCAGCTTATCTTTACTGGGTGATTGGGCGGCATGAACGGTAATATTGGTGCGCCCGACTGGAGTCGAACCAGTAACCTCTTGATCCGTAGTCAAGTGCTCTATCCATTGAGCTACGGGCGCGAAAAGCTTTGAAAGCAATTTGGCAGGAAAAACTCGATCAGGGAAAAACTGAACGAAATCGTTATACCGGTCTTCTCGTTCCATCGTCAACTGACTCACCTCTATGGGACGGGAAACATCGGGTCGTTTCCCTAGTTTAGCTCACGCCCAATTTGACCGATACTGCTACAGGAAACATAAACTTGGAGGTGTCAGAATGCCGGTATCAGCTCGAAATATTGAGAATGCTGTCGTGTTAGATTTATCGGGCCGGTTTGATGCAACGGCAAAGCAGGATGTTCAACTTGCCATCGATCACGCGATGGATTCAGGCACTTCGCACCTTATCCTTAATTTGGCAGGAGTCCCAATCGTCGATAGTGCCGCCTTGGGGCTTCTCGCGGTCAACCACAACAAGTTTAAGGCAAAAGGCGGTAAGCTGAGCCTGGTAAACCCCCAACCAGAGGTCCGAATGATTCTGGACATGGTGGCGATGCCTAAACTCATTCCAAGTTTCAATTCCATTGAAGAAGCCATGGCCCCGGTCCCACAATAATTTTTGCCTGCGCTCTTCCTCACCTCTCAAGGCCCATAGCGAATTCGCCACCTGCCTGTCCTTATACTCCGGCTATGTTGTCCAAGGCCAGCTCCGTTGATGCCAGACGAGCTCAGATCATATGGGAGAAAGAAGTCCACTCTCTTTTCGACTCTACTCTTTTCATGCGAAAGAAGATTGGAACACTGAACTCCGCATCTCTCTATCAAGACTGCCATACCACAAATTGATTATTGATAGGAGTTGAGGAAGACCTCAGAAAAAACAGGTAGGAAGGTGACAATTGCCTCACCCAAGTCATCTTGTGGGGGAACCCCAAAGGGGGATGGGACGCTTAGGAGACCGCAGCTGTTTGCGGAGCCCCTGCGGAAAGCGTTCGAAGCGTCTTCTTGGCAGTTTCTAGTATTTCACCAATTTCCTGGGGATTTCCTAAATCGATTTGGAAGATCCCTGACATTTCCAAAAACCCGTTGGCGATACTATCCAGACATGCCTCTAATTCTTGATATTCCATGCCGAGCATGGATTGCGCGGCAATGGCCGCCGCCTCGGTCGCCTGTTCGGTTTGGGGATCACACCAAATATCCGCTAAGCGTCCTGAAAAGGCCACGGTTTTCACGACCGGCATGAATTCTTCTGGAACATCCATTTCTAATGGGTCATGACTGCACCGGACGGCGGCCTGAAGCAACTCGGGCAACTGCCAATTTTCCGCCAACCAGGCCCCGACTTCGCTATGATCTGCCCCAATTTTTTCTCTTTCCAGTTCCTGTAAGCGGGTATGATTCTTCTCGGCTTGAGTCATGATCGACCCATACACATCAGTATGCGTTTCACTTAACACCAAAGAACCAATATCTTGCAGTAAGGCTGCCAGAAAAATCTCTTCACAATCGATGATCTTCGCCCATGTTCCAATGACTCGACCGGACACACTGGACAACAATGACCGACGCCAATACTGATTATGATCAAACCCTGAAGCCCCATGTCGCCGCAGATCACGATATAACGAAAAGCAAAAGGCTAAAGTCGCAACAGAATTCATACCTAATAACGTAATCGCTTGAGTGACCGTCGTGACTTTATGTCGCGATCCTCCATAAAAACTGGAGTTGGCCACGTTTAACACCTTGGCCACAAAGGTCGGATCGTTACTGATTAAATCCCCCATCTTTTTAATGTCCGCATCTTCACTGCGGCACATCTGGAGTACTTGAAGGGGTAAGGCCGGTATCGCTGGGAGTGTTTTGCAATTTTTGATTCGTTGAATCAGTTCAGGAGTCATCCCGCATCCACCTTTCTTTGGCCATCAATCAGACTGTCTTCCGTTCCCGGAGCACCCATCGTGATATGTCCGTGCGTCATGGGTTTCTCTACAGTTATCGGCGGAATCGAACACGACTTAAGCATAATGAACACGGACGGCTAGTCGGCAGAATCCAAACTGAAGGGGAATGTTGAAAAAAGCCGCCAGCGGCGTTCTCGCCCTTTTGCCGTGCTCACGTACTGGGAGTACGCTCCGCGCGTCAAAACGGCTGCGGCCTTGCTGGACGAACTTTTTTGAACAGTCCCTCTCACTGATGTCGGTTGCCGTCCTGAAGCCTCTATGGCCAATGAACAGGAAATATTCAACAGGCCCTGAAGGGTATTCGACTGATGAATCCACCTTTGATGATAAACAATAGTCTTTCAGGTTTTGCCATATTCGGAAGAACACTGAATCCTTCAGGGAGGGCACAAACCCAAGGAGGAATCTGAGGGAATAGGGGACGTATGGTCTTCAGTCTGGACAGACGAGAGACAATGGGGATGCGACACGCAGGCCAAAGAGCGTGGATGCTGATGCCTCGGCAACCGCCACAGGGACAAGATTGCCAGGCTGAGTGAACGAATCGGCCTTATTCCATACCACAGTCACATTACTTTCGGTATGCCCCATCCATTGATCCCGTGACTTTTTGGCATGGCCTTCGATGAGCACATCAACACTCTGCCCAATCAGGCGGTGATTGAGTTTTGATGAAATGTCCTTTTGCAGATCGATGAGCCGTGCGACTCGCTCTGTCTTCACTTGGGCCGGAACATCATCCGCATACTTTCGACTGGCAATGGTATGCTTTCGCTCTGAATATTTAAAAATATAGGCGGCCTGAAACTCTAGCGCCTTCAGCAACTCATAAGTTTCGAGATACTCCGCATCAGTTTCTGAACAAAACCCACAAATCACATCCGTACTCAGCGCGATATCACCCCGACGTCGAATGTCCTCCACTAAAGAGAGGAAGTCTTTCCGAGTATAGGATCGGCCCATCAAATCAAGGATTCGATCGTTTCCAGCTTGCAGAGGCAAATGAATCTGGCGGCAAATGCGCGGGTGCTGAGCCACAGCCTCCAATAATGAAGGCGGAAAATCTTTAGGGTGCGGCGAAGTAAATCGAACCCGTTCAATGCCAGGGATATCGGCAACGGCCGTTAGCAATCGTGCAAAATCCCAGTTCTCAGAGGAATAGGAATTCACATTCTGGCCAAGGAGTGTGATTTGTTTATACCCTCGAGACGCCAACGATTGGGCTTCTTCGAGAATGCCTTCGGGAGTTCGAGAGCGCTCCCGTCCACGCGTGTACGGCACCACACAAAAGGAACAAAAATTATCGCAGCCTCGCATGACCGCGATCCACGCATTCACTCCAGGGCCACGATCCGGGAGAATATATTCATAGGTTTCATATTCCGAAAGATCAACGGCCAAACTTTTTTCCTGATGCTCAAGAGCGCGAGTCAGCAGCTCCGGCAATTGTCGATAGCCATCGGGACCCACCAGGACATCAATCACCGGATCAGATTCCATCAATTCTTTTTTGAGATTCTGCGCCATACACCCCAACACTCCCACCACCACCTTGCGCTCTCGTTTCAGGACTCGGCATTCACCCAGGTGCCCATACACCTTGTTGTGCGCATTTTCTCTAATGGCGCACGTATTCATGAGCACCACATCAGCTTGGGATTGATCTCCAGTAAACACGAATCCATTTTTCGTCAACAACGAACGCACGAGCTCAGTGTCATACTCATTCATTTGGCAACCAAACGTCTCAATAAAAACCTGGTAGGGCATGGGCTAGGAATCCTTAAAAAGTAAGCTTAACAAAGCAAAGGTAAGACATGCGCATCCATGTGTTGTTCATGAACCATTGGAAGAATCTTCTTCCTGCCACTACAGTCTTCGGCGGAAACAATTTGCCCAAGCGCGGCTTCTCCAATGGTACCAATGAGTTGAACCGGTTGAATCTCATTGGCCGCGATGGTCGGGCCGGGGACCCGTACGCGAATGAAATTATCAGTCAGCCCACTCCACCACCCAGCAGGCTCGGTAGATTCGAAGAGCACAGACACACGTTGATCTATAAAACGTCGATAAAACTCTGCTCGCTTAAGCCGTGAAAGTTCCGAAAGATTTTTGCTGCGTGCTTTAATCGACTTGCCTGGCACCCGATCTTCCATGTGAATGGCGGCAGTTCTAAGACGAGCTGAATAACTAAACACATGAAAGTAGGCCAAGGGCAAAGCACTCACCACCGCTCGGGTATTAGCAAATTGTTGTTCACTCTCTCCCGGAAACCCGACCATGAGATCGGTCCCAATACACACATCTGGAACTGTTCGTGCCGCATGTTCGACCCAATCACAGTATTCTTTCACGGTGTATCGTCGATTCATCGACTTGAGAATATCATCGTCGCCACTTTGCAATGGCACATGTAAAAATCTGCACAATTTGGATGAGGATGCCATATAGTCCAGCAAGGCTTCAGGAATCGTCGTAGGCTCGATCGAAGAAATTCGAATTCGAGCCAAACCCGAGATCGCTTCCAGCCGTTGAATTAACTCAATGAGTCCCAGCCCCTCAGTCGCAAACTGCCCAATATTGACTCCCGTCAACACAATTTCTTTGTGGCCTCGTTCCACAAGTTGTTCAGCTTCTCGAACCGCATCGTCTAGGTGCCGACTTCTCTCCCTCCCTCGTGCAAAAGGGATAAGGCAAAATGAACACATGAAGTTACAGCCATCCTGAATTTTGAGATTCGCTCGAGTCGTTTCAAAGTCTCCCACACCCTCCTGCCCGAAATCAGCTCGGTCAATCGTTCCGGTATGCCACACCGTAGGACTTGAATGCTTTCCAGACAAATCTTCAGGACGGACATAGTCCGCCAAATCCATTTTAAACTGATTGCCTAACACCAAATCCACCCCAGGTATCGTCTGTATCGCGTGCAATCCAGTCTGGGCATAACACCCAGTCACCGCCACAAAAGCTTGAGGAGATTGACGCAAGGTACGCCGAATGGCCCGCCGACAATCCACCTCAGCACCCTCAGTCACCGAACAGGTGTTCAGCACCAGCAAGTCCGTCGGCTCCCCGAACTCCACACGCTGATACCCAATGGTTTTCAAGCGATCAACCAATACCGCGGTCTCCGATTGATTCAGGCGACACCCAATTGTATGAAACGCAACTTTTTTCATGCCCTATCCACAAGAAAGAGTAAGGGAGTCATTATGGAAATGTTGAAAAAAGCCGCCAGCGGTGTTCTCGCCCTTCTCCCGTGCTCACGTACTGATAGTACGCTCCGCGCGTGAGAAGAGCTGCGGCCTTGCTGGACGAACTTTTTTGAACATTCCCTCGCACTGATGTGGGGCGTCGTCTCTGACGCTTCTATGGGTTCCGAACCTGAATTACTCAACAGGCCCATTATAGGAGAGCCATACAGAAGAGGACAACCGTGAAGCACTGAGGAGTCAGCCACAAATTGCCGAGAAGAACCCTATAAGGTAAAATAAGGCCAACGATCTAACAGACGACTGACTCGTAACTTCACCTTTGGAAGAGGAAACAGTTATGAAGATGGCCAAGAACGTTCCCATCGTGTTACTAGCGGGTTTATTCATGAGCGCATCCCTCGCTTGGGCCCAACCCAATCTTCCCATTGAACCTGACGAAGAGACACGGCTCGAGGAAATTTACGACCACGAAGCCCATATGGTCATTTTTTTGTACTCCCTCAAGGGAACCGACTCCGTTGATTATGTGGTTGGGCGAAAGGTCTGGGATCATCAGCGTAGTGTCTATGGGAATCCCGTATATTTCCTCGAATCCTATCCATTATTTTATTGGTGGAATCACACGATGTATAACGATCCCGAACAGGATGGGGTCAATGGCAATGAATTAGTCTATCTGGAAGAAGTGGATTTTGATTCGAGCCGATACAAACCTTGCCTGTTCAATGGGCAACCCTGCTAAGGACCCCTAAGGTCCCACCTTTAATTTGAGCCGTTCAAGAGGCCCCACCTCTCTCTCCTTCAAAAACCATTCCACAAAAGTCCTGCCTTAGATTTCTGAAAGATTGCTGCTCGGAAAAGTAAGGTGACATTAGGCACCAATCTGTGTTTAATTACAGAAAAATCCATGGATGCCATCATTTCCATCGACTGCTTCTTGCTCTCAACTCACCATTATGTCCGTCATTAATCAACAGAAAAATCTAAATCCCACCAAGTTCGCTTACCTACGATCCTTCAGGTTGCTACCTGGTCAAATCGTGACATTGGCTGCCGCGTTACTCATACTCGTTGGAACATTTTTTTTGATGCTGCCCTTTTCCACGCCTTCGAACGTGGAGCTTCGATTCATTGATGCACTCTTTACGGCCACATCTGCGGTCTGCGTAACCGGACTCATTGTCATGGACACGCCCACTGAATTTACGCTGTTTGGGCAATGGGTCATTCTACTGCTGATTCAAATTGGTGGATTAGGGTACGCCCTGATGGCCACATTCATTTTACTCGCCCTTGGTCATCGAATCGGATTGCGAGACCGCATGATGCTCGCTGAATCCTTAAATGTGACAGACATTGGTGAGTCTGTCCGCTATGTGAAGATCGTTGCGGTGGTCACTATGGCACTAGAAGGTTTGGGGGCCATTCTTCTGACTCTTCGCTTTTCTCAGGATATGGATTGGAGCCAGGCATTATATTCCGGTATCTTTCACTCGATTTCAGCATTTAACAATGCCGGATTTGCCTTGTTTTCTGATAGCCTCATCTCATACCAATCAGACATTTCGATCAATCTCATTGTCACCATATTAGTTGTCTTTGGCAGTATAGGATTTTTAGTCTTTCAAGACGCTTGGGACAATGTCACAGGAAAACGTTTTCGCTTTCAGACTCACACGAAATTAGTCGTCGTTGTCACGCTCGTGTTACTGGTTACCGGAACCTTGGGAATTACCATTCTTGAGTGGAATAATCCTCGAACATTGGGGCCCTTGAGTCTGGGAGAACGCCTGGCCGTCGCTCATTTCCATACCGTCTCTCGCACCGCAGGTTTTAATACCATAGAAATTGGGGAAATGCAGGATGCTACCCTGTATTTTCTCTTGCTACTCATGACTATTGGCGGCTCACCAGGAGGCATGTCAGGTGGGATAAAAACCACGACCTTTGCCATCATTTGGCTCGCAATTTGGGCCGTGCTCTGGAGAAAGGCTGATGTGGAAGTGTTTCATCGACGCATTCCCAAAGACCTGGTTGTCAGAGCCTTTGTGTTGTGCATTCTTGCATTTACCACCATTACCCTCTTTACCTTGGCCCTCGCGTTTACCGAAGAACGGCCATTTTTAGGCCTCATGTTTGAAGTCACCTCAGCCATGGGCATTGTCGGAATGTCCTTGGGAGATGGCGCAAATCACAGTCTTTCCGCCCTACTTTCTGATTTTGGAAAACTGGTGATTATTCTCTCAATGCTCTTAGGTCGATTCGGCCCGTTGCTGATTGGATTATTTGCTGTGCAAACCACGACACATTCCCGATACCGCTACCCCGAAGCCCGAGTGCTCATTGGCTAACAGCCATTGTTCGTCGCTCGGGTCTCATCGCTCTAAATAAGAATTTTCATCAGCATCCAGCAACGAAATCCTGATGTCTATTTAGGTCGCCTTTGCAGAATTAACACGAAAGCCATCAATGTCGGTAAGGGGGCAATGAAAAAGGGAAGTCCCCACACCCAGATATTTTTTCCCCGCACTCGAGCCTGGTCATACATCCAGACAAAGACCCACACCAACAACAAAAAATAGTTCAACGCCAGCCAGTGAGTCGTACGGGTTTCTAATAAACTGGCCTCATCCCCCGTAGAAGTCACCCAAAAGAGTAGTTCAAAAACCCCAAAGAGGACCAATAAGGTAATTACGATCCGTTTGCTCCACACATACATAATGTCGCCACCTCACGAATGTTGAAGGAAAATCTTTTGAGCCAAGTGAAGAGCACATTAGCTCAAGGCCATCAAATATTTAGGCTAGCATAGCCTCACCTCCCTTTAAAAAGCGAGGCAGGAACGACAAGCGGGGAACATCGAACTCATAGCCTCACTCCACCAAAATGCCGATTTTTTTTGAGCCTTCCGAAATGGATTCTTAAATGCCCCATCCCTAATCTTATGAGAAACTAGAATTCTGAAGAAATCTGGTAGAAGGAAAAATTAAATTTTCCGGCAAATTATCCCTTAGGGAAAATCCAGGCCAAAAAGTTTTTGGGACTTCGAGAGGACAAGGTTGTGGATAGACTGACAAACCACAACTCTCGCTGTGGATAACTCAATATTTTTTGTCACAACACATTGAGATTTTATGGTTTTTTTTGTTCACAGGCTATTCACGTCTATCCCCACCATAAAACCAAAAAGCACAATATTTAGTATTGACAATTTACTTTAGCCGCTATAGATTGTGCCTCCTCATCTTTACTTTCCTTCCGAATTCAATCAATAAGGTATGCTTATGATGTTGAAATATTCTCGAATCTTTCCATTAAGGCCTGAGCTCTCTTTCGACCAGGAAAAAGGAGAATTGGCTTGAAAATCCAGCGCCGTTTTACTCAATCGGGTCACAGTCCCTATGAAAAAATCCCCTTTTCGACCCGATCATCAGAAATTCGAAATCCTGATGGATCCTCAGTCTTTCATTTAGACGACATCCAGGCTCCTGAACAATGGTCCCAATTGGCTGTGGATATTTTGGCACAAAAGTATTTTCGGAAGGCTGGGATTCCTCAATTCGATGAACAAGGATTCCCCATAAAGGGTGAAGATGGAAAACCCGTCACTGGTGGTGAACGTGATGCCCGTCAGGTCTTTCATCGACTTGCCGGCTGTTGGACACAATGGGGCCAAACCCATGGGTATTTTGATTCTGAGGAAGACGGACAAACCTTCTACGATGAGCTGTGCTTTATGTTGGCCAAACAAATGGCGGCCCCGAACTCACCCCAATGGTTTAATACCGGCCTTCATTTTGCGTACAACCTTGCAGGGCCATCCCAGGGACATTATTA
Source organism: Nitrospirota bacterium (assembly GCA_027623995.1). Classification (GTDB taxonomy): domain Bacteria; phylum Nitrospirota; class Nitrospiria; order Nitrospirales; family UBA8639; genus Nitronereus. Next base: position 9,104 of record JAQBUF010000010.1, read on the forward strand.
CGTTGATCCCAAGACCAAACGCCTGAATCGGTCAAAAAACGCCTATGAACGCCCACAAGTTCATGCCTGCTTTATCCAATCCGTTTCCGACGACCTCGTGAACGAAGGCGGCATCATGGACCTATGGGTTCGTGAAGCCAGGCTCTTTAAATACGGATCGGGAACCGGAACGAACTTTTCCAGGCTCCGAGGTGACGCAGAGCCATTATCCGGAGGCGGAAAATCCTCTGGTCTCATGTCATTTCTTCGCATTGGTGATCGCGCAGCCGGGGCCATTAAATCCGGAGGAACCACACGCCGGGCCGCAAAAATGGTGTGTCTGGACCTCGACCATCCTGACATTGAAGAATTTATCGACTGGAAGGTCATTGAAGAACAAAAAGTTGCGGCCATGGTGACGGGCTCCAAAGTCTGTGCCCAACGCCTCAATGCCGTGCTTCAGGCTTGCCATATTCAATCCAGCGAGAAGACTTCGTCTGTGGAAATCGATCCTCAGCAGAACCCTGCACTCAAACTGGCCCTGAAAGCCGCTCGCGAGTCAGCCGTTCCCGAAGCTTACGTTCAACGCATGTATGCCTATGCACAAGAAGGCTTCACTCATTTCGTCTTCCATGAATACAACACCAATTGGGACAGCAAAGCCTACCAAACCGTTTCTGGTCAAAACTCCAATAATAGCATTCGTGTACCGAATACATTTTTCAAAGCGTTGGAGCAGGATACCGATTGGACGTTAACGCAGCGCACGGACGGGAAAGTTTCCAAAACCATCAAAGCCAAGGAATTATGGGACCGAATCTCTTGGGCAGCCTGGATATGTGCGGACCCCGGTATTCAATATGACACGACCATCAACGAATGGCACACCTGCCCAGAGGATGGACGTATCAATGCCTCGAATCCTTGCAGCGAGTATATGTTCTTAGATGACACAGCATGCAACTTAGCGTCGTTAAATCTTGGAACGTTTATGACGCCAGAAGGGGAATTTGATATTCCCGCCTACCAACATGCGATTCGAATTTGGACAATCGTCTTGGAAATTAGCGTGCTCATGGCCGGATTTCCCAGCAAACCTATTGCAGAGAAAAGCTTTATTTTCAGGACATTAGGACTGGGATACGCCAATCTGGGATCCATGCTCATGCGTCAAGGAATTCCGTATGGCTCTCCAAAAGCCTTAGCCATCACAGGAGCTCTCACGGCCATTCTCACCGGAGAATCCTATGCGGCTTCCGCAGAAATGGCTGGAGAACTTGGACCATTTCCAGGGTATGAAAAAAACCGAACAGCTATGTTGCGGGTCATGAGAAATCACCGGAAAGCTGCGTATGGCGTACCTGATGAGGAATACGAGGAATTGACCATTACACCTCTGAGTATCAACGAAGCCGAGGCCCCAAGCGATCTTCTTGCCGCTGCACGAGAGACCTGGGATCGAGCGGTTCAATTAGGCGAAGTCCACGGTTACCGCAATGCCCAATCCACCGTGATCGCGCCAACTGGCACCATTGGCTTAGTTATGGATTGTGATACCACTGGCATTGAACCAGACTTTGCGTTGGTCAAATTCAAAAAATTGGCTGGGGGAGGATATTTTAAAATCATCAACCAAAGCCTACCGCCAGCCTTAAAAAAACTTGGGTATTCAAAAGAACATATCCACGACATCATCACCTATGCCACCGGGACCAGAACCCTTCGCAATGCTCCATTCATTAACCATGAGTCCCTGATGGCCAAAGGGTTTAACCCTGAGGCTTTGGAACGAATCGAGGCCACACTTGATGGGGCATTCGAAATTCAATTTGCCTTTAATAAATGGACACTCGGAGAAGATTTCTGCAAAGACCGGTTAGGCTTCAGTGACCAGCAACTTAATGACCCCAAATTTAACATGGTCAAGGAGTTGGGATTTGCTCAAGAAGAGATTCTCGCTGCCAATGATTTCTGTTGCGGGACCATGACGGTCGAGGGTGCGCCACATCTTCAAGACGAACATTTGCCTGTCTTTGATTGCGCCAATCGCTGTGGACGGATTGGAAGACGATTTATTGCCACCGATGCTCATATTCACACCATGGCCGCAGCTCAACCGTTTATCAGCGGTGCCATTAGCAAAACCATCAATATGCCAGCGGAATCATCGGTTAGTGACGTCAAGGGTGCCTACCATTTAGGATGGAAAAGCATGCTCAAAGCCGTGGCGCTCTACCGTGATGGCTCAAAACTTAGCCAACCACTGAACTCCTCAAGTGACGCCAGTGAGACGGAAGAAATTTCTGACCCCATCATGGCTAAAGCCCAGCAGATGACGGAACGCATCATGGTTCGATATTTAGCCAAACGTCGCCCTCTCCCCACCCGGCGATGCGGCTATACGCAAAAGGCAGTTATTGGCGGGCATAAAATCTATCTTCGAACTGGAGAATATGAAGACGGCACCTTGGGAGAAATTTTTCTCGATATGCATAAAGAGGGCGCCGCGTTCCGAAGTTTGATGAACTGCTTCGCCATCTCGATTTCATTGGGACTTCAATATGGCGTACCGCTCGAAGAATTTGTGGAAGCCTTTCTCTTCACCCGGTTCGAGCCCAATGGCCCCGTTAAAGGTAATGACCATATCAAAATGTCGACCTCAATCATCGACTACATTTTCCGTGAACTGGCCATTACCTATCTTGACAAGAAAGAATTAGCACAGGTGAATCCTGATGACCTTCGTGCAGATTCGGTCAAGCAAGATCCTGAATGCACAGACGAGGAACCAACTGATCCACGAACCATTACCTCTGCCACCATCAGTCCCAAGCTTTTCCCTTCCAGACATGGCACTAAAAATGGGGGAAATGGGAACGGCGGGGGAAATGGAAAAATATCTCACAAGGTCGAATTGAAAAGAGAATCCGTCACCTTTACTGCAGAAATGGAAACAGCCCATCAAACCGGATATGAAGGGGACCCCTGCCTAGAGTGCAAACAATTTAAATTAGTGCGAAACGGTATGTGTTTGGTCTGCAGAAATTGTGGCGCGACTACCGGGTGCTCATAACACATTTGATTCAGTAAGGAATTGGAAGGACTTTCGCGTGAAAACAGCACGAGTCGAAAAATCATACATTGAAAAACTGTGGCATGCTCGCGGTTTTACCTGTGGGATATGGATCGACCATGCCGGTCGAGTGTGGCAAGACGATCGGCATGACTCAGATGAGCTGTTCATGGCGATTGCAGGGGAGCTCGTCATCGAGATGGAAGGGCAATGTATTCGCCCGGAAATTGGAGAGGAAGTACTAATCCCAGCACAAGTCCCTCATACCGTTAAAAACGTGGGAAAGAAAACTGCGCGCTGGCTCTACGGACTTAAATCCGCAGTCTGAACTTACTTTGATCCTCCCTCTTTTGTCTTTGGCAATATTTTGGTTTCCGCTCCTTCTCCCTGTTTTTCATTCTGCACACAACGAAATCCAATCGTTAAATCATTTGCCTCAATGGGAAACTCAGGTTCCGCACTGGTGCGTGAGGTCACACGAAGACGTTTGGGAGGATCTTCCCAAGAACCACCACGATACACTTTTCGCTCTCCTTCAGTCGGGCCAGTAGGATTTTTTGCAGGACTCTCTTCGTAATAGCTTCGATCGTACCAATCAGCCACCCATTCTGAAGCATTCCCTGCCATATGATAGAGACCGTATGGACTTTTGGTCCCTTGTTTTAACCCATGGCGAATACTCATCCCGGTGGTTCCACTCGTCACCGACGCCAGTGTAGTGGGATAACTCACCCACCCCGTCGTGCCAAGATTATACCGAGCAATATCAACAAAAGGCTGCATATGTCCCCAAGGATACCGACGCCCATCGGTTCCCCTGGCGGCTTTTTCCCACTCAGCTTCAGTAGGTAATCGTTTACCAGCCCACTCACAATACGCTTTGGCACTGCCCCAGGCCATTCCTACAGCAGGCCGATCTTTGGCTTCCTCTAACGCTGCCCCATCATCCCAGAGCGGAGGCAAATCATGGTACGTTTCATCTAGAAAAGCTTGGTACCGTTCCATCGTCACTTCAAATTGATCAATATAATAACTATCAAGAAACACCGTATGTTCAGGACGTTCATTTCGTGGGCCATCGTTGGCACCCATCAAAAATTCCCCTTCGGGGATTTTGATCATGGGAACACCATCTTTCCCCTTGATCATTTCAAATTGTGATTCAATCGGAGGTTCGGAAGTATCATACTTCCACTCGGCCATTGCTGGGAGCCACAATGACATCACGCCAAACACTCCAAGAACAAAGGGCAAGTAGGCCCTTCTCTTTGTCGCCTTCACAAAAAACATGACCATCCTCCTTACCGAACCCAACTCAATCTCGTGAAAACTTTCAATTCTGTTATCAATACTTTTTCTGGGATTTCAATGCCTGCCCCTGAATGGAGAGACAAACCCATTGTACAAAGTGAGATTGGGGATCACAACCAAGCCTCCCAACCATCATACTTCGTCCTTTACATGACAAAATCACTCACAGGGCAAAAAAAAAGCCGCTGAACAAAGTCCAGCGGCTGTCTATTAAATGGCGTCCCCAGCGGGATTTGAACCCGCGTTGCCGCCTTGAAAGGGCGGCGTCCTAGGCCAGACTAGACGATGGGGACAGCAACGATATCTGGGCAAAAGGAGGCCCATGGTAACAAAGGTGATTTCCCTCGTCAAACAAATCACAAGGAAAGCCAGGTAAAAACATTCACTCTGACAACATTATTTTCACAGAACCAATTTATCGAAAAAAATACATGGAGTGGGTCGATAAGCCGGATTCTGTCCCACGCTCACAAGGAACCTGGGGGTGATCATGTCTCTGGAACCCATGTTACCATGGGCTTCTAGCAACCTACCCGAGAACTTCGGTCGGGCCGACCTCTCCCGAATCATCACGATTTCAATCTTCAACTCGATAGGCCTCATCATTGAGTTGAAAAGAAACCCGTTCGGTTCGTTCCCCTATTTGGTCTTGCTCCGGGTGATGCTTGCCCTGCCATCCATGTTGCCATGAATGCGGTGGGCTCTTACCCCACCATTTCACCCTTACCTGGCAAAGGCTCTCGAAAGATCTCTGCCATCGGCGGTATGTTTTCTGTGGCGCTCATGTCGGATTGCTCCGCCTGGGCGTTACCCAGCACCCTGCCCTTTGGAGTCCGGACTTTCCTCTCATCCCCAGGCCCAAACGGGAACAAGCGATCACCTAACCCACTCCATGATTTATAGGGAAATGATAATAGGCTCACTTGAAGGAATCAAGCAAATTTACGTGGCGTGAAGGCCGCTTCTCGCCAAGAACTAGACATCAACGCTTTTTCGGAGCAGTAGAATATTCTGGAACGGCCACAGGGGAATCTTCCGCATAGAGGATGCGAAAACAATACGGACAAGTGAGTAATTGGTCTGCTCGTTTGACCTCCGCAATTAACTGGGGAGGAACTTGCAATTGACACCCTCCACAAGTGCCTTCTCGAACTGGGGCAACGACCATAACTTTGAGTGTGGCCTTGAGGGTCGTATATCGTGTATGCACGGGTTTGTCGAGTAAAGGCAACACGTCTTGTTTCTTGGCGTTTAACACCTCAAGTTCCTGGTCAAGCTCAATAATCTGAGCTTCTAATTGAGTTTTCTCTTGCGTAAAAGACTGCGTTATTTCATCCACAAGCTTTTGAACTTCTTCAAGTTCCTTTTGCTTCTCTTCCCCACGCTCCATGGCTAACAGAATTCGTTCTTCCATGGAATCTTTCTTTTTATTCGCTAAGTCAATTTCAAATAAATGAGCCTGATATTCTTTATTGGTTTTGAGTTCCATGAGCCGCGTCCGAAGTTTTTTAACATGGCTTTCATGGTCCTCCAAATCTTGCTCACCACTGCGCCTCTCAGCAGTGACTTTCTCAATGAGCGCCTTCAGTTCCTCAAGACGGGTTTGCGCTTGATCTAGGGGAAGCCGGGCTTCACTGATGCGTTTTGGTATCTTTTGTCGCTGCACATCCAATTGATGAATTTTCAGATCGACATGTTGGAGCTGGACAAGGTGGGAAAGTTGCGCGTTCAAGAACACCTCTATTTTATATTGGCAAGGTCAAATTTGATAAGAGGACATCTTACTGAATCCCACCACAAAAGATCAAAGAGAATAGAATTGTCTGAGGGAAAGTTCACACCACCAGCCTTCTCCCCAGGCTTGCCAGCCGAAGCCTCGGCGAAGGATGGTGGGCCCACCAGGACTTGAACCTGGGACCAGCGGATTATGAGTCCGCCGCTCTAACCAACTGAGCTATGGGCCCCGGAGAAAAAATCGTGAAGCGTAATCCAAAAGGAGTCAAGAATTATGAGGCAGAAGGTAGGTTGCGACCCTTTCCTCAGCACTCTCGACCCTTACCTTTTTACACCACACCTTACCTATCACGAACTAAAAGCCTTCTGCAAAACTTCGCAATTTCTTACTACGCGTGGGATGCCGAAGCTTTCGAAGTGCCTTAGCTTCGATCTGACGAATGCGCTCACGCGTCACAGAAAAATCCTGTCCCACTTCTTCTAAAGTATGATCAGACGCCTCGCCAATCCCAAACCGCTTCCGAAGAACCTTTTCCTCTCTTGGGGTCAATGTCGTCAAGGAAATTGAAATCTGCCGTTGCAAATCATAGCGCGTGGCTGCCTCTAACGGGGACACCGCCTTCTTGTCTTCAATAAAGTCGCCTAAATGGCTATCCTCTTCTTCCCCGATCGGCGTCTCTAACGAAATCGGTTCCTTCGCAATCTTTAAAATCTTCTGCACCTTCTCCAGCGGCATCTCCATCCGCTCCCCAATCTCCTCAGGCGTCGGCTCTCGCCCCAACTGCTGCACCAGATGCCGCGACGTCCGCACCAATTTATTGATGGTTTCAATCATATGAACAGGCACGCGGATGGTGCGCGCTTGATCGGCAATCGCCCGAGTAATGGCCTGGCGAATCCACCACGTGGCATACGTACTGAACTTATACCCACGCTGATACTCAAACTTATCCACCGCCTTCATGAGCCCAATATTGCCCTCTTGAATGAGATCTAAGAACTGTAAGCCACGATTCGTATATTTCTTCGCAATACTCACCACCAAGCGCAGATTCGCTTCGATCAATTCCGCTTTCCCCCGCTTCATCTTTTCTTCGGCTCGCTCTAAGACCACCAGGGCATGTTTAAATTCCTCCGACGGTAGCAACACCTCTTCTTGTTCAATCCGCAGCACCGACACTTGGCCTTCGTGAAAGGCCTTCATCAACTTTTCTAACGCCTCATCACTATATCCGGTCTTGCGACGAATCGCCGTATACACGGTTCTGGCTTGTGCCATCTGCCGAATGACTTTGCCGGCTTCGGCTCGGGGTTTCCCAATGCGACGACAACAATCCTCCACCACGCGCTCCGCCCCACGTAACGCCAGCCCTTTGTCTTTGATCCGACGCAAGAGCTCATCCCGCACTTCTGGTTGCATATTCATCGCATCCATCAGCTCAACAATCTGGTGTTGCACCGCCTGGATTTGTTTGTCAATCCGTGCCCGTTGGGCTTCCAGGGCCTTCCGTCGCTTCTCATAAAAGGCCAGTAAACTTTTGCCAAACCGCCGCATTTTCTCAAGTTCCGCCAAGGTGCGAAGTTTCAGTTCTTCTTCGTCTGGCTCCTCTTCGACCTCTTCCTCTTCAAGTTCTTCTTCAGTCGGCTCTTGAATAAGCACCAAATCTTTGACACGTAGCTCACCTTTTTTAATCGCCAACCGTAAGGCATCGAGATACATGAGAGTCATCGGCATTCCAGCGATAGCGAGCGCTAACTCATACTTCCCGTCCTCGATGCGCTTGGCTAATTCAATCTCCCCTTCCCTAGTCAACAAGGAGACGCTGGCCATCTCATTAAGATACAGCCGAACAGGATCATCAATCCGACTAAGAGCACCAGGGGTAAGATCGATCTCTTTTTCATTGTCTTCAGAAGACTCATCAACCTCTTCCACAACACCGATGTCTGCTGAATCGTCAGTATTCTTCTCATCGATAGGGTCAACTTCATTGCTCATATCTGCCGACCCTTCAATAGTCTCTTCGTCAAAACCTGAAAATAAGGTAGACAGCTGATCGGACGAATCGGAATCAACCACCAATGGGCCATTCGAATCATCGTAATTTAGTTGATCCGGGTCTTTTTCAATTCCCGAGAGCGGTTTGACACTCCCTAAAAAGCTGTGCTTAGGCATTGTCTCTCCCCAAAAGTTAACTCAATGAATAGAAGGTAATGTTTTTGTACAAGTTTCAAAGAAAAATACATTATTGAAACATCATTTCATGGCCAAATGCCAAATAGGGTTCTCTGTCAAAATGCACAATTATATGATTCTGCCAGTTTAAATCTGGCACGACAATACGTATTATGCCGTAGCTAGAATGTTGAACGAGAAATCAATTGACGAGAAATACGAGACAAAGGACTTGGAGACAGCTATTTACAATCATGGCTTTAATATTAAGGATACATCGTCCATAGCCGTATTCTGAAAATAGAAACGCCTTCCAAAGCCGGAAGGCAATCCATTAAAAAATTGTATAGGGAAAATTTTCAGCAATCCAAATTCAGATCCAGAAACCTAACTCGATCACCTTAAACAATGGTCATGGCGACAAACCGTTATTCTATAACAGATTATTGATTCCCATTTCAAGAATAATCGGTTACTTTAGCGAAGAGCATAACTGCCACTACGACGTAACCGATAACGGAAAACACAAAGGGCCATCATGAAAAGGAATATTCCAAGAAATTCACGAAAGTGAGATACGCTCCTATGCCCCTATCTTCCAGATATTTGATCCCAGCCTAATCAAAAAAAACACTGCAATTCTCCATTAAGGAAATCCAGAGCTATATTTGGTGGTTTACCTCGGAAATTTTATCGATCGTTGAAAATATTCAGGACACAATTTGCTAGATTCATAAAAGAAAGATCATAAGACTGATGCGACAAGGCCTCATTAAAAAAAAATCTTCTCGCCTGTCACAGGCACGCGGCTTATTCGCCATAGAAATTTCATGCAACATCATCAACGGAACTCCATGAACAACCCAAGTACGCTCATTCTCAAAACTTGGTTACCCCTAGCAGCCAGTTGGATTTTTATGGGGTTAGAACGCCCACTCGTGAGCGCTTTTATGGCAAGACTGCAAGACCCAGAAATTAGCCTTGCCGCATATGCCAGTGCCGTATTTCCGCTTTCCTTGATTATTGAGTCCCCCATTATCATGCTCTTGGCCGCCTCAACAGCATTGTCAAAAGACTGGGCTTGGTATCGTTTTCTGAGAAATTTCATGGCGGGGTTAGCCACCGTGCTCACTCTCATTCATATGTTAGTCGCCTTCACTCCGCTTTTTGATTTCCTCGTGTCGGATGTCCTCAATATTCCAGAACCCATAATCGAGCCCGCACGAATCGGCATGATGCTCATGACTCCGTGGACGGCCTCCATCGCAGTTCGGCGATTTCATCAAGGGATTTTGATCCGCTATGGCCAATCTCGTTGGGTCGGTATTGGAACCGCTATCCGACTCGTCGCCTTATCCGTGGGACTCATTCTTGGATTAGAAATAGATACTCCCTCAGGCATTGTCGTTGGCACCTTTGCCATTTCACTTGGAGTTCTCGTCGAGGCAATTTTTATCCGCATCTGCACACAACCCATCCTCAATAACTTACAACGAATGCCTCCTCACGATGGGGACCCACCAAATATCCGCAAATTCCTTCGATTCTATATTCCCCTCGCCTCCACTCCGCTTCTGACACTTCTGGCCCTACCGATTGCCAGTGCGGCTTTAAGCCGCATGCCGTCACCCATCGATAGTTTTGCTATTTGGCCGATTCTTGGTGGACTCGTATTTTTATTTCAGGGCATTGGACTGGCGTATCAAGAAGTAGTGGTCGCCTTAATCGAAAAGCCAAATTTCTTTTTGCCGCTACGCCGGTTCGCATTTCAATTGGCCATGGGAAACAGCACAGTCCTCGCCCTCATTGCCATCACCCCCCTCGCAGAATTTTGGTTCGTGACATTATCTGGACTCCCCCTCAAGTTGGCCCTGATAGGAAAAACCACCTTGTGGTTCGCCCTCTTATTGCCCGCATTAACAGTCATTGAAAGTTGGCTTCAAGGAATACTCCTTCATGCTCAGGAGACAAGGGGAATCATCGAAGCAGTCGCGCTCTATTTACTCACCACCGCAACCATTCTGGGATTCGGAATATACTTAGGAACGATTATGGGCATTTACATGGGATACATGGCATCGGTCTGTGGGCTCACCATGCAAACCCTTTGGCTTGGTTTCCGCTGTCAACAATTCGTGAGACGTGAAGCATAAAACGAAGTTGTTTGAAGGACGAAATACGAGGGACGAAATACCGGGAGGTTAATCGTTGGGCGGTTCAAAATGTCCGGAAGGACGAGTCTGCCAGGGAACAGTGGCAGTTCTGGCTTGCTTGAGAAGACTTTTGAGATTCACTTCAGCAGCTCGGAGGAGTTTCGGTTCCCCATGGCGAAGCAACGAGGTCAGGAGCACATACATGTCCCGCTCCATTTGATTGCCTCGAAGGATGCGTTCGGTCACAGGATCAGGGGAATCAAGATTTGGATAGACGGATTCCTCACCATCTGGATCGCCAAGTAACAATTCAATGGCTTTCGGAGTGCTATAGAGCCAAGCCGGTGAAACCGCAAGACCTTTGGCTAGAGCCTCAACCATAGATACTGATGGATCAAGAGCACCGGTCTCCACGGCTTCAATCGTAGAAGAATCCACTCCAGATTCAGTAGCGAGTTTCGAGACAGAGTATTGTCGGGCTTTCCGCCAAGCTTGCATGGTTTCGTTGATCGGCATTGGTGGCAATCATAGCGAAGGAAGATGGTGTTCGTCTACCTCTGTCTATCAGCCGCTGACTCTAGCGCGTTTGGCTTCTCGGCAATAGAAATTTCAAACTGATGCACTAACCCTGCATCTGGCATGCTCGGTAAATCACCATAGGGCGATCCCACCATGACTGAATCACCCGTGCCACTTAAAGAAAACCCGAACAAATCAGCGACGCCTGTCATTGAAGAAGGATTAGAAATTTTCATGTGCAAGTTTTTGGTTGTTCGGTCAAAAACAAACACCGATCCAGCATCGACTCCCGCTGAATCGTCTCCCGGTGCCGCGACGACAATAGACTCATCCAGAAGCGCCACAGCCTCACCAAAGTGATCGCCCTTCTGCGGATCCGGAGCTTCGAGTTTTTTCACAAATTGCCCCGCGCTGGTATAAAGATACACGGCACCAGCCTCCGGGTGAATGGTCCCTCTTCCCAACGCACCGACCACCAAGAGTTCTTGATCCCCGGCCAATGCCCATCCAAAATATTCATCAGTCTGAGGATCAGGCGATTGAAGGGTAGCTTTCAATTCTCCATTAGTGTGATCAAACAAAAACACCTGTCCGTGATCTAGGGGATGGGTACCACTCATAGGAGCTCCAATGGCCAGAGTCTTCCCTAGAAACATTAATGAATGTCCAAAACCATCGGGCTTGCTCTGCTTGGCCTGTGGCGAAGCAAAGGTCTGAAGAATTTTTCCATCGCTCAAATCCACGAGATAGGCTTCACCTACATCAAAGTTTGCCGAAGTACTCGCTCCAGGATCACCTATGGCTAACCATGGGCCCTGTGTCGCCAGCGCATGACCAAAGGCGGCCACTGTGGGATTTGGGCTATTCACCACCCGTTGAATTTTTCCTGTATCACGATCAAACACAGAAACTGACCCCACGGAACGCCGCCCCCCACCTTGTCCTCTCGGAGCACCAACAATCACATGCTGCGCGGTAAGGCCCAGCGACAGACCGAATAAATCATCGCCCATGGGCGCTTGTGGGACAAATTCCCGCATAAACTTTCCAGACTCCCGTTGAAATAAAAATACTTTCCCCGTTTGTCCTCGCATTCCTGCCGAATGAGGTGCCCCCACAAGCACCTGAATCCCATCAGTTGCCACCGCGAATCCAAACCCATCTAACAACGTCGGTTTGGAAGATTGCAGACGAGGCCCCTGTTCATAGACTTGTTGCCCCCACACCGTTTCACCAAGTCCTAATAAGAGACAAAGGGAGGCCATCGCCTGAATGGCAAGAAAGGTGCGAACATTGGATGGATCTTTCAAATGATGTTGTTTCACAACAACTCCGCGTTTGCCATGTTGGAAAGAGAGGTTCAATATAAGCCCGCACGACATCCTAGCATGAGCACCGAATTCGTTCACCCATCCCCAGCTTCATTCGGAGCAAGACGAATCCTGACACCAAAGAGGTAACTGATGTCCTCCTGGCCTCTCCCTAAACGCGACCCCTGGTCTACACCCTTTGCCGAGATATTACTTTCCCAACTTGACATCACCCCCGGCCTATCAATTCTGGATGTCGCCTGTGGGCATGGGATTCCAGCGTTTTATTTAGCGGATCAAACTGGGCCACTAGGAAAGGTACTGGGAATTGACGTCCACCCCACCCAATTGGCAAGAGCGAGGTCAATTCAAGGTCAGCAATTACCATGGCTGGAGTTCGCAATACATGATGTTCGCCATTTGCCTGCCACCTTACCAGAGTTCGACCGCATCACCGGCAATCTATCTTTCATGTTCTTTCGGCCTGATCGCTTCACCGCGTTAAAAGGGTTAATCCAACACCTTCGTCCAGGCGGCCAAATTGTGCTGACGTTTCCATCATTAGGAACCTTTAATTCGCTATGGCAGCAAGTGGAACAAGAAATGGACGCTCAGAATCTAGAAAAGGAACGGGAGAAGCTTTGGGAATATATTACAGAACGCCCCTCCGCCAAGGACGCTCAAACCTGGCTCGAACAATTAAAAATGGAAAATATTGTAGTTGAAGACCACCCACTCGAAGTCCAAACCGGACCCGGCCAAGAATTTCTCTGGCACCCGTTACTCCGCGGAGGATTTCTCGATGATGTGTTTGAATGCTTTGAAGACCAAGGGCAGGCGAATACATTCATGGCAACGATATCGAATAATACCGAGAGCATTGTTCCGCTCTTCGCGCAACGATGCGTCATGGCTGGATGGAAGCCGAACTAAATTACACCCAATCGTCATTCCCGACCTTCAAAAATTCAATCTGCAGAAAAAACAAAAGTGGAGTGGTCGATTAAACCAATTGGCCACTCCACTTTTTAGAAAAACCAATAGTTCCAATTCACACTGACTCCGACACTCTCAATGATTATTGAGGTTGCCTCATCAAGATCCTCGTTCCATCGTGCGTGGGGGCATTGGTTTCGCTTCATTCACGGTTAACTTCTGACCATCCATTTCCGATGAATGCAGTGCCGCCATAGCCGCTTCCGCTTCACTGGGTAAAGACATTTCGACAAAACCAAAACCGCGGGACTCTCCGGTCACCTTATCAGTAATCACTCGTGCAGACTGAACGCTACCATATTCACCAAACAAGCTTTCCACTTGAGCCGTTGTCACCGAAAATGGCAAGCCACCAACATACAATTTGGAACCCATGTGTGTTCTCCTCTAAAAATATGACACTGCCTTGCTTGGAGAGAATAAGGATTGGAATGCGCGGGCCATAGAGGCGAAATTGGGACGACCTGTGGCTGACTTCCGACGTAACTCCCGGACAAGACAATATCGGTTGTGGACCTTGTTCGACCTTACTTCATCATCAGGCCCTACCCGATAAAGCAACCAGACTCTATCAAGACCCCAGGATGAATAGATAGGCCACAGTTTGCAGGACCTCCACCTACGGTGCCATGGCCTTTGTGTAACAAGGAAAGAAACAGAATGGTAAATCTTCTCTTAGAGATAGAAGCGGGATTGATCGTCGCCAGCGTAGTTTCCCTGCTGAGTATGCCCGCATGGTTATTTCCCGGCATGAGCCATATGAAGGAAATTCGCTGTTTTTAAAAATGATCGACCCCCTTGATGATGATATTGAACCGCACACGTCACTCCCACCCTTATGCCCATCATTAAAAGAAGGGTCTTCAACAGAAGATTCTCCCAAAACCAAAAGGGAAATGAGTCGAAAGTACTTCCTAGTCTCTTTACTCCCCTCACAGGCAGATCATTCAATATGGAGGCTTGGTGCTAATATTTTTAGTGTTTTTCTACTCATTCAGGACCATTTGCAGGCAAATCAATCACGTGACGTAGGTTGCCTTCAGATTCTGAATCTCGCTTATGGAGTTCAAATGGAGGGATATCGACCTGCAGGCGCCTTAACAATCGGCGCATAAATCTTTCGCTGGGGGCTTCGCAAATCCACAGGTACATCCCGGTTTCTAATTCCGCTCGATGCCGTTTCATGCGAAAGCGAGGGTCTTCCATGAAATAGGCAGACAAGAAACCCGTCACTGCATGCACCACCCAGTCATGTTCCTGGGTATATCGATAACTCATTCCGATTTCATGGACTTCGACTACATCGTCACCAGGCATCGTTGCCCTTTCTTTAACACATGTTAAAACTCATGGCGTATTGGACTCATTGATTGGCACAAGTTTCTCATGCCGAGAAAAATCGTTCAAGAGAGGCGTGATTGTGCTCGTCGTCAACCTTTGCTAAATTCACTCGCCTATTTTATATCTGCCATCTGAACAAGGACACCATATGTCACAACATGCGACTCCCATGACGAATGATACCGATCCGCCTGAGCCACCTGAACCGACGTATGCCGAACGGGCTCGAACCCTCATGCATATTGCGCCTGTCGCCACATTCTGCACAACGTCCCAGAAACATGCCGATTGGCCATTTGGATCAATCGTCACCTACGGCCTGGATAATCAAGGAAACCCCACGTTTCTGATCAGTACCATGGCCATGCACACCAAAAATATTTCAGCCGATCCACGAGCCAGCGTTTTTGTCATGCAACCCGGTGGCGAAAACGACCCCTTGGGTGCCGCGCGCCTTACGGTGATGGGAAAAATCTCTAAAGTGCCAAAAGGTCAAGACGCTGAAATTCGCGCACAATATTTAGCACGACACCCAAAAGCTGCTTATTGGGCCGACTTTGGGGATTTTTCTTTTTATCTCATGGACACCATTGATGTATATTATGTCGGTGGTTTTGGGTCGATGGGGTGGGTGACGGCGGAAGAATATGCTTTGGCCACAGTCGATCCACTTGCAGATGCTGGGACAGGAATCATTGAGCACCTGAATGCCGACCACAAGGACGCACTGCTGATTCTTGCTCGTGCCTCAGGCCAGCCTGACACCGATGAAGCCACCTTGACAGCTATTGATCGATTGGGATTTCATCTTCGACTGAAGATCAAAGACCGTTATACGGGGATGCGCTTAGGCTTTCCACAAGAACTCAAGAGCCCTGAGGATGCGCGACCAGTTTTCGTCAATATGGTAAAACAGGCGCGCGAAGCATCCTCATAATAATAACGACCTCAAGACCACACGTAGGCAGTAATATGAAGGAGTGATATGGCCACCAACGACAAACAAATCATTTTCTCCTTAATCGGCGTTGGACGAGTCCATCCGCCGAAGAAGCAAGTACTCAAAGACATTTACTTGTCATTTTACTACGGCGCAAAGATTGGGGTCTTGGGACTAAACGGATCAGGGAAAAGCTCACTCCTTCGCATCATTGCCGGAATCGACAAAGACTATCTTGGCGAAATCACCATGTCCAAAGGCTATACCGTTGGCATCTTGGAGCAGGAACCGAATCTCGATCCAGAGAAAACCGTCAAAGAAGTCGTGGAAGAAGCGCGAAAAGAACTCATCGATATGCTGACGGAATACGAGGCCGTGAGTAACCGGCTTGGCAAACCGATGGAGCCTGATGAAATGGAAAAGCTCTTGGAAAAGCAAAGCACGCTTCAAGAAAAAATTGAGGCGGTCGATGGTTGGGAGTTAGAAAATCAACTCGACATTGCCATGGATGCACTCCGCTGTCCCCCACCCGACACCAAAATCGGGATCCTCTCTGGAGGAGAGAAACGGCGTGTGGCGTTGTGCCGCCTGATGATCCAAGAACCTGACATCTTATTACTAGACGAGCCCACCAACCATTTGGATGCCGAATCAGTCCAATGGCTCGAAGACCACTTGCAACAATACAAAGGCACGGTCATTGCCGTTACCCATGATCGCTATTTCCTCGATAACGTCGCCGGATGGATTCTTGAACTCGATCGTGGGCAAGGTATTCCCTACGAAGGGAATTACTCATCATGGCTTGAGCAAAAACAAGCCCGCCTTGAAAAGGAAGAAAAAACCGAATCCAAACGACGAAAAACTTTGGAACACGAATTGGAGTGGATTCGGATGTCGCCCAAAGGCCGACAGGCGAAGGGAAAAGCCCGCGTGACCCGCTACGAAGAACTCGTCAGCGAAGAACACGAAAAGATGGCGAATGATTTGGAAATTTATATTCCTGCTGGTCCACGCCTAGGCGAAGTCGTCATCGAAGCCAAAGACCTCACGAAAGCCTTTGGCGACAAACTCCTCTTCGAAAATCTCTCGTTCAATTTACCTCGGGGTGGAATCGTTGGGGTCATCGGTCCAAACGGAGCAGGAAAGACCACGTTGTTCCGCATGATCACCGGAGAAGAAAAGCCCGACACAGGCTCCTTCCATGTTGGGGATA
This sequence comes from Nitrospirota bacterium, assembly GCA_027623995.1. Classification (GTDB taxonomy): domain Bacteria; phylum Nitrospirota; class Nitrospiria; order Nitrospirales; family UBA8639; genus Nitronereus. The sequence goes on from JAQBUF010000010.1 coordinate 25,852, forward strand.
CCGTCAAGCTTGGGTACGTGGATCAAAACCGGACATTGGATGGAACCAAGAACGTGTGGGAAGTTATTTCTGGTGGACAAGACACCATCATGCTTGGGAAAAAAGAGATTAACTCACGGGCCTATGTCAGCCGTTTTAATTTTGGCGGCAACGATCAACAAAAGAAAGTCAATGATCTCTCAGGGGGAGAACGGAATCGCGTTCACCTCGCGAGCATGCTCAAAGAAGGCGCGAATGTCTTGATCTTGGACGAACCCACCAACGATTTGGATGTCAATACCTTACGCGCGCTTGAAGAAGGCCTAGAACAATTCGGTGGCTGCGCTGTGGTCAGTAGCCATGACCGGTGGTTCTTAGACCGAATCGCCACACACATCTTGGCCTTCGAAGGCAACAGCCAAATCATCTGGTTTGAAGGTAACTACTCCGAATACGAAGCCAACCGCAAAAAACGCCTCGGCAAAGACGCCGACCAACCACATCGGATTCGGTACCGGAAGTTGGCGAGGAAGTAGGAGGACTAACCTTAAGGAGAAAAAAATCGCTAGGTTGCAGCCTGAAATTTCAGACAAGACTTTTGGCAAGCCAGGATTACCCAGGTTGTGGCGAGGGCCGCTATGATGTGTTTCAGAGAATGACCACTCAGACATCCGGTGTTTGCATACAATTCAGCATCGAAAAACTCCACAACTTTTGCCAACACATACGTTCCTAAGGTTGCCCAGAGAAAGAGGCTTCGCAACGATCGGGGACCGAATAGGCTGAGCATCACAGGAATGAGCACCATCGGGAGAAATTGCACCACGCCATAGGGCCGCAGATCACCCAACTCCCACAATTCCGTCCCATACCAATATCCTATCGAGACAACTCCAATTCCAATCAACGGCCATAGCAAGGCCTTCCCCAATTTTTGAGACACGCAATCCGCAATGATCATAGCCAGCAGCGCCATGAACGATACGGTCATGGGCAACCGATCCCAGACGAGTGTGGCATTGGTTGGATTCAGATGATAATAGGCAGACCCCACACCAACCAGAATCACACCGATACAAAAGATGTAATAGGCTCGTCGCCTGTCCGTGGAGTCCAACACAAACCCTTGTGAACGGGATGCGAACAACCCGAGGATGCCCACGATCATAAATGGCAGATTTGATGTGACATTAAAAAAATTGGGAATTCCCAGGAAGGTTCTCGTGTCGGCAAACGCATGATCGTGAGGATTTTGGGGAATGGGATCGATGAACAACGGAACGGCTATTCCTGTGACAAGGAGAGCCATGAGAATACCCTGGTTCCAACTCAATCGAGAAATCATCGTCCTCCGCTCCAGAATTCAGGAAACAACCGTTGAAATACTTGCCATTGCCCCACCTAGAATTCCTTAACCCCAATACCGTACAATCTCCAAGTAAAGGAAGTGGACTAACCCGAGACCCAATCTTTTTCACCGACTATTGGCCAGACCTCAATTCCCCTTACCAACAGTCCAAGAAACAGGAATGCCCTTTTGAATATTCAAACACACCCAGACATTTGGATTGCACGCGTCATTGGCATCCTCGCCATTGCCTTGGGCTTTGTGTTAGGCATTGAGGGCTTGGAGCAGCCGGAGTCTCTGTGGCTCCCCACGGCATTGGGCTTAATCTTGACAGGACTTTGCGCACAAGGCTATGCCTTCTATCGCACCATTATCGAGAAGATTCAACCGGAGGATACAAAGGACTCATGATCGTGCATCGCGTTCTCTTGACCAGTACAACACGCCACCTGAGAACCCTGTTATTCTGGGCGACCTTGACCATTGTCATTCTTTCCCTAGATGCCTGTAGCCATTGGCGCGACTCCTATCTCAAGGGCGCCGTGGAGGAAGCGACACAAGACGATATTGTAGCCAAACTCGGAGAGCCGTGGCGCAAAAAAGAATCCCTCCTCAATGGTGATTCCACCTGGATTTATCGTTACACCTTAACCAAAGACGAACTCGATCCCATGGGAGTCAACACCTTAGGCAAAGGCGTGACCCAAGTGGCCAACTCCGCAGCCTCCCTGGTGGGTGCAGGAGATCCCAATCTCACGGTCAATAAGCCCAAATGCTTTCATTATGTGCTCACCTTTGATCAATCCAAAATCCTTCAGCGTTGGATTCGAGAATCCTGCGCTAGTACATCCCAATGACGGGGACACACCAATCCACGTTTTTTGCCCCCTGTCCTCGTGGACTTGAGACTGTCCTTCGGGACGAGTTAATTCAACTCTCTGCAGAAGATATTGTTCCCCTCCAGGGAGGCGTTCAATTTCGCGGACCCTTTGACCTCTGCTATCACGTCAATCTGCACAGTCGAATTGCCAGTCGCGTGTTATGGGCCATCTCCGAATGTTCGTATCTAAACGAGCATGATGTCTATCACAAAGCCGTATCGCTGAATTGGCCTTCCTGGTTTGCCGTCAACCATCGCATTAAAGTCCATGTCAGCGCCCACCATTGTCCCCTTCCCAGCCTTGAATTCGTGACGTTGCGAATTAAAGATGCGATCTGCGACCACTTTCGCAAGGCCCAGGGGAGCAGACCTAACGTGGACACTCGCAATCCCGACATTGGGATTTATGCCTTTCTGGATGACCAAAACTGCACCTTTTATCTTGATACCACGGGCGAGCCTCTCTTTAAACGAGGGTACCGCAGAGCCCAAGGGCCATCGCCTTTACGGGAAAATCTCGCCGCTGGCATTTTGAGTCTCGCCGGATGGACCCCTGGACAAGTATTGCTCGACCCCATGTGTGGAAGTGGCACCTTCTTATTGGAGGCCGCCCAAATTGCTTGCAATATTGCTCCAGGATGTAATCGGGCTTTTGCTTTTGAAAATTTCCTAGGTTTCGATCAAGATGCCTGGACGCAACTGCTGGCCAAAAGCCAGGCCGAGGAACGAACCATGGATGCTGGCACTCTTTTTGGTTTCGATCACGATCCTCAAGCTGTAAGCGCAGCAAAGATGAATGTAGAAGCTGCTGGCTTTGCGAACATTATTGCCATTGACCAGGCCGATGTCCTGGAGATCCAACCAACACATTCTCAGGGGCTGCTCATCACCAATCCACCTTATGGAGTCCGCAGTGGACAGGACACACAACTTGACGGGTGGTACCCTCAACTGGGCGATGCACTCAAACGCCACTTCATGGGATGGCGGGCATTCCTCTTTACAGCAGACTTACGTTTACCCAAACGCATTCGGCTCGCGGCCACACGGCGCACTCCCCTCTTTAACGGAGCGCTGGAATGTCGGTTGTTTGAATATCCCATTGTCCAAGGCAGCAACCGTTCAAAGCCAACCCCCTTACCACTATCGACCTAGCGCGAGACCACAACGATGCCAACTATTTACAAAAGTGGTGCCTTCTTGCAGCAATGTTTCTCGGTACATCCCCGATCGCTGAGTTTTAAGATGCTCACGCTTCCGGATAAGATTGGCATTGCCTGCGTCAATTGCAATTTTCGTCATCGACTCACCGTCACAAGCATTTCACGCATTATTGGGGATGCTGAAGCGTTTGAAGAGGGGGATGCCGAGAGCCTAAAATCTTGCGTCACTCAACATAAGGAAGATTTGCATGTCACCGAGGTCAGTGTGGAACAAGATTTTGTGCAGTTTCGATGTCGACTCTGCAAAACAGGGTTTCAAGTAAACATTGTCATGTACGAGACCTACCAACCATAAGAAACACACGTCGCTCGTTGCTTGTATCTCGTCGTTCGTAAAGTCACACCAAGAAAACCCCGACTAGATTTTTTCCCACATCACAAAGACAAAAAAAGAGCCGCTCCAGGGGGAGCGGCTCTTTTCGAAAGAACGAGGTCTGCGAGAAGGTGTTACTTGTTGGGCTGTGGCGTGAACCGAAGGTATGGCTTCACGGCCCGGTGGCCCTTGGGAAATTTGGCGGGAATTTCGTCGTCCTTCACCGCAGGGACAATGATACAATCTTCCCCGTCCTTCCAATTGGCTGGGGTGGCCACTTGATGTTTGGCCGTTAATTGCAAGGAGTCCACAACACGAATAATTTCATCAAAGTTCCTTCCAGTCGACGCTGGATAGGTCAAGGTGAGCTTGACCTTCTTATCTGGCCCAATCACGAACACAGAACGCACGGTCATATTATCTAAGGCATTCGGGTGAATCATGTCATAGAGATTCGCCACAGTACGATCAGGATCCGCGATGATCGGATAGTTCACCGTGCAATTTTGCGTTTCATTAATATCCTTGACCCAACCTTTGTGAGAATCCAAAGCATCCACACTCACGGCCAACACCTTCACATTGCGCTTCTTAAAGTCTTCAGTGATCTTCGCCACAGCACCTAACTCTGTCGTACAGACTGGGGTGAAATCTTTGGGATGGGAAAACAACACGCCCCACCCGTCGCCAAGCCATTCATGAAAATTGACAGTGCCTTCTGTGGTCTCTGCCGTAAAATTTGGAGCCTCATCACCTAAACGAATTGCCATGATTTATTCCTCCTCTACATTATGAATTCTGATATTTGAGTCGTCACATTCACAGAAGTGAGAACGGTCGCAACTCCTTACTGTTTCGAGTAACAGCTGGTCCTATAGAGACCGTCCAAAAGTATACGCTTCAGACAAAAATCTCGTCAACACAGGTCTAAGAGTTAGAGGAAAACCAAAATGGTTCGCCCTCTCCCAATTACCCATAGAGGCCCCCAACCCAAGAGGTGTATCCATTGAACAGCTGGGTGGGAAACCGCTGATCGGTTCCCAACATTCGTTCTGTCGCTTGCGACCACCTTGGATGCGGAATACCCGGGTTCACATTGGCCACCTGATCATATTCACTCGGAGCCATGGTATTCCAAAATGTCGCTGGTTCCTCAGCTAAAAATTCAATCGACACAATGGACTTGATGCTTTTGAAGCCGTATTTCCATGGCATGACCAAACGAATTGGCGCTCCATGCTGTTTTGGCAGCGGATGCCCGTAGATCCCGGTCGCGAGCAAAGCCAAGTCGTTCATGGCCTCTGCTAAAGTTAGGCTTTCGGTATACGGCCAAGGACCATATCCACGTTGCCCCATCGCAATATTGGGTGTGTGAAACGAGGTAAAGCGAAGATAACGGGCAGTACTGAGGGGTTCCACTTTCTTGACCAACACTTTCAAAGGAAATCCCGTCCACGGGACGGCCATCGCCCAAGCTTCAACACATCGGTGCCGATACAGCCTTTCTTCCAAAGGCATGGTCTTGAGTAGATCATCCACATCAATAACCTGTGGGTTCTTGACCAATCCTTTGATTTTAACCGTCCAGGGTCGAGGCTTAAATCCTCCGACCCGTTTCCAAATATCATCTTTTGCTTCGCTAAATTCATAAAAGTTGTTGTACTGCGCGGCGATATGTTCTTCCGTCATCGCCCGATCCAACTGAAACTCCGGATTCGGTGAAGAAGGATATACCTGTCGATCAACATCCGAAAACTCAAAATTCTTGGGACTTTTGGAAAATTCCTCTTCACTCACCGGCATGGAACACCCCGACACCCCACCCGTTGACAACAACGCCACGGCACCAAGTAATTTCAAATATGATCGACGAGACACTGCTTGTAGATACACCGACTCCGGCGTCGCGAGTCGATCAAAAATTCGCCATGAAGGGGGAAGGATGATGTGAGGCATAGTGCACTTCCCAAATACCGAAACAAAGGCATTGGCCCAAAGATTCAATGAACATTTATGGGGACGATAAGGCTTTTACTTTATGATGCTGAGTTTGAAAATGAGCCAATATCCAAATAAAAAAGGAGAGGCATTCGCCTCTCCTTTTTTATATCACCATCTTTAAGAGAACAAAATTTCACAACAAAAGATTACACAGTTTCTCACTTCAGCCAGTCGATTATGGAGCCACAGCAGTTTTTTCCACATTCGCGGCTTGCGGACCTTTCGCTCCGTCCACTAAATCAAACTCAACGGTCTCGCCTTCTTTCAAGGTTTTAAACCCTTCACCCCCTAAGGCAGAATAATGAACAAACACATCCTGTTCGTCATCCATCCGAATAAATCCGAATCCCTTTCGGTCGTTAAACCACTTTACCGTCCCAGTCTTTCGATCACTCATAGGCTCCTCCTTTTTCCCGGCCCCCTGCAAACACGTCCTCTCACACAAGAGGCCCTAAAAAAAACAAGCCGCAAGAGGACAATTCGCCCTCTGCGGCAGCTTTAGAATAATAAGTATCATTATAAAGACCTAAAATGAAAAGCAGGATCTACCATAATACTAAAATTATGTCAACAACAAAAAGTTTTGTTTCACGATTCGGATATTTCTCAACCTCCCAGTTCATTCAACTCTACAAATATGATGAAGGAAAAATTTCCCAATAAGAAATCAGAAATAATACCGAAGGAATTTTTCGTCATCACACCACAAATTCACACATTGAATACCATGATTAATTTTTCAAACTAGACTGTTTGGGGAAAAATTTTCCTACCGTGTCCTCCTCCCCACAAGGTTCATGAGGGTTCAAAAATCAAAACATTTTCCATCATTACGTAGATCTACAGAACATCATTCACTACACCAAAAATAAGTCCTCCTAGCGATCTTTCACAAAAAAAACATCCCAACTTATTGTTTTCATTTGCCTTTTAAGAAATAAAAATAAAAGGCACCGTTATTGCTTTTCAGGTCTTAATTTCTGGTCATTAATGCCCGATAGACAAATCAATGTGGGCCTTATTTGCCTACAGGAAATTTTCACCTCCGCAACTAGGTAATTTATTCACCTTATAGAAATTCATCACAGTTAAACCCTGTAAGAGAAAATACCTGTCGACTCATGAATATGACCGAACACTCACTTTTCACGAAAAAGATAGCAACGGAGCCTCCTATGCCAAATTCGCAACCATCATCCCGAGTTAGAATCCTAATAACTATCCTGGCCTCTTTATTTCTTCCCTTGTCATTTGCCAGCCACATACCAACGGTATTTGCAGCAGCCCCTGGTACCGGGACTTTAAGTTGGACCGCAAATACGGAACCTGATTTAGCCGGATATGATATTTTTCTTGGAGACCAACCCGGTGTCTACAATCACCCGAATTCACCGATATCCGTAGGAAATGTCTCAAGCATTGATTTTCCACCTGGGATGCTTACCCCAGGCGTGACCTATTCTTTCGCATTAAAAGCCAAGGACATTTCAAATAACAAAAGCGGTCTCTCTGGAGAAGTGGCTGGAGGGATTCCACTGGACACCACTCCACCCACCGTTAATATATCTAACCCGTCACAAAATGACGTGGTATCTGGATTAATCCCCATAACGGCAACCGCTTCAGATAATGTCGGAATTGAAGGTGTACGGTTTTTTGTAAACAATGTTCAGGTCGGAAGCGAAGATACGACTGCCCCCTACTCCAAAAACTGGGATACTACTTCCTTGTTGCCAGATTCCTACAATCTGAAAGCGATCGCACGAGATGTGGCAGGCAATGAAACCACCTCCGCGACAGTTACCGTCTCAGTGGCTGCACCTCCCGTGGACAATAGCTTCCCCACCGTGAACATCACAGCTCCAGCATCAAATGCTGAAGTATCAGGCATCATATCCATTAATGCCACAGCTTCGGATAACGTCGGGGTAGTCGGGGTGAGATTTTTAGTCGATAACGTACTGATCGGTGCAGAAGATATGGTGGCCCCCTATTCCATCCAATGGAACACCACGGCCTTGCCCTTAGGACCATATCAATTAACGGCTATTGCTAGAGATGCGGGAGGAAATGAAACCACGTCGGTCATGCTTCCCGTAACCGTCATCGACCTGCCTGCAGGCTCCTTAAACATTACTAATCTCTCAGTCGCTAGCGGAAAAGCCTATCTCATTAAAGTTGATGGGTTACAAAATACAGAAAAGGTGTATATCGACCGCTCGTATACATTTTCCAATGTTCCAAGCACGATCGAAGGTGCAACATATATCCAAACCGCCAACACCGACAAAAATTCAACAGGAAACTCTTTCCTCACCTTTACGGTTGATCAACCCGTGACCGTGTATATTGGGCACGACATCCGCATTGGGACTAAACCGTCTTGGTTGAATAGCTTTACAGACACCGGAATGAGTTTAGTGACCACCGACGCCACGCTGAAATTATACAGTCTTTCCTTTCCGGCGGGACCAATCAGTTTGGGAGGTAATCAGGGCGCAGGGAAGAGCATGTATTCAGTGGCGGTCATCAGCGATGGCGCGCCGGTATCAGACACGACTCCTCCAACGGTCAGTCTCATCGCTCCAAGCGAAGGAGAAGAGGTCTTTGGAGTGGTCACACTCCAAGCGACAGCAGCAGATAACATCGGAGTCACCGGCGTCCGTTTCTTCGTTGATGATATACAAATTGGGATTGAGGACTTGAGTGGTCCTTATTCCACCCTATGGGACACTACCCCACTCATTCCTGGAACGTTTACAATAAAAGCCATTGCAAGGGATGATGCGGGAAATCAAACCACATCAGAGCCAATCACAGTCACATTGATTGAACCTCCGACAAACCCATTGAACATCACGAATCTATCCGCACAAAGTGGAAAAACATATGAAGTACAAATCGATAACCTTCAAACGGGAGAAAGGGTCTACACTGACCGTTCGTATACCTTTACCAATATTCCCGCACCCCTAGCGGGCTCGACCTATATCAAAACAGCGAATAATGATAAGGGGTCCTCAGGAAATTCCTTCCTCAGCTTTAGCGTCAATCAGCCCGTGACGGTCTATGTTGGACATGATAATCGAGTGAACCACAAGCCGAGCTGGTTAAACAGCTTTACGGCCACAGGAACGTCATTAGTGACCACAGACACCACACTAATTCTATATAGTAAATCATTCCCGGCTGGGACAATTACTTTGGGAGGTAATCAAGGGGCTGGAAAAAGTATGTACTCGGTCGTCGTGACCAGTCCGTAAGAAAAATTTCACTGCCACGCATCATCAGGTATTGGCAGTAGCCAATAGTGCCAAGGCCGGCCCACGATTCAAACGTGGGTCGGCCTTTTTTCTTGATAGATCGGGGCACCCAGCCGAGACTCTTCTAATCACTAGCCCATAAACTGCGCGTCATAGAGGGTTCGATACACCCCATCCTGAGAGATGAGGTCGGCATGGGTGCCTTGCTGTATCAGTCTTCCGTGATCTAAGACGATGATCCGATCTACCTGCTGAAGAGTGGAAAGCCGGTGAGCAATGACGATAGTCGTTCGGCCTTGAGTTAAGACATCTAAGGCTTCGCGAATTTTGACTTCGGTTTCGGTATCGATATTGGAGGTAGCTTCGTCAAGGATGACTATAGGAGGATCTTTCAGAAGCACTCGAGCAATTGCCACACGCTGTTTTTGCCCTACCGAAAGTTTTACTCCTCGTTCACCAATCCACGTGTCATACTTTTCCGGCAACTCCGAAATGAACTCATGAGCGCGTGCGGCCACCGCCACGCCTTCAATTTCTGATTGACTGGCCTCGGGGTTGCTATACGCAATATTGTCCCGAACGGTTCCATTAAAGAGAAACGGTTCCTGCTGTACCAACCCAATTTGATTTCGTACATACGCCAAGGGTAAATCCCTGACATCGATACCATCCAAGGAGACGATTCCTCCCCGAACATCATAAAATCGCATGATCAATTTAATCAGCGTGCTCTTCCCCGCGCCACTCGGGCCCACCAACGCCACGCGTTCACCAGCGAGAATGGACACATTAATTCCATTCAACACCGGCACATCAGACCGATAGGTGAACATGACATCCTTCAGGATCACCAGTCCTTCTAGCTTTCCTTCAGGGACCATGACACTGGGATGATCGACAACATCAGGCTCTGTATCAAGGACCTCAAAGATTCGTTCACTGGCGGCGAGCGCATGTTGCAACATGTGATTCACGGAATGGATTTGGTTGATTGGCACATAAAACAAGGCCAGATACGACACAAACATAAACAGTTCGCCAATCGACAACTTGCCCGCCGACACTTCGCTTGGCCCGACCCAAAGGACTAAGACAGTGCCTAAGCTTCCGATGAACACCATGCCAGGCGAATACACCGACCAAAGAAACATGGCCTTTAACGTGCTCTTATTGACCGCCTGACTCTTTTGGTCAAACCGACCCATTTCATAGTGGTGTCGATTAAAGCCCATGGTTTCTCGAATGCCGGACAAGGCATCTTGAAGATACGCACTCAAATCTGCCGTATTTTTTCTGATCTCGTGGTAGTACCCATGGACTCGCCGCGAAAACAACACAGCGGACATTGCCAAAATTGGAATAGGCACCAGGGCGAGCAAGGCCAATTTCCAATTTAGCGCAAAGAGAAGAACCGTAATGCCCACCAATGTCAGTAACGCCGTTAACAGACTTTCCAAGCCATCGATAAAAATCCGTTCGACATGCTCGGTATCGCTCATCACCCGTGACATGATTTCACCAGTCGACCGGTTTTCATAAAAACTGATCGACATCCGCTGGAGCGCATGAAACACCTGCTGTCTCAGTTGAAAAATCACCCGTTGTTCAAGAATATTATTAAATCGGATCCGAAGTGAGTTGAGCGTATTCTTGAATCCATACGCCAACACCACTCCCCCCAACACCCAAGGGAGCAAGTCTGTTCGCTCCGCCTGAATGACATCATCAATAATCACTTTAATGAGCCATGGTGGAAGAAGATCAAAAATGGTCGTGAGCAGAGCAAAGGACAGCGTGGTCAAGACCAAACCACGGTGAGGACGGAGATAGCCAAGAATTCGAATGAGAGAATTCACAAGGGGTTACACTGCTTAATTAGAGGAACAACAATTAGAGGAGAAGGTGATCAACAACAGAATTAAATGACGGTTGCTGACTCTTCCTTCCAATATGATTCAAATTCTTGCAATTGGGTCAGGGTCGACATGCCGTCCATCCGATCAAGAAACACCTTGCCAAGCAAATGATCCATTTCATGCTGAATACACACGCCATACAAACCAGTAACTTCAAAGTCCAGGGCCTTGCCATCTCGATCCAGGGTCTGGACGCGAACGGAGGATGGTCGAGTGACCTTTCCCCGCAGGCCATCAACACTTAAACACCCTTCCCACATTTCCACTTGATCTGGACCATAAAAAACAATTTTGGGGTTAATCAACACTGTTTCAGGAAAACCAGAATCCCCATCACAGCCCATTACTACTAACTGTTCTGAGCGTGAGACTTGTGGCGCAGCTAATCCAATACCATCGTTTTCATACATCGTCTCGAACATATCATCAATAAATTGTTGAAACGCTGGCGTATTGATCACTTCTAGGGGAACAGGATTCGCAATCTTTCTCAGAACTGGATTGCCAATCTTGGCTATGGGTAAGATCGCCATCGTGATCTCCTTTTTGAACGTGGTCTCGACAATAGATCTTAAGCAGAAACTATCATTCAGGTTATTTTTAGATGCCAAATATGGGTGGACTCGGAGCTCCGCCCTACATTATGAAAAATACTTTTGCGGGGTGCTTTCTAATCTTGGTTGAGGCGGGGGCTCCGGGAATGCCTCAGACGGTGTCCCTGTGGATGGTGCAGTCTCAGTCGAATCTTGTTGTTCCTTCAACCTAGCCTCCCACCATTTCGTCCACTCCTGAGACCATTGCTTTCGTTCCTCTTGAGTTGACCCTTGCCAATTATGCGGCTCCCCCCCATATCGCGTGAGGCGCCAGAATGATTCCAGTGCCGTCGCGGCCACATACCGTTCGGGGTCGCCTAATAATTGAATCAAGAGTGGAGGCACTTCCACATCCCGCGAATAGCGAGATAAAAACGCCACAGCTCGACGCATGGTGTCATTCTCATCGTTCACGATAGATTTTAACGCGGGAATGGATTGAATCGGATCTAACTTCACGGCGACACGAAGCGCCCGTTCACGAACCCTGGTCATTTCCTGAAGATCTAGAGCTGTTTCAAGGAGATTCGGCACCGCTCTCTCATCCTTAATCATCGATAACGTTTCAATCGCGTTATATCGGAGACGCGTGCCTGGCAGTTTAAGCGCTTTCACCAACACCGGCACCACAGGTTTCCCCAAATGCACAAATTCCCCCATGATGTACAGTTCCTGACGCCCTTCCAGTAAGGGCAACAAGCCCTCTGCACGTTTCAATTCCTCTTCGGATAACACCTCAGGGGCAGGCGTCGCCTCTGGGATAATCGGAAATTCTGGCTCTGGTGGCGCATTGTAGGGGATTTGAACGGGAATGATTCGGCCAGTGCCGAAATCTTGCCACGCCATACTCCCCTGAGAGGCACCTAAAAAAGCCCCAAAAACACAACTCGCAAGTAACCATGCTGGCATTTTCATCAAACGTCTCCTCACACGAATAATGTTTCCAATTACTTCTTTAGTCTAGTGGGTACCCCTTAGACTGGTCAAGAGACAGGACGTGAGGCGTAATGCGTGATGGATGAGGCGTAGTGGAAGCACGAGAGAACCTTTTCCAACTCCTCACTTCTCCCGCTTCACGGATGACGCTTCACGTCTTACATTCCCCTAGTGGACCTTCAACTCAGTCCACGCCCGATCATAATATCGCATGGCCTCACCCGCATCGACCATCCATTCCATTCGAGCAATAACCTCTTCTGTTGGATACACGGCAGGATTGTTTCGTACAGCCGCTGCCACGCGATCCTTGACCAAGCGATTGGCCGACGCAAACAACAGACGCTCCGAAGTCATCTGCGCCACTTTCGTATCAATTAAATAATTCATGAATTGGAAGGCCATGGCTTTTCGTGGAGAAGTCGCCAGCACGACCAAACAATCCGTCCAAATCGTTCCCCCTTCTTGGGGAACCACATATTTGATGGAGGCACGCTCTTGCATCGCTCGGGCAATAGGCCCACCCCAGGCATGCGCCAAGACAATGTCTCCAGTGACGAGTAGATGATCAAAAGAATCACTCGTGTAGCTCTTCACCAATGACTTCTGCGCCATGAGTTTTTGTTTGGCCTGCTCAATGAGCAACGGGTCTTGACTATTCAGCGAATGGCCCAACGACCGCAACGCCATCCCAAAGACCTCACGTTGGTCATTGAGCATACTAATACGCCCCTTGTAACGAGCATCCCAGAGAATGTTCCAACTGGTCGGCGGCGTTTCGATGACCGATGACTCATAACCAATCCCTACCGTTCCCCATAAATAGGGAAGGGCGTATTCCTGCTGTGGATCAAAGGGAAGGTCCCTCAGGAATGGTTCAATGAATTGTTCATTAGGAACACGGGCATGATCCAACTTGGCCAAGAGTCCCTGTTTCGCCATGATCGAGACCATAAAATCTGACGGCACCACCACATCATACCCAGTAGCCCCACTTTGCACTTTGGCCAAGAGTTCCTCATTGCTACTAAACGTATCCACGATGACCTTAATTCCTGTTTGAGTTTCGAATCCGTCAAGCAGTTCCTGATCTACATAGTCTGACCAAGTGAAGTAAAACAACTCCTTTGCCCCCACATCTTGAGAGATATCACCGGGCAAAGAGGGCTCTCCAGAAGGTCCACAGCCAACCAACATTCCCACCAGAAACAATAGGTGAACCGTCAACCAGTATCTTAGAAATTTGGATTGATTAAAATTATGCATTTAGCTCTTGACGTCTTTCATTTTCGCTGAAAGGCCAGGGAGACCCCAATCAGCAGCATGGACACCGTCACCAATATGGCTGAGAGCGCATTAATTTCTGGCGTAATCCCCGTGCGCATCATGGAGAACACTTTGAGGGGCAAAGTCGTTGCTCCGGGACCGGTCGTAAAAAATGTGACCACGAAATCATCCAAGGACAAGGTGAACGCCATCAAGCCGGCTCCCAATATCGCCGGACGAAGTAAAGGAAACGTGACATGCACAAATGCCTGCCATGGGGTCGCGCCTAAATCACGCGCCGCTTCTTCCCAGACGGGATCAATCTTACGAAGTCTTGCCCGCAGCACCATGATGACCAGCGGCAGATTAACTACACAATGCCCAATCGTCACAGTCGCTAATCCCAAAGGCCACTCCAGCATCACAAAGAACAACAACAGGGCGACCCCTAACATGACTTCGGGGATTACGAGGGGAAGCAACAAGACCCCTTCGATGAGCGGCTGTCCCAACATTCGTCCTCGCTCTAAAAACACGGCCGCCCCAAGCCCCAACCCCAGAGCCACGAATGTTGACACGGCTCCAACCAACAGAGAATTGCTGGTCGCTGCCCACAACGAGTGATCCCCGGCTAATTGCTGATACCAATACAGCGTACCACCCTCCCACATTGCCGAGATTTTTGAGGCATTGAAGGAAAAGAGAAGAATGACCAGAATCGGTCCATACAAAAATACCAACGTACCCATGCTGATTCCCGTGAGCCACTGAAAGCTTCGATTCTTCATGATCCCCACAGCTTTCGTCCCTTAAGCAGCGGGACACCGACGACTAAGACCAGCAGCATTAAGAGAAATGATATGGCCGACCCGAATGGCCAATCTCGTACCACGAGAAACTCATGCTGAATGAGCGTACCCAGCATCATGCTCTGCCCACCTCCTAATAGATGTGGCGTGATAAAAGCGCCCAATGAAGGAATAAACACCAAGATACAACCCGCCACAATGCCTGGCTTCGCCAAAGGAATTACCACATGACGAAAGACAGAGAAGCTGCTGGCGTAAAGGTCATAGGCCGCCTCTTCAAGAGAAGGACGAATACGCTCAATCGCCACATACAACGGAAGAATCATGAAGGGCAGGTATCCATAGACCAAACCAATAAAGACCGCACCATTCGTGTACAAGAGCTCAAGAGGTGTATCCAAAATTCCCAGCCGCATGAACAGGCTATTGAACAATCCTTCGGTCCTGAGCAGAAACATCCAGGCATAGGTGCGTACAAGAAAATTTGTCCAAAAGGGAATCATCACCAACACCAACAGAGCGGTCTGCATGCGAGCCGATGATCGTGCCATGACATAGGCGAGAGGAAATCCGATTGCCAGACATACGATAGTCGTCGTCCCTGCTAAGAAGAGGGAACGACCATAAATAGTCCAATACAATGGATCTGCGAGACGTTGGTAATTCTCAAACGTGAACGTCCACTCAATACCACCATAGAGCCCACGCGAGGCGAAGCTCACCCCAAACATGAGCAGTACGGGAATACAGAAAAATAACCCAAGCACCAAGAGCGTGGGGAGGAGCAGGACTGAAGACTGACGAAGAGAAGAATTATTCATCGTAAAGATTGGTCTTGCCCCGGTTTCGTGGAGATGTATAAAGCACGCACAAAGAATTCTCCCTGGTGGCGTGGATGGGCTGGAGCGGTTTATACCGGATTCCTCCTGAACGGTCTACACGTCGGTGGGCTCTTGGGAAAAAAGATCCCCGAATCCATCACGCCTTATGGTGAACCTAGGAGAAGGTGGCCCGGCCAGACGACCCCTTGTTATTTCGGATCATACTGAAAACATGGTGTTACCTCTACCGCCATCCAATCCTGGATTCATGAAATGTCTGGTACCTGCCTCCCCTTCCTGCAAGCGTTCTTTCTTGTGTAGCTGCACGATCTCATCGTGCCTTCTTCCCACGCACCATGAACACAGGACGTCTGGAAGAGGCAGCATGAGATGCTGCAGCTACACAAGAAAAATGGGACGGTACCCTTTCCACAATTTCGGGAATAGCTCAGATACCCGCTTGGGCTAGAAGAAACCTGAAAGTCTTATTGGATTATTGGGGGAAGATCATTCCGTGTTCCGGCTTCCAATGCACGAAAGCCTTTTCACCGGGAGAAAAACGGGTGGCGCGATCATGCTGAGGATCCCCTCGTACGGTCCAAGATATTTGCGGGCCAACATTGATGGCATACTGCATTTCCTCCCCCAAATAGAAAACCTGTTCAATCAACACCTCAAGACAGTTTTCAATGTCGTCGCACTGAGACTCCCGAGACAAGGCTGTGTGCTCCGGTCTGAGAATCATCATGGCTCGGGCTCCAACCATTTCTTGAGACATGCGAGAAATGTGAAGGGGTTTGATGCCAGGAGATTGGAAGACAGAAAAACGATCATCACCTGCGACCACTTCACCCTCCAAGACATTTGACTGCCCAACAAATTTGGCCACAAACACCGACTGTGGTTGGGCGTACAGTTCTTCTGGTGTTCCAATCTGCATAACTCGCCCCTCATTCATCACGGCAATGCGATCAGAAAGGAGCAGAGCTTCCGACTGGTGATGCGTCACACAAATGAAGGTGACGCCAACTTGCGCCTGGATCACTTTCAATTCTCGCTGCATGGCCTGACGCAATTGTTGATCAAGTGCCCCCAAGGGTTCATCGAGGAGAATCACCGCAGGACGATTGACCAAGGCGCGAGCCAATGCCACTCGCTGTTGTTCACCACCAGACAATTCGGATGGTAGCCGATCTGCTTTCCCTGGCAATTTGACCATATCCAACACATCCCCCACTCGCGTTGCGATATCAATGGAAGCCACACCTTGCATGCGCAGGCCAAAGGCGATGTTGTTCCACACCGTCAGGTGAGGAAATAATGCATAATCTTGGAATACCGTATTCACGGGGCGCTGATTGGGAGGCAGCCCAGACATTGATTGTCCATTGACCAAAATGTCGCCGTGATCGGGTTGAAGCAGGCCAGCAATCAATCGTAAGGTCGTCGTTTTCCCAGAACCACTCGGCCCTAAAATTGAAAAAAATTCGTTCTCCTTGACCTCCAATGAGAGACGATCCACCGCCAAGGTATCCCCGTGACGTTTCGTCAATTCCAGAATTTGCACACAAAGATTTTCTTCAGGATTCATGCGGTCGGTCTCTCATCAGGGCTTGGTCATCACTAGGAGGCCGATTCTAGGTTTCGTAGAAAATTTATGTCAAATCAATTAGTTCGGGTTGCCCTTGTTTGATCAATCAATGCAATTTTCTGTTCAAAAAAAAGGGAATTGACCCACCCACCCTGTGTGTTAACCTGAGCCCAGACACTCGCTGTTTGGGATAATATAGATATCAGGGTGACAGATACAGGACCAAGACATGCCAAACTCAGGTTCAGGACGACTCGACACGCAGGTGACACCAAACCCCGTGCTGGAAAAACGCACACGCCGCACATTTCACGCGGAATACAAGCTGCGCCTTCTCGCCGAAGCCGAAGCCTGCAAACACGGCGAACTCGGAGCCCTTCTGCGTCGTGAAAAGCTGTATAGCCATCAACTCGCCGATTGACGACGAGCATTCACAGAAAATGGCGTGGCCGGATTGAGTAAGAGCGCCCCCGGGCCAGCGGCGTCCAGGACACCGGACCAGCGACGTATTGAACAGCTTGAAAAAGAAAAGCGTCGCTTGACCCGACACTTGGAGCTGGCCAATGCCTGCCTGGATTTGCAAAAAAAAGCCTTGTCGATGCTCGATCGCCTGAGCAATGGGAGCGAGGCATGACCGCCGTACTCGCACAGTGCCCTGCAACGTTACCTTTGGCTCGCGCATGCCAGGCCCTGGGCCTCAACCGACGCACGATATACGTCCGCCAAAAGCGTGCTGACCATGACGCCGCCCCACGGTGCTCGCGGAAACAGTCGGTGCAACCGCGCGCGTTGAGTGCGCAGGAGCAGGCCACAGTGCTTGGGACGCTGCATCGTGCCCCCTATCGTGATCAGCCGCCGACAGAAGTCTATCAGCGTCTGCTTGAGCAAGAGCAGTATCTGTGTGCGGTCAGCACGAGGCCTCGTCTTCTTCGCGGGGTAGGCGAGAATGGGGATCGGCGTCATCAGCGGCCAGCCCAGCACCACGCGGTGCCCAGACTGTTCGCTAAAGCCCCGCACGATGTCTGGACGTGGGATATGACAAAATTACCGTTGTCCGTCGGGGGATGTATCTGTCCCTCTCTGTGGTCCTTGATCTGTTCAGCCGGTTCATTGTCGCATGGATGGTCTCGCTCAAAGAGAACAGCGCGTTAGCAATGCAACTGCTGGACGACGCCACGGCTCGTTACGGGATTGACCCGGGCCAGCTCACGTTGCCCCAGGATCGTGGATCACCGATGATTGCGCATGGGTTTTTGGACCTTATGCGTGAGCTGGAGGTGCCGTGCCGTCATAGCCGTCCTCGGGTCAGCAATGACAATCCATTCCGCGAAAGCCAGTTCAAAACGCAAAAGTATCAACCTGATTATCCCGGCCGTTTTCATGATGTCTCGCACGCCAGACACTGGGGTGACGGGTACTTCGATTGGTATAACGTCGAGCACCATCACAGCGGGCTGGCAGGGTTTACCCCCGAACAGGTTTTCACGGGGTGTTACCACGAGGTGGCTAGACAGAAACAGCGAGCACTTGATCACCGGTACGAGCCTAACCCGGAACGCTTTGTCCGTGGGCGACCGACGGTGTCAATGCCGCCGGAAGCCGTGGCCATCAACCCAGTCCTAGCAGCTGGCGGGGATTCAATTATTGATGATCGCGTAAATTTCCCGACGTTGAGGGCCGCTGGCTACGTGAAAGAGATGTTATCTGTGAAATGACTGTCCACAACAGGTTGACATGTTCCGGACGTGCTTCTCGCCCGTGAGCGTGATCCCCACTGCCACCACCATCGTCATGTCGGCAAAAGTCTTGCCATCAAGAAAGACGGCCAGAAGATCCAGTTTGCTCAAATCGCGCTCCTGCAGGCCCTTGAGCTGTTTCGCGCTGGCCTGCGTAAAGCTCCGCGACACCGTGGAACTCGATAAACCAATGGCCCCAGGGACTGCAGTGGCGGCAGCCTCATAGTTTCGACAGGAAATCCCATACAGCACCCGCTTGAGGAGGACCTCATCCAATTTGCCCGTCCCACGAAGGTGCGCCAGGCTTTCTAAGGGGATCTCCCCGCCGCCCTTTGCGGATTGGACACGAGGAATCTTGAAGGGATGTCGTTGCCCCGCCAGCTGGACACTCCCGGGATTACTCCCGTGACGGTACCCAGGCAGGCCTGATGCCGCCTTCCGTGTATACTTGATCCCAGCTAACGCCCGGACCTCGTCCTCTAAGAGTTCGTGAATACGCATCAGGCCCAAGGGGATGAGGGCCTGAATGCATTCGACCTTCGTCTCCACATCGAAGTCGGCATACGCGTCGGGGCGGAGGATCTTCACGGGGCCTAACCGTTTCGTCTTCTTGCTTCTCGTGGTCGTTTTCGCAATACTGCTCATCATGTGGCTCCTTTGTTTGGTGGATGACGATGTCGCTTCTTGGTCGAACGCCATCTCACCACAGGTGGGGGAGCCGCTTCAAATTTCCACTAACTTTAGCACTCATTCGGAAAAAAGTTAACTCACAATGACAGGAAACGAAGACATGCCCCTATTAGATAAAATAAAAAATCATTCAGCAGTCATTGGAGTCGTGGGGCTTGGATACGTAGGACTCCCTCTCGCCGTTCTTCAAACACAAACCGGCTATCGGGTCATTGGCATTGATGAGGACTCTGAAAAAGTCGATCTGGCCAATAAAGGAAAAAGTTACATCGGCGATGTGCCAGATAAGGACTTGGCGCAAGCCGTAGGAACCAAGCGATTTTCTGCATCGACCAACCTAGAGCTTATCGATCAATGTGATGTTATTCTGATCTGTGTTCCGACTCCCCTGACCGTGAATAAAGAGCCTGACATCAGCGCAATTATTAAAGTCACTCAAGCGATCGCCAAATATGCCCATCCTGGCATGCTCGTTGTCTTGGAAAGCACGTCATATCCAGGCACGACAGAAGAAGTGATCGTTCCTGAACTTGTGAAACGAAATTTTGAAATTGGAAAAGATCTCTTTGTCGCGTTTTCCCCAGAGCGCGTTGATCCAGGCAACCCATCTTTCAAAACACATAATACGTACAAACTCGTGGGAGGCATCACTCCTGCTTGTTGCGCAATGGCTCAAACCTTTTACGAACAATCCATTGCCAAAATCTTTCCTACCTCCTCCACCAAAGTTGCTGAAATGACCAAGGTCTTCGAAAACGTATTTCGATCGGTGAATATTGCCCTGGTGAATGAATTAGCGATGCTGTGCGATCGGATGGATATCAATGTCTTTGAAGTCATTGATGCGGCCGCCACCAAAAACTTTGGGTTTATGCCCTTCTATCCTGGTCCAGGTGTTGGCGGTCACTGCATCCCTTTAGATCCGTACTATTTGTCGTGGAAGTCCAAAGAATACGATCTGCATACTCGCTTTATTGAATTGGCCGGTGAAATTAATGAAGGAATGCCCTACTTCGTTTTGGCAAAACTACAACGAATCCTAAACCAACGAGGCCAATGCCTGAATGGATCTGTCATCCTTGTCTTGGGCGTAACATATAAGGCAGATAACGGAGATCCACGCCAATCGCCAGCCACCAAAGTCATGGAATTGTTACAAAAAGAAGGCGCACAGCTCACCTATGTTGACCCGTACGCCGAAAAGTTCAAAATTGGCAATATCGAATATAGTGCTAAAAAGTTATCTCCCGCTCTCCTCAGTGAGTGTCAATGCACGCTGATACTTACAGCCCATTCGAGTTTTGACTATGAAATGATTGTTGAACATGCCCCAGTCGTCCTTGATACGCGCAACGGTACGCAGCATGTTCCAGGAAAAAAATAAAACGTATTTTCACTATAGACATTGGCCTTACCTATTCACGGGGATTACCCTAAGTAAAGTTATCCCAAAATGTGCACTAATTTTTCCCAGTCCAAAATTACCGCCAAAAATAAATTTTAATGTTTATCATTCTTTGTTCTCCTCTTCCAGTTCTACGGGTAACGAAGCCAGCTGAAAGGGTTTCGCGCGATACCCCTCCAATGTCTGCACACTACTCATCTGAATCTTGGTGATATGAACTTGAGCCTGGAGAACCGGAATTCCGCATTTCCGACAAACCTCCGCAATCGCAAAAAGGCGTCCATTCGCAAGCCTTGCTGAAGCTACTACCACAGTGGTGACCTGATGAGTGGCTAGGATTGACGGAAGATCAGCACTCGTACCCAACACGGGCATTTGGTTCACAGTCCGACCCTTTAGGCTAGAATCGTCGTCTAGAAAACCAAGCGGCTGTAGTCCAAACTCTCCATTCTCACGCAACTCTTGCAAAACAAGTTGTCCGCTTTTTCCGGCTCCATAGATTAAGGCTCCTTCCCCCTCAGAGCAAACATTTCCTTGACTGTAGTCTAAGACCTGGTAGGCCGTTCTTGCACCCACTACGATAATCCCTAAAGTTAGTAAATCTATTACGAAAAATGCTGTTACTCCAGAAGGGGGCATGGCAAGTTGCCCTACCGCATAGGATAAGGATGCGGCCGAACCCACTGCCAATCCAATCTTAATCAGATCCCCAATACCAGTTGACCGCCAGACTCCCTGATATAGCCCCCATACTAGAAACATCCCTAGCTGAATCAAAAGCACGACAGGAAAAAAAATCAGATACCATTGTTTGTGC
Source organism: Nitrospirota bacterium (assembly GCA_027623995.1). Lineage (GTDB taxonomy): Bacteria > Nitrospirota > Nitrospiria > Nitrospirales > UBA8639 > Nitronereus. The sequence continues at coordinate 47,439 of JAQBUF010000010.1, forward strand.
TCGGATGACCAATCAAAGTCATACTTCAATGCAAAACTCACCCAATAGGCGAACGTAATGAAGACAAGATCCAAAAAACCCATAAAAAATAATCGATTAAAAGTCACACGCTCATACCATCGTATCAAAGTTTCAGCACGAAAAAATACGATTTCGGGGTACCCTAACTTCCGTATTCCAATAACAGTAGCCAAACCCACTGCCACTAAAATAATTCCAGCATTTCGGTACTGAGCCATCACCGAGAGCAATGCGAGCCCCGAAAGTCCCAAAGACACTCCGTACAAAAAAATGACTGCGTTGCGGTGGGAAAATCCTAGAGCGATTAACCGATGATGGATATGGCCTTGGTCTGCTCCAAACATTTGTTTAGCCATAAGAATCTTTTGGTGAAATGTCCTCTTATAGGGTTGGACAACTTTTAATTCTCCCACAAACCGGCGAATCATCGACAGGATCATATCAAGGATTGGTATGCCAAATACAAGGAGTGGAACGACCACGGCAAGAGCGGTGGCTTTTTTTTGGGAACCTGCAATCGCCGAGATAGCCAAGGTATAACCAATAACCAGACTCCCAGAATCTCCTAGGAATATTTGTGCCGGATTAAAGTTGTACCGAAGGAACCCTAGAAGAGCACCCAAAAGAATCACGAGCAGTAGGGCATCTTGAGCATCCCCTCGTAGGAGAAAAATCGTGGCACAGGTACCTGCGGCAATGCTAGCAAGCCCTGCTGCAAGCCCATCCAAGCCATCCACTAGATTAAAGGCATTGGTAATACCCACTATCCAGAGAAAAGTAACTGGAATTGTGAATAGTCCAAGTATCCAGACTTCGTTTCCAAAAAATGAAATCTCCTCAACCCGTACTCCAAGGGTTATAGCCACCATAGCCGCAGCAGCCTGAAAAAGAAACTTTTTTCCTGCGGGAAGAGACCGGATATCATCCCATATACCAGCAATAAAAATGATTGAACCACCAACCAGCACGGGCAGCCAGACCTTGAGATTCACCGCAAGAAACGGCTCCCCACCTTCACCCAACCAGATTGCCGCAACCAAGGTAATTAAGACCGATGCCACAACCGCGACACCACCAAGCCTGGGTATAGGTTCGCCATGAATTTTGCGTTCTCCTGGCTGGTCTAAAGCCCCCAACCGCAATGCTGCTAGACGTACCAAAGGTGTCAGCGCCAAAGAGGCACCAAAAGCAATTAGAAAAATAACAAAGTACTTAACCATTTTAAAAATTAAAGATTTCGGATTGTAAGGAATCCATCCTATAATAATTCAACCAGGAGATTGGAAATTTTCTCAGCCGCTGTTCCATCTCCATAGCAACTAACTGCTTTTGCCATCTGCTGATAGGTTTCAAAATTTCTTAAAAGTTTTTCCGTCTCAGCCAAAATGGTCTCTGACTGCGTGCCTATAAGTTTCGAAGCTCCGGCTTCAATCCCCTCAAACCTCTCGGTTTCTTCACGCATGACAAGCACAGGTTTACCTAGGGCAGGACCTTCCTCCTGAATACCTCCAGAATCTGTAAGAATGAAATAACATGCATTCATTAACTTAACAAAAAAATGGTACTCTAAGGGGTCTAAAAGAGAAATGTTATCTTTACCTAATAAATTCCGTCTAACTGGATCTTGTACACTCGGATTCGGATGAACGGAGTAGACGATATGGACATCAGGGTTCCTACTCGCAATTAATCGTAACGCTTCACATATATTTTGCAAGGGCTCCCCAAAACTCTCTCGACGATGGGCCGTGACCAAAATTATTTTTCGCTCATCAACCTTAACTTTGAGGTCTTGATTTTCTGATCGCTGCAAAATGAGCTGAAGAGCATCAATAACCGTATTCCCAGTGAGGTAAACTCTTTCTTTAGGAACGCCTTCAGAAACCAAAGCGTTCACAGCTCTAACCGTCGGAGCAAAATGGAATTGCCCAAGGACACTAATAACTCGACGATTCATTTCCTCGGGGAAAGGATTTAAAATATTTTTTGTACGCAAACCAGCCTCAATATGAGCCACGGGAATCCGTTGGTAAAAAGCTGCCATTGCAGCAACCATAGCAGTAGTAGTATCCCCTTGAACCATAACCAAATCTGGCGCCACAGACCTGATTGCCTGAGTAAGTGAAACCATAGCCCGAGCCGTTAAATCCGAAATAGATTGATTGTTTTGCATTAAATTAAGGTCAATATCTGGAGATATTTGGAAAAGATTGAGGACAGGATCCAGAATATGACGATGTTGGGCGGTGCTACAAACTTTAACTTTAAAATGACTTGACTTTTTTTGAATAGCTAAAATGACTGGAGCCAGCTTAATAGCTTCAGGTCTCGTCCCAACTACCACTAAAATTGTTTTCATACTATTAGCCTTTTTATTTTCCTAAAAATGTGTTTACAGCAGGAGACATTCCCGGACCAAATTTTGCTGTCGAGTGAATTAGGTCCCAATTTTGGCGAAACCAATCTAGAGTAAGTTGAAGGCCAGCGTCGAACTCGGTATTTGGTTCATATTGCATCAATTGTTTAGCACGATCCACGGATGCTCGCAGGCGACTCTTAGTATCCCACTTCCTTCGATCCGAAAAAAGAATACCGGCAGGATTTCCTGTCAAATCGTTTATCTTCTTTGCAAGATCAATTATTTTTGTCTCAACCCCAGAAGCCAGATTCATTTCCTGGCCAACAGCTTCGGGGAAATACCCGGCTCTCAGCAACCCATCCACGATATCCCCAACAAAAGTAAAATCACGTGTCTCCTCCCCAGTACCCGTAATGGGCAACGGCTTCCCTTGAAGCCCCCAATATAAAAAATTTGGTATGACATTTCGATAGGCACCTGGAATTTCCCCAGGACCATAAGAATTAAAAAATCTCGTCCGCACAATTGGCATCCCATAATGATGAGTAAAGAAATTACAATACAGCTCCCCAAGCATTTTAGTGATTTGGTAAGGAGAGCTTAGATGTATCGACATAAAATCTTCTCGTAAAGGTAATGGAGCATTACTCCCATAGATGGAACACCCGGAAGATGCATAAATAAAGCGCTCAATCTCAGCCATCTTGGCATATTGAAGGAGCCTCAATGTTCCCAAGCCATTCACGTTTAAATCCAACTCAGGATGATCAACAGAATTTTGATTAGCAAAGAAAGCAGCAAGGTGAAAAACAAACGCAGGCTTTTCAAAAAAAACTCGCTTTAACAACACTTCATCTAATATACTTCCCTCGATAAATAAGACATTCGGGTGGGAGGGAACATTCCACCTTTCAGCAGAGGACAAATCATCCAAGACCAAAACTTTTCGAGCACCAAATTCAGCAAGCTGGCTAGTCAAATTGCTGCCGATAGCCCCAGCTCCTCCAGTTACAAGAACAACCTGACCTTGATATGCCTTCCCATACTCATTCATATTTTTTCGCCTCTTAAGTTTTTTGGATAAAACAATTTGATAAAAGTTGTTCGTACCGATCAAGGGCAGCACACTTAGAAAAATGCTCCTCGGCATAATGGCGGCCACGATCTCCCATCTCACGGGCCACCTTTTGAGATTGAAAGAGCCATTTGACAGCGTCTGCCAGAGCCTTAGGATCTTCGGCAGGAACAACGATACCACATCCTGCATTCTTCACAATTGAAATAGCATCGCTCTCAGGATTCAAACTAGCAACACAGGGCTTCCCAGCTGCCATATAACCAAGGATTTTTGAAGGCACGACGGGAGTTTTCATACTTTTTCTTAATGTCACAAGCCCTACATCAGAAGCCGCAACGAGTTCAGGATATCTATCTTTTGAAACGAACGGAAGGAATTGAACATTTTTCAGATTCATTTTCTTCACTTTACTCTGGAGTCTTTGCTTTTCGATTCCATCCCCAACCAAAAGAAACACAATCGGTTTTTCCGTTTGTAGAATCCGTGCGGCATCAATAACGATATCTAGATCTTGGGCATACCCCATGACACCGGCAAAAAGAACCACAAAGGCTCCTTCTAACCCAAGACTATTTCGTAATGCGCTATCCGTGTTTTTTGGAAATTCGTCAAGATCAACCCAATTCGACACTATCTCAATTTTTTCCGTACCATGAGTCTTTGCCAGAACGTGCTGGGCATTGCCACGAGAGTGTAATGTAATCAGGGTCGAATGTTTATAAACCCACAATTCCATTGTCTCAAAAAACTTGATAGGGACTTGTCCCTTTAGCACTCCAAGATCAATGGCATTTTGAGGGAACAAATCTTGGACATTTAACACATAGGGTGCACTTTTCGCTCGCCCTAACAAAAGACCAGCCACCCCAATGGTCAAAGGTGGCGAATAAATAAAAATAACATCAATCGGCCCTGCTAGAAGCCCACCCACAAACATTGAGACAATCAAACCAAGCTGGCCGATCCCTTTCGCAAAAAGACCAACTTTGTGAATGGGCAGGGTCCAGACACGAATGACTTTTACCCCTGACTCTATAGAAGTACTGACAAAACGTGTCCTCGGCACGGCAACGCCCTCAGCCAGGTTATAACCCGGAGAAGCAGTGACAACCGTGACCTCATGCTTGCGTTCAGTTAAACCGCTCGCAAGCTCAAACATTAAATGTGAAGCTGACCTAACTTCTGGGGGATAGGAGTCAGTTAAAAGAAGAATTCGCATTAGCCGAAGATATGATAGGACTCTGAGCTCTAAAACCTGGCTCACCCATGATCAGAGATTGGCCTGTTGTAAGAGATTCAAGAATCCTGAAAGTCGCCAAAGAAGAAGAGATGGAATGTTCAATAGGAATGTGAGGTCCCTGGCCATTTCGTACCGCTAAAAAAAATGCGTCTAATTCTGCAAGATACCCAAGATCTTGATTCCGCCATCGTTCGACTTTCGTTTTGCCATTGGTAACAAAACTCATAGTCCGAAAATCTTCAAGAACACCAACTGATCCTTGAGAGAAAATTTCCATGCGTTCCCTGGAAAATGCTCGATCACCTGACGCAGTATATACAATAGCAGCAATAGACCCGTCATCAAATTTTATGTGAACACTGATATCGTCTCTGGACGAACGTGTTTGGTTCGCAGAAGAGACCGAGTGTGCAAATACCTCAGACGGCAAGGAACCAGCAAAGTATTGAGCTAAATCAACAAAATGACACAACTCACCAACGATACGCCCACCACCTTCAGTAGAATGGTTGACCCAATGTTCATTTGGCAAAGTGCCCACGTTGACTCTAAAACTCATTACGAGCGGTTCTTGATGATTTGAAAAACACGATTGCAAGCGAATGGCAGAAGGAGAAAATCTCCGGTTATATCCAACACATAACACCAAAGAGTTTTCGATTCGCTTATAGGTCTCAACAATTTGAACCAACTCTGATTCATCCACACAGAGAGGCTTTTCAACAAATACGTGTTTCCCAGCATCAAGGGCTTCTTGAACAATTTTTGCATGAAGGCTATGACGGGTTAAAACCATCACCGCATCAATATTTTTATCCTCAAGAAGTGTACGATAATCAGTCGCGTTGTATTCAAATCCATATTTTTTGGAGGCATGATTAGCTGTGACTCCATTAGCCGTTGCAATGCCCTTTAAATGGATCCCTGAAGTTTTTACAAGGGCTGGCAGCAGGAGAGCTTTGGCAAAAAGGCCTGCCCCTATTACTCCAACTTGAATTTCCCCATTCTTGGGTGAAGATGTTTTCCTTTTAGTTGCTATAACCACACGATTTTGGTTGGAACTAAGAGTCTCTTGGTATGTCAATAAAACACCGATCGCGCCACCGGATCCAGGCTTCATCAACATTTCATAAGCACTTATCGCATCGGCAATCTGAAAACGTTGGGTGATCAAATGGTCAATAACCACATGTCCATGGGAAATGAGATCTAGAAAAGCTTCCAGATTTCTCTGCTCGGTCCATCGGACATAAGGGTAGGGATAATCTACGCCATCAAGTTCGTAGGATGGATCAAGAGATCCTGGCCCACCAGCTTTTGAAACCTGAAATTCAATTTCCTTCTCCCAAAATATTTGCCTTGGAATTTCAATTTTCGCGACCCCCACAAGAATTACTTTTCCTCGAACCCGACACAGGTCCGCAGCTAGTTCCATGGGTTTGCTGTCTTGAGCAGAGGCCGTAATGATGACCGCATCAAATCCTTCGCCTTGGCTAACTCCGCCCGAAGGCATTGCTCCCGTTATCACTGCATCGGCCCCCAGTAATTTGGCCGAGTCTTCCTTGGCAGGGTCCACATCATAGGCAAAAACATTACAACCTGAGGCCTTAAGAAGTTGCACCGTTAAAAGGCCTAAAAGTCCTAGACCAATGACAGCCACCCGACTCCCAAGATTAACTTCAGCCAAACGAACACCGTGAAGAGCGATGATTCCAAGCATACCAAAGGCGGCCTCTTCAAAACTTACCTTTTCCGGCACCTTGACACATAAGCTTTTAGGTATATTGATGAATTCAGCATGCGACGCAAACCCTGCACCTATGCATGCAACTCTTTCCCCGACTCGAAATCCGTCAACCCCGCCTCCGACACCAATCACGGTTCCTGCGGCGCTATATCCCAACGCAGTCGGGACATCCAAACGACCAAGCGCTTCTTGAAATGTCTTCCAATACCCCTCGTTACGCGCCTTTGCGAGTGCTCTCTTGACAAGATCCGGACGACTGACAGCCTTTCCCAGTAAACTTTTTCGTCCTAATTGAATAATAGAGCGTTCAGTACCAATGCTGACCAATGAACAGGCTGTTTGGATAAGGAGCCCACCTGGCTGACAAAGAGGAACAGGTACTTCCTCGAGAGAAATTTTTCCAGTGCGATAGCTTTGGACGACTTGCTTCATTCGGATGTCTATTAAATTAATGAATTAATGGAAAAAATGGCGATGCCCGATACAGACTTACTTATTACTCTTTTCCCCATCGCGGAGCAAAGTCCTTGGGGCGCCCTCTAAAAAAATACAAAATATCATGGAGAGGTTTGGCAAAAACTGAGTCATATGCAACTGTCGTTGCCAGCCGACTATTAAACACACCAAGGGTGAGCCAATGCATAAGGCTACGCTGAATATAGAATTTTTGCCCTATGAAGGGTTTCAGCGGAACATTCAGACTGATCTGCTCTGAAGAGGTCGGCATCATTCCTTCCTTCATGGCCAGAAGCAAATGAGGAACAGTTTTTGGATTTATCTGCATTAACTCACTGCAAACAAGACTCCCAGCCCCAGCATCATCGGAAGCAATTAAAAGATCCATTTTGATAGGATCTCCCTCCATTGGACCCGTTCTATTCAAAAAATAAGTTCCATCAAAGATTACGAGTTGTGGGTTTAAAAGTTTATTTATCGCAAGCACCTTATAGGCAAAATCATGATGATTCCGTAAGCGTTTGACATCAGGTAAACATCCCCATTGATTTTTGAATCCCAAACTTACATGTGTCATGACATGGACTTTAGGAACTGGCATGGTGATAAAAACATCAGTCTCATGTAGGAGGGGTGAAGACATCTCAAGCCTAATCCGCCGGCCAAGAATTTCTGTTTCTACCCATTCACGAGGAGCCTCGGTAAGATTGACCGCTCTAGCCCCATATTGAGCACAAATCTTGTCAATTTGATGCCCTTTAAAAGCCTGCTGGGCAGGCCAAGCATATGAACCACCATCCGACTCAACGATCGTAATACGATCAGTCCTGGTTCGAATAATTTTGACTGTAGCTTCCAGTAAAATGGGACTAGTGGTCACACCAGGCTTGTAAAACGGATAGGTCAAATTTGGTTTAATAGAAACCCGGGCGTTTAAGGGAATAATTTCAGTCCATTTGAGCCATTCCAAGGCCTTGGTGAGATCCCCTTCGACTGATTCACTAGTCCGATCAACCCAGACTTTCGATTTCACTTCTCGTCTCATACAATTTCCCTTAACCTATCAACACTCATAGTCCTCATTAATATTTTTTGGCCTCTAGCAACTCTCGATACACCCTCTCATGTGCCTCAGCATTTCGACGAGCATTAAAACAACTCTGCACTCTTTTTTTCCCTTCTTCACCCATACATTTTCTCATCGAAGACGAAGAAATTAATTGGCCGATGGCCTCCGCTAGTGCTGTCGAATCCATTGCCGGAACTAGTAACCCCGATTGACCGTGTTCTATCACTTCACAACTTCCGCCGATATCAGTTGCAACCACAGATTTACCCAAAGCCATGGCTTCTAAGATAGACCGAGGAAGCCCCTCAAACAAGGAAGGCAGCACATAAATATCTAACGCATCAAGGATGGCCAATCCATCTGAACGGTAGCCAAGTAGACGGAAACGCTGCTCAAGGCCAGCCTTCTTCACTTGCTGCGAAAGCCCTTGGTGTTCTGGTCCCTCCCCTGCAAGCAAAAAGTAGGTCTGGGGGTACCTGGCGATTACTTCCTGTGCCGCAGCTACCAAATATGAAAGCCCTTTACGAGGTTTGAGTACGGCTAAAGTCCCCACCAACAGCGCATCAGATGGCACCCCCAGTTCCCGACGCACCACAAAAGGACATAGCCTGGGCTGAGTCAACCGCTCTAAGTCCACCCCATTCGGGATCACGCGAACCTTCGTAGGGGAAACATGTTGAACATCGATCAAATGCGTTCTCACTCCTTCTGAGACGGCTATTAAGGTATCAGCCAACGAAGTGGACACCTTACTTAAAGTCATAGCAGCCTGCGCAGCGGGGAACGAATGTTCCGTGCGAAAACATTCCCATTCATTGTTTCGGATGCTTGTCACAAAAAGAGGTATCCGTGCAAGTTTGACAGCAAGACCAGCCCAAAGATCCGCTCGAAAGGCATGGGTGTGAACCACATCTGGGCGATATTTTCTCAATAGACTTACAAGTCTTGGCAAAACACGACCATCGAAAAAATCCCTCATCCCAAGGGAGACATGCTCAATTGCTGAGTGTTTCAACTCGGACACTGTTGTAGAATCACACTCCTGCTGATGGCGTAGGCTGACTGCCGTAACCTGGAATTCTTTTGGATTCAGATATCGAGCAAGCGCAGCAGCACCCTGGGCTGGCGCATCATTATTGAAAGCAGAATTTATTTGAAAAACGCGCAACAGTTTATTCACAGATACTCCTTATGTAGTCTGAAGTATAGGTGAAGGCCCCTGAGGGAAGTCCACAAAGGTCTGATGCCAGAGTTCCAAATTAACTAACGACCATAACTTGTAGGCATGGTCAGCTTCACCACGCACGTGGGCCCGAAGCAATGCCTCAATACAGTCTCGTTTAAAGTACCCACGGCCAACACTTTTGCTCGACAGCAATAAATCTTCAGCCATTTCACGAAGCTCTCCGCGAAACCAAGCGCTTATCGGAACCCCAAAACCTTGTTTGCGACGATGAAGGATCTTGCTTGGGAGTAGGTTTCTCAACGACTCTTTTAAGATATATTTGGTGTTCCATCCACGTATTTTCAAACTTGACGGCATGCTTGCGCTCCATTCGATTAGTTGGTGGTCAAGAAACGGTGAGCGCGCTTCCAAACCATTCGCCATTGTCGCTCGATCAGTTTTGACCATGAGATCATCTGGAAGGTACACATGAAAATCCCATAATTGTAGGCGGACCACCCAATCAAAGACCTGAGCCGCTTCAAACGCTCGCACTCGCAGTTCTAATGAATCTCGCCCCTCAACCGAATTCTTCAGATGATCACTATAGAGGGCTTGTTTAGCCGCATGTGAGAATATCAACCTCCACTCTCGGTATTCTTGAGGAAGAGTTGCCTTCTCTATAAAACGCTTCGTCCGCCGTAATATTGCATTTCGCTTGCTTGATTCAGGTGCCCTTGAAAGAATTGACTCAAAAATATTTCGCAAAGACCAAGGCACCTTTCCATAAAGGTTGCTATACTGCTCGCCAAGATATGATTCATAGCCAGCAAAAGACTCGTCACCACCATCCCCGGTCAAGACCACCTTGACATGTTCCCGAGCAAGTTTTGCCAAAAGGTAAGTCGGAAGGACAGATGCATCAGCAAAAGGTTCGTCCAAATACCAAACGAGATCTCTAAGCATATCAGTCGCTCTAGGCTCAACAATAAATTCATGATGCTCTGTGTCGAAATGATCAGCAATCTTACGCGCATAACGTAATTCGTTAAAAGAGCTTTCACGGAACCCAATGGAAAAGGTCTTGACGCCCTTTCCAAGAACCTGGGACATAAAACCTACGATGGCACTAGAATCAATGCCTCCACTCAAAAAGGCCCCAACAGGCACATCACTCACTAAACGACTCTGGACACAATCAGCCAACCGACTTTTGGTCTCTTGGCACCAATCCTTTATAGACATAACACTATTGCCAGAGCCTTCAAAGAAATGGTTCAAATCCCAATACTGCTCAAGGGATATTTTCCCGTTCTGCCAGATGAGCAGATGTCCAGGAGGAACTTTCTTAATCTCATTGAAGATCGTCTGTTGTCCAGGCACATAACCAAAGGTCAAATAGTCATGCAATGCATCTAGATTTATCTGTTTTTTAATCCGCGGCACAGCAAGCAAGGCCTTGAGCTCCGAAGCGAATGCAAAGCCCTGTGCATCATGGTAGTAAAAAAGAGGTTTCTTTCCAATCCGGTCTCGCCCCAGTACTAGCTTCCCATCCGCGTGATCCCAGAGAGCAAAGGCAAACATTCCCCGGAGCCTGCTGACAGCATCTTTCCCCCATACGCGATAGGCCAGCAGAAGCGATTCAGAGTCGGTCTTACTCTGAAAAGAGAGACCACGAGTCTCAAGGTCATCCCGAATTTCCTTAAAGTTATATATCTCTCCGTTAAATGTGAGCCAGTTTCCAGATTGTCGATCAGCCATGGGCTGCCTACCGGACTCGGTCAAGTCGATTATACTAAGACGGCGATGGCCCAAAACAACCGAATAGTTTTGACCACTCGATTGCATATGAACCCGTTTATCAACTTGACCCTGAGTTTTTAGTAACTCCACAGGCAACAACGCCACCACCCCCCAATCGTCTGGACCTCGATGTTGAAGTAGGTGGGTTGCTCTGATCAATGGATCCAAATCAGGCAACAGGGAATCAATTACACCAAATATGCCACACAAAATTGTCCCTTTCGATGCTAACGTTTGCCACGAACGGCGATTTGATTCGGCAATAGCACGATTTCCTTTAATCCACCCTTCTCAAACCAGCATCGTACCTCTTCATAAGTATGGCGAGATTGATACCGTGGTGAAAGATTATCGAAAGTATCCAAGACTCTCCACTCAGGGTCGGGGTGCATGGATATCTTAAAAATGAGACGCAGTGGGGTGAAAGGACGAAGCTTCAGCACATGATATAGCGGAATAGCTACATGACAAAAACCATACAAGATCTTGACCGGAAACCGCCTACCAACAGCACGCAGGGTGCCATTCCAAAGATTATTCAGCCGATCCATCCAAATCGCTGATCGAGCAACTATTGGCATCCAGCGAGATGAAACTTGAAATGGGGATTGCAAGACGTAAGGAAGTTCACCTGGCTTTGCTGCAAATCTATCAGGACTATAACGGCACATCGTATCGAGCTTATACTTTGGATAAACCCATACAGCAAGGTGGCCACCCTCCTTGAGAAAAGGGATTAGGCCGAGCACGGCTTCTTGACAATCGGCCGTATGATGCAGCACACCAATACTAAAAATGTAGTCAAATGTCTTTTTGGAAAATGGCAGTTGAAATAGATTAGCTTGGGCGAAATGAATATTGCTGCGTGACCCAATATTCGCTTGAGCTGATTCAATCGCATAACTAAGGTCCACACCCACCACCTCAGCACCCAATCGATTGGCCACATCGGCGAACCGCCCCATTCCACACCCGACATCCAGAACACGCTTGCCCGCCAACGCCTCACGGGTAAAGCCCGTCGACAGAAGAAATGTCTCCTCGCTTTCGCGGCGAGAATTGGAATCTAACTGAGTCTGCCAATGTTTTCGCCATTGAAAGCTGAAGCTACGAACATAGTCGTCCGTTGGAACAAACCTAGGGATACCTCCTTCGATCAGAAAGGTCTTGCCACAGGTACATTTCAAAATTCCTTCGAAAATTTCAGTTTCATCGCGTGACCCCACGCTAAGTTCTAATCGTACACCACACTTCGGACAAGCCAAGATTTCAAGGAAAGATAATTTCATGTTAGGTTTTCTTTGAAAAAAAGTTTACGCTCTAGTTGCATCAAGCAGAAGGCTTTTCAAGAGTGACTATGATATTCACTCGCCATTGCGCGAAAAAATTCCAACGGTTGACGAGGCGCTCGTAGGCTATTCCCAAACGGTATAATAATCTAGAAAACTCAAGATAATTTGGGCTAGTCTCAATCATTTGTAACTTCACAACATGAAGACCTGCCTGCTCTGCGAGATTCAAAATCCGGCGTCGGGAATTGCAGCGATAGAACGTAGGGAATGTCTCTTCTTCAGCCACACCATATGAAGAATTGAACCAACGATGAAACCAAAAGGGACTGAAGCGCGAGATCAGACTCACATAGTGCCATTGATTTGGTGTGAGCAACACCACCCTCCCTCCCTTGCGCAATACTCGCGCAAACTCCAAGAAGACAGCGAGAGGCTGGGAAAGATGCTCGGCCACATAACGGCAGACGATAAGGTCAATAGAGCTGTTTTGTAAAGGTAAGGAGGAGAGCGTTCCCCATATAGGGTGGTGAAGAGAATTATTTTCCCGCAACTCATCATCAATATCAACGCCTATGACTGTCTTACTCCTGCCCTTAAGATCAAGGTTAGACATTCGCCCACTCCCACATCCAGCATCAAGAACCACATGGGTGGGCAAGAGACAAGAAAACACTTCACTGTTAAAAAAATCACTTTCTCCCTTATAGTTCGGATAGAATCGCCTAAATAAATCGACAACAGGCTGGCGTACCGACAAGAGCCCAGGCGTTCCTTCTACTGAAGATTTTGCGTCCATAATGATTACGAGACTGGTATAACCCTATACGCATGCATGGTGGTGTTGCCACGCTTTGGACTGAATGTTGGTACACTCCCAACAGTTTCGAGACGCACGTCAAGTTCGCGAAGCGAGTGTTTTAATAAATCCACCTGCTCTGGCTGTACAGCCAAGTTGTTGTCTTCCACCAAGAACACTGGGCGTTTAGTTGCAAGGACTTTCCACTGCTCAGGCTTCACCTCATCCACCACAATGACATCACGCTTGCCGTAATAAAAGAAATGGTGTGGCCGGGACTGCGTGATAATCACCGCATCAGCAGGAGTTTGCTCACGTACCCATCGGACCATGGCATTCGTATGATCTGGATAGTTCCGATAAGATCTCATGACATAAGCCGGTGAATAGTATGCGAGATACCCAAATCGTGGCCATGCACTAAATAACTCCGACGGGGGATAAGTCATCACAATCTGCCACATGATGACGGTGCCGATAAAGGCGACCGAAAACAATCTACGTGTTTTTCTCCACACCAACGGGATAACGCAGGAGGATAGAATCGCCGTAAAAGGAATGAGCGGTAATACGTACCGTGGCGCGGCCCCGGTAGCGGCAACCGGAAAAGCTCCAGCAATCAACACTACCGGAATCATTACCAACAGTCCCATGACACAGATTGGGGCAATCGAAACCCAATAAGACCGGGCAACCAACAGCATAGCAAAAAATGGAAAATGGTATACCAGGAATGCCAAAAACATCACAACAATCCCCGGCATCCCCATAAGAGCTTCTCCTCCGCGAAACATATAATCCATACTCAATCGTATCCCTGTCTGGTAGTGCGTCGAAACCAGAGGTGATCCAAAATTGATCATATTGAAATAGAGGCTTGGGCTCCACCCAATGGCCAAGGCACAAACAGCAAACAACAAGAGGGTTCCCCAAGGTTTCCAGGAGACGGTCTGAAAATTCAACAGCGGATCGAAAAATTTAGCTTTCCAGCCCAGGTAAAAAACAGGAAGAGCCAACATAACATCAGTATCCCTAACCGTCAGCATAAGACCAAAGGCCAAAAATGCTATACTAAACTGACTGAGGCGACGAGGCTCACGTCTTACATCTGGGTACGCGACAATTGGCTCACCAGCTTTCTTGACTAGGCTGCTCATCAAAAAAAACAGGCCGATAAAAAAGAGGGTGACGGAGAGATTATTGGTAAAAACTTGTCCTCCAAAAGCCACGGCAAGTGGATGAATGGATGCCAACAGTCCCGCCCCAATTGCAACTGACGTATTACCTTGTGCCAGATAAGCGATTCCGGCACTGAGAGGTGCGAGCAAACTTGAAGAGGCAATGGTAAATAATCTAGCAATACCCTCTTCAGCGCCGAAGACACTGAAGACTCCAGCCAGCGCTAATGGGAACCCAACTGGCCATGAAGGTATCCGGTGTCGTAAGACCATATCCGAGGCACCAACACCTGGCACTCGGTACTCCCCTGTTAGCAAGAGATGCTTGCCTGCCTCGATTAACTCAAATGGATCTTCCGCCAAGTTGTGGTCGGGCGTAATCACCCACCGAAACAACGCGGCTCCGGAGAACAAAGCTAAAAGATGCCAGGGTTTTAGTCGGGCGTTTATATCAGGAAAACTGTTAGAATGTCTTGAAGAATTCATGGAAGCAGTGGATCACGTAATCAATCATCTCATCAGTAAGACCAGGGTAAAGGCCAATAAAGAAACTGTTGCGCATGATATGGTCAGTTTGGTCAAGATTTCCATAGATCTGGCACGGGATACCTTGAAAGGCAGGCTGCCGCAGAATATTCCCAGCGAAAATAAACCGTGTCTCAATTTTGGAGTCTTCAAGCCATCGCGTCAGGCGGCTTCGTTCCAAAGGAGGCTTTACGGTAAGAGGAAAGCTAAACCACGAAGGATTGGATCGGGGATCAGAATGTGGCAATATCAAGAAGTCTTCGTACTGCTTTAGTGCCTCATGATACCGAATGAAGTTTCGTCGCCGCTTCTCGGTAAATAGCTTGAGCTTGTCATACTGAACAAGACCGATAGCTGCCTGTAGATCCGTTGGCTTTAAGTTATATCCAATCGTGGAATAAGTATATTTGTGGTCGTAGCCTTGGGGTAACCCACCGAGGCTCCAATCGAACCGTTTTCCACAGGTATCGCTCACGCCGGGGTCACACCAGCAATCCCGACCCCAATCGCGGATTGATCGCACAGTCTTGGTAAGCTTTTTATTATTCACTACCACGCCTCCACCTTCCCCCATTGTCATATGGTGGGCAGGGTAGAAGCTCAGCGTGGCAAGGTCACCGAACGTTCCAACTTTTCTGTCCCGAAAGACACTGTCCAGGGCATCACAGCAATCTTCGATGAGAAACAAACGATACTTGTGAACCACACGCATCACCTCATCCATATCACATGGGTTCCCGAGTGTGTGCGGAATTACCATGGCACGTGTACGCGGAGAAACTGCCTTTTCAAGAAGCTCGGCCCTAATATTGTAGGTTCCCACATCACAATCAATGAAGACCGGGATGAGGCCGTTTTGGATAATAGGCGTAAGCGTGGTTGGGAAGGTTAAAGCAGGAGTAATCACCTCATCCCCAGCCCGAAGATGATTTTCAACTGTGGGGGATACCAGGGTTGTGACAGCAACCAGGTTGGCCGATGACCCTGAATTTACCAGAGCGAAGTCCCGAGCTTGAAAGAATTCCTGCATTACCTTTTCAAATTTTGTTCCATACGGCCCCAACGTCAGCCAAAAATCAAGGGCCGCCCGTACAACCTCCTGCATCTCTCGCTCGTCATACACACGCCCGGCATAATGTACTCTGGATATGCCAGGCTCAAACTTATTCTGACTACTTCGTAGACGATAGAGAGCTGCAACTTGGTCCAAAATGGTTGCATAAATCGCCTCTTCAGCCTCGGAGCCATTGACAACCCAATCAGGCACACAAGCCCTTCCCTTTCTGATTTTCAAATGCCCCTCCTTTTGACAGACTCTTTCACCAACATCTCTTCTTTCATGGCTTGAAGGCCGGCAAGAGCTCCCCTTAGGGGCGTCTTAAGCTCGGCCTGAGCCTTCTCGATCCGAAGTCCAGAATGAAGCGGTCGTGACGCCAACTGCAAAAGCTGGGAGGTCGGTAGTGGGTCGAGGAAAGCCGGGGAATAGCCGAAGACCTCACAAACAAGTTGTCCAAAGTTGAAGCGGTCAAGACTAACCGCTCCGGCAACGTGGTATAAACCTATTTTGTTTTGCTCCGCTAGTTCCACACTTGAAGAGGCGAGGTCCTCACTGTAAATCGGATTGGAAATCTGGTCAATCGTGACAGGCATCCGTGTTCCACTCTGAGCCGCGCGTAAAACTTGGCACACAAAATTCTTGCTTTGTGCCTCAAGACCATAGACAACAATTGTTCTTAAGATCAACCATCGATCTAACTGAGCCTGGATGGCTAGTTCTGCCGCCAACTTACACTGCCCGTATACATTCAAAGGTTTCGGCTGGTCCTCTTCACAATAAGGTCCTTCCTGCCCATCAAACACATAGGACGAAGAATAAAACACGAACCCTGCACCAAATCGCTTCCCGAGCCGACCGATGTTCAATGGACCCTCAAAAATATCTCTACGTGCTTCATAAGGTTTCTCTTCACAAAGATCAGCCCGAGTCATACCTGCGGGACAAAAGATCCAGTCGGGGTTTGTCTGAAGAATCAACCTTTCAGCGGAAGGACCATCATTGACATCAAGGAGCGAATAACCTTCGATGGGGTAATTTCGATAGGTGCCTGTCGCCTCATGGCCTCGTTGGCTAAGGGCTCTCATCAACGCTCCCCCGACCATCCCAGAGGCCCCAATGACTAATGCTCGCATTATCGATATACCATCAAGGAACCAACGAAATCCCTACAGATTTACCGAGATCACAATCGCTAAAAAAATCACGGTACCACTCGACCGTCTTTTCCAAGCCTTCCTCCAAGGAGAAACCTGGATTCCACCCCAATCGGTCCTTGGCTTTCTGAGCACTTAGATACTGACAAGGGATTTCATTGGAAGCCTCATTCAGCACCTTTGGCTCCAGTTCAGCCTTTCCCATCAACAAGAGAATCTTTCGAACGAACTCAATCACCGTCAAAGGCATTTCATGAGAGAAATTAAAAGCCTCTCCCGCGAGTGTTGGGTCCACACTCAAGCATTCAGCCAATAACATGTAAGCCCGGACCGCATCTTCCACGTAAAAATAATCTCGAACGTAGGAACCATCTGATCGAATGATCGGAACATCTCCGCGAATAACCGAGCGAATCGTCCCAGGGACGATTCGATTAAAATTAAGATCTCCGCCTCCGAAAAAGTTTCCACACCGTGTGATACAGACTGGAAGCCGATAGGTATGAAAGTAGGTACTTGCCACTAAATCGGCGCAGGATTTTGAGACATCATACGGATGTGTGCCTTGAAGAGGAGTATTTTCTCCATAGGGTAACTCATCTTGCTCTCCGTATGCTTTGTCGCTGGAAGCAAGAATAATTTGCCGGACGGTTGGGACCAAGCGACAGGCCTCCAGAATATTCCAGGTCCCTCGAATGTTACTCTCAAAAGTCGAAAGGGGATTCCGATTGGCAATTCCCACAATGGTTTGAGCAGCAAGGTGAAAGACCGCTTGAACTTCGTATTCGTTCAAAATCCTCTCAAGAAGACGAAAGTCTTCTACCTCACCCCGCACTACGTTTACCCGTTGCATTATCCCGTCCTGAATGAATCGGCTGCGCGGGACTCCATCACGCACTAAACCGATCACATTGGCATCAGCCCGACACAACGCCTCAGTCATCCACGATCCGAGAAGGCCAGTGCAACCGGTGACTAAAACATTGCGATCGACCCAAAAATTATTTAGCACTTCCATATTCCCAGACTTTCCAGGGTGAAGATTTTTTCATCCAAGCTTCATTTAAAGCCTGCTGATCACGGTATGTATCCATACATTGCCAATACCCATTATGAGAATACATCAACAATTCACCATCCTTAGACAATTGTTCCAAAGGCTCCTTCTCCAGGACACAATTGTCTTCAGAGGAAAGATATTCAAACACCCTGCGCGAGAACACAAAGAAGCCACCGTTAATATGGCCTTTGGGCTGAACTGGTTTCTCCCGAAAGTCCACCACCTGATTTTCAACTTCAATTAGCTCACCAAATCGTGAGGGTGGACAAACGCCGGTCACCGTAGCAATCTTTCCATGTGTCCGGTGGAATTCCAGGAGTTCATCAATTCTAATATCCGCGACCCCATCCCCATAGGTCGCGAAGAATTCATCACCGTCGATGAACTGTTCGATGCGCTTGATGCGAGCCCCAGTCATGGCCGTCGTGCCAGTATCAGACAACGTAACCGTCCACCCATTTTCACTATGATTCCCGTGAATTTTGATTTTATTTGGATTCCCTAAACTGATGGTAAAATCATTATTCATGGCTTCATAGTTCAAGAAATAATCCTTAATCAACTCTCCCTTATAGCCCAAGCACAAGACAAAATTCTTGAAACCATAGTGAGCATAGCTCTTCATTATGTGCCACAGAATAGGACGGCCTCCGATCTCTACTAGTGGCTTAGGCCTAAACTCAGTTTCCTCTCTAAGACGAGTACCCATCCCACCACAAAGTATGACAACCTTCGGCTGACTTGCCATATTCGTCCCCTTACTCGCGAACAAAACGATATCGAACCATATTGCGGAGAAATTCAAAAGCCGTCCTCAACCTGACTTGTGAGCGACCATTGACCCGTGGACGAAACTCCACGGGAACTTCTCCTATTCGGTACCGGCCATTGGCCGCTTTGATCATGACTTCAGCATCAATAAACCAATCCTTGCTCTCCAGACTAAGTTCTTCATAACATTGGCGTCGCATGAGTTTCGGGGTACCATTAATATCACGGCTAGTAATGTGGAACAGAACACGAAACATCCCGTTGTAGACATTTGACATGACTTTGCGTTGGAATCCATCAGCTCGCACAACCCGAACAACCTTGGCTATATCCAAATTCTCTTCAATTAGACGACGATACACTCGGGCCACGTCTTCTGGCACTATCTGGCCATCCCCGCACATGAAACCCACAATTGGACTGGTGGTCACACGCAATCCACAAAGGATTCCCCAGCCGTATCCAAAATTTTCGGGAACATGAACGACAGAAATAGTACGGTATTCCTCCGCCAATTCTTTAAGAATTTTGGCAGTATCATCAGTCGATCCATTATTGACAAGTACAAGCTCGCATCGAATAGCCCATCGTTTGAACTCTTTGAGAAGACCGCAAGCAATCTCCCGGATTCCATCTTCCTCGTTGTAAAGCGGAAGTACTAACGACAGCGCTGATTCAGGAGTAACTGGTTTCTGATTGACCATTGTCTATATAAATCGTTGTCGGGAGCTTTTGTCAAATGTTGGGGATGCCGTGACTAGGCGGCCTTCCTGGCTTTCTTTTCTCCATCAATG
>JAQBUF010000067.1 GCA_027623995.1 Nitrospirota bacterium
GAATGGATCGGCCCTGGGCTTATGCCGGCTCTCGGTACGATTCAGTATCCGGTTCATCATTTGGATTTCGAGACGGTCCAATTAGCCATACCTCAGTATCCCTCGACACGACCGTATCAAACCTTACCAACGCAATGGTCGAATCACATTGAAGCCAAAAATGGTCAGGTACAACATGAAGAATTTTTATGTGAAGCCCGACAGGACCCTCGTGAAGAATTTCTCCATACGCTGTTGGCCTCTCTGGAAGGAAACGGCAGCATCTGTGTGTATAGCGCCTATGAAGGGAGAATTCTCCGTGCTCTGCGCCAAGCGTTTCCGATGTATGCCCCGCAGTTGGATCAAGTCATCGAGCGATTGTGGGATTTGCTTCCCATTCTGCGCCAGCAGTACTATCATCCGGATTTCGGCGGCTCCTACTCACTCAAGTCCGTGCTTCCTGCCCTCGTTCCTTCTTTGGATTATAGCGATTTGGCCATCCACGATGGAGGCATGGCTTCGGATGGCTATGTCCGCTTGATTTTTGGCGGATTGGATTTCGATGAGCAAACACGTCTAAAGGCCGACCTATTGGCCTATTGCAAACGAGATACGCTCGCTCTTCTGGAACTTCGGCGGGTATTGGGGGAGCGGGGACTTAAAGAGAATTGAAAAATCCTGACTTCTCAGGAAAGTGGCATCATTTAAAAAGGGAAGGTGTTGAATGAACATTGAAGGAAGAAAAATCTGGCAAGTTTCCGCTGGGGATACAAACAGGAATTACGTGGATATTTGTCTGGATTGGGATGTGATCCTAAACGGACCAGGTTACGAAGGACCATGGCCGGAATGTGAATCTGTCCTGCGAGATAAATGGAATGAATCTTCACGAAAACTGACTGATTTAAAAAGGTTCTATGAATTACAAGAAAAAGACTTAGTAGTCCTGCGACTTGGCACCAAGGAGATTTTTGGAGTAGGACGTATAAAAGGTGGATATGACTGGAGTCCCTTGTTTGCGGATATTGATGGATGGGAATTACAACATTATAGACGGGTCAAATGGTTTTGGGATTATCGAAAACATTCAGAGAGTGGCCGCAAACAATTTGAAACATATTCCCTGAAATTTGGTGATACTGTCCAATTTTTGGATTCCAATGAAGTCAAGAATTGGATTGCTGAAATCAGTCTGGATGTAGATGAAAATTCTCTCGAGAATGTAAAGGATTTACCGAAGTTTCCCACAGAAAATAATGAAGTTAACCTAGAGGCTGTCTCAGAATTTTTATTTAACAGAGGTGTGGCGAGCACTTCTATTCAGACGTTGTTAGGTGAAATTGGGGAGCTAAGTCGTATTGCCAAATGGTATAAAAATGAAGGAGGCAATCCCTCTGAATCCGAAACGGTATCTTATTTAGTAGTTCCTCTTCTCCGGGCTCTTGGATGGACTCCACAAAAAATGGCCATCGAATGGAATTACGTTGATTTGGCCTTATTCAAAACCCTTCCCAGGAAGGAAGAAAATCTGTCGGTTGTAGTGGAAGCGAAGGCAAAGGGCCTTTCCTGTCTGACCGCAAAGTCCCAGGCCCAATCCTATACTGACGATCCCAAATATCCTGACCGAAAAAATTGTAAAAGACTAATTGTGACTGATGGATTACGATATGGAGTTTTTATTAAAGAGGGAATCGAGTTCAAAGAATATCCAGATGCCTATTTGAACCTTACCTTGATGCAAGAGCGTTATCCAATTCTGGGAGACAGTCTTAATGGAGCGAAGGAGGCCTTTTTGTTGATGGCCCCGGATTGGGAAGTAGAAAATTGGAAACTATATTTGTTGGAATCTGGAGCGCCCACAAAAAAGTCTAAAATTCCAAACACCAATGGTATGGACCTGAGGAAGCAAACTATGTGACCGGTTGGCTAATGCTTAATATGGGATCATCATAATGAAAACGGTTCAATTGGATTGGAAAGGACCCTTCAGCCTTGCGACAGGAGAAGGACGCAAAGCCTTTCTCTCACCTAACAAACCAGGAATTTACTTGTCTTGATACTGCATATCTCTGGATCATTAGGCGATTAAGCCCGCTAAGTATTGAAGAAGGTCTGGATCTGGATTTTCCATCTTTAAAGCCTGTAAATCGGCCTCCCCTCACCACGATTCGGAAAAAACCACGAGCGAAAGAAGTGGGTGATGAGATTATTTCTTCTTTTCTTCTTGCTCCATTTTCTGGAAAAACCGATCCGAGTCCCCTCTCATATCTTGAGTGGTTCGAGAAGAAGAAGGTTCTTCCGGAGTTGACGAACACCCGACCCCGAGAATCCAAACAACACTCAACATCATAAGCACACAGATTGGCTTTTGGTGACTCAGCCTGTCCATACTTTTCCCTCCATCGGTCATACATTTTCCATAATCAATTTGGTCATCATCTAATTCTGAACCATCAGAACTGCCAGTGATAGCATTTTAACTTTTCGCTAAAACTCATGAACGTCCTCCTTTTACAAATGAGAGAGGCCCTACATTGCGTTTTTTGTAGCTGCACGATCTCATCGTGCCCTTTTCGGGCATTGCCATCAGTCGGAAAAGCGAAAGGAGAGGCGGCATGAGATGCCGCAGCTACACATTTTATGTCCCGTCCAAAGCCACGGACTCGTGAACCTATACACATGGAGTGTATTTACCAAAAGTATGTTACAATACAAATCCTTAATTCCAGCCCAAAACCGCTTGTCAAAATTATACCTGGATTCAACACAATCGGCGAGTATTCAGTTTGACGGCTCCTTGGCCTTTTGGTAGCGTTTTTATTGACACTGGCTTTCAACTCATTACTGACCCACACATATGTCACTTCCTACGCTCCTTCGCTCCTTTCCATTATTTGCGACCCTTTCGGAATCGGATTACGACCTTCTCTTAAAGGACGTTCAAGAAATACCCTACCAGAAGGGTGAATATATTTTCCGGGAAGGGGACCCAACCGAATGGTTTCATATTGTCAAAGAAGGCACGGTCAAGTGCGTGAAATCCTCACCTGACGGAAGAGACATGACCTTAAAGGTCTTAACGCCTGGTGACCTATTTTGTTGCGAAGCCTCGGTGTTTGAAGGGTCTGCTCATCCGGGATGCGCCAAGGTCTTGGATGGCGCCACCGTTTTAAAGATTCCCAAGGCGCGGTATTTGGAGATTCTTCGTCGAAACCCAGAAATGGCCATTGAGGTCATTCAATACCTTGGGGAACGATTACGGGAAGCACAGGATAACGCCAAAGGCTTGGTCTTTCACCGCGCTGAGCGACGAATGGCATCAATTTTACTCTCTTTGGCTAATAAGGGTGGACAGCCTGATCCTGATGGCATACGGCTCCAAGCCAAACTCACTCGTCGTGACCTCGCGGATATGGCCGGATTGACGGTTGAAACCGCCACCCGCATCATGGGGCGATTCAAAACAGAGAATATCGTTCTTGGGAAGGCCAAAAAGATCGTGATCTGCAATCTTGACGCTCTCAAAGCCTTGGCTCACCCACCAGGAGAGTTCAGTGGTGAGACTCCCCTTCCACCAGTATTTCATCAGATACAAAAACAAAAAACATGACATTAGTCATATTTTCTTGATTTGTCTTCCTCTATACTGCACACCGTCTAGCGATAATCTCCCAAGTTTATAATTTCACAAGGAGTGCAATATGAATGTGCCCGGTGGCAAACTTCGTTCGGTTCTCTTGATAGCATCCCTGATAAGCCTCTTACCGTTTACCGCTTTAGCAGAACAACAGACGATTCAAGCAACGTTGACCTTGGCCCCACAAGTGCCTCCACCGATTACACGCTCCGCCCCTGCTCGCGTGGTGGTCAATTTTGAAGCGCATGAATTTATGGGAGAATTAACCAATGGCAAGCAGTATACCTATTGGGGATTTAACCATTCCGTTCCAGGACCGATGATCCGGGTTCGCCAAAACGATACGGTTGAGTTTCATCTCAAGAATCACAAGGACAATCGATTTCCTCACAATATTGACCTCCATGCCGTGAACGGACCTGGAGGCGGAGCTGCGGTTAACCTGGTCACGGCAGGGCAAGAATCGATCTTCTCGTTTAAAGTCTTAAACCCTGGACTCTACATCTATCACTGCGCATCCCCGGTGCCCAATATTCCCGCGCATATTGCCAATGGCATGTATGGATTGATCTTGGTCGAACCCACTAAGGGGCTACCTAAAGTCGATCAGGAATACTATGTCCTGCAAAGTGAGTTCTTTACTCAGCCCTCGCCTGATAAAAAAGATCAGCTTGAACTTTCAATGGAAAAAGGCCTAGCGGAACATCCGGATTATGTGGTGTTTAATGGAAAAGACGGTGCCTTGACCGGTGATGGAGCCCTGAAGGCCAAGGCACGAGAAACGGTTCGAATCTATTTCGGAAACATTGGACCGAATGGCATTTCATCCTTCCACATCATCGGTGAAATTTTCGATACTGTCTATGTTGAAGGGGCTCTTGATGGCGCCGTAAACCGAAACGTCCAGACCACGCTGGTCCCCTCGGCAGGATCCACGATCGTCGAATTTAAGGTAGAGATCCCAGGAGATTATTTACTGGTCGACCACAGCATTTTCCGAGTCGCCAAAGGGGCGGTGGGATTTTTGTCCGTCACCGGTGAAGAACAACCTGAGATTTTCAAAAGCATTCAACGGAAGTAATCGTCACCCGTCAAACGTGAAGCGTCATGCGTGTTGTGTGAAGGACTCAAATCTCGATCCCTACGCATCACGCTTTACGGAGTACGGTCCTCACGAAGGGTTTGGAGCCATAAACACGAGTACCCGCAACCGTCCTCCTGAAAGATTCGCCACCCCATGTTCTTCCCCTGCCGGGGCCATGGTTCCCTGTCCAGCGCCCAGTACTTGCTCTTCTTCCCCAACCCGAAACGTCCCTTGCCCGTCGAGTACAAGATAGACCTTATCTTGATCCGCATGGACATGTTTTTTTTGCTCTTGCCCAGGCTCAAAACAATACACATCACAAAAAAAGCGCGAAGATTGAAACATGTTATGCTTCTTCATTTTTTCACTTGAAAATGTCTGGAAATCTGCCAGGCTCATCACCGTCATCTGACTACCTCCGTTGTATGTTTGAATAAAGACCAATTCCAAAGGGGACTATTGCCTGTGATCCAGAAACACATCTTCAGGTTTTTACCAACAAGAATTATTTCTAAATAGATCCACAAGAATGACCCATTCTAGCAAAACTAGGCTATCCTCCCAAGAATTCACTGCCAGGCAAAAAATCATGATGGAGAGGCAGGCTTATCAATACACTCTGCTCATGTTGCTTCAGACTTTCCGGCATGTTAGCGTGAAAGAATAGACCTTTTCATGACACTCGTCCCATTCAAGAGGAGCAGAATATGACTCGGCATTCTATTCGAATTCAGGCACTTTGGAGCTTGGCCTTATTGTTCATCTTTGCAGGAACCACATTTGCGGCAGACAAACTTCCTGGCGAATTTCGCATGATGGATGAGCCTGAGATTCATACCACAGGGAAAGTGCTACTCTTGGAATTTGCTGACTTTTATTGCCCTCACTGCCATATGTTTGATAGCGAGGTCGGCACTCAACTCAAAAAAGAATTTGGCGACCGATTAGAAGTACGCATGATTGGATTTCCTGTCATGCGAGGAAAACTCCCAACCGCGTTTGAAATGTATGAACAAGCCAAAGTCATGGGCAAAGGCTCTGAGATGAAAACCGCGCTATTTCGAACCATTCATAAAGACAAAATCCATATCTTTGACAGAAGTCTTCGATCCCTCTTGATTCGGGAAGTAGGGCTCAATATCAAGGACTTTGAAGCAGGGATGTCCAGCGGCGAACCTTATAAAGCATTAGCCCATGGAACAAAATGGGGTGAACGTATTGGAGTCACACATACGCCAACGATCGTACTCAACGGAAATATTCGTGTGGATAATATTGGCATAGAGAATCTGAGAACCCTCATAAAAGGTATTCTCAAGCAAGATCAGGCCGGGTAGTATCCACAATCTTCCCCAAGTTTTTCCTCACAAACTCTCGATGAGGGCCCATTTCCCCTGATAGCATCTGTCATCGAATCCAAGGTTGCCTGCTACAGACACATTTCTTTTCGACCCTCAATTGAGCGAATCCCTATCGACACCCTCCTTTTGGGTAATTGATTCTCATCAACACAAACAGGCACAGTAAAAAAAGGCATCAATAGAGAGGATCCTGACTATCTGTCTTGTTGGGAGACATCGACTATGCAACTTGGTACGACACGTAATCGCAGTTTTTGTGGGGCCAGCCTGAACAGCCAACGAATGTCCATCATGACCTTCGTCCTAAAAAAAATCGCCCTCCGGTCTAGATTTTTCTCCCTCAACCACCAATTCCAGGCACTCATGCATTCACTAAAACACAAGGACAAAGCCAAAAGCTTGAAGGAGGCCCAAGAAGCCTATTGGTATGAGACAGCCTGCCTACTAGAAGAATCTCGCAGGCTCAAATTGCGTTTCCCAAATCCCTTTAGTCCCCGGGCATCGTTCAGATTTTTTTTCAAAGGCTCTCAGACCTTTGAAGATAAATCTCTTTACGCTCAAATCCTTACGAACTCCCTCAACCAAACACCCTCGATAATTTCCATTGTCATACTGTCCCTTTTGCATGGCATTTCCATTGTCATTGGCATTTTCTGGCTCATCTTCCCACAATTGATGGATTAGTAGCTCACCCCATCACCCATCTATGACTGATTGAATAACCACAGTCTCTAGGAAGTAACAACGCAGAATCTTTCAGCCTATTGTTGTACATTCCCAAAAAATCACCGATGATTTTCAACCAGAACACCTCGACAACCCCCTAGGCCTGCCTGCTATAATCGCCATCAGTTGGAAATAGTATTCCCATAGTCAGGCAGGAATCCATCAATCATATACACCAGTCTTTGGGCCACCGGAGGAACACAGATGAGTAAAAAGAAAGCCCCAAAAGTGTCATTTCCTGAAATGGAAGCTATGCTCGAAGGCATGCAAGAACTACTGACGGATGAACACGGGAACCCGCTTCCCCCAGATCACCCTCAAGTCTTAAAACTGAAGAACCTTGCTGAACAAATTGGCAAAAACATGGACGGTGGTGAAGAAATTGATTTGCTCAAGGGACATGCATAGTAATTTGTGAACAAACAATTCTCTAACTTTCTAAACCACCACCATGAATAAATAGCCATTGTATCTTAATCCTGAATTGGGGTGGACTTCTGAACTAATTTTGCCTACAGTGGAGCCTTGCTTTCACTTTTACATCAGCGATGCATTTGAATCTTAACGAGGCTTCACTAAATTTTCCGAATAACCGATAATCCCAAGTTATTAACAAAAAAATGCGGAGAGGTGGCCGAGTGGCCGAAGGCAGCGGTTTGCTAAACCGCCGTAGGGTTTACCCCCTACCGCGGGTTCGAATCCCGCCCTCTCCGCCATTTTTTTATCGAATGGACTCTGTTGAGAAAACGCCTCTAGCTGTAGCTGCAGCATCTCATGCTGCGTCTTTGGAACGTCAATGGCCCATGCATCTATAAAGAGGGCACGATGAGATCGTGCAGCTACAATACATGGGTCTGTCGGTCCGTGGCATTTTCAGGATGCATGAAGTGGCTCACACAGTGCCCATGGGAACCTGTTCCTTTAACAAATTTCCAGTCGGTGGTTATGGCGATCTTCATCGCCTACAATCCCAAACATAAACATCCCTACCACTTAGAGGTCTCTCACCAGATTTTTTCCTCGTCCCGGTGTATTGCAATTCCTACCCGGCCTTTGCCCTGGGCACTTGTCGGCCATGCGTGAGCAACGGTGGGAATCTCAGAATTCGCTCAGCTTCGATGAAGTGCTGACAACCATCACACGCTTGGAACGCCAAGGGCTACGCCCAGTAGATCCAGAGAAGGAAGGGATTTGTTACGTTGAAGAATGGCAGGTCTCTTCCCCTGAAAGCATTCAGGCACTTGAACCCTGGCCGATTGAAGATGTCACGATGCTCCACATTCTCGATGACTGGCAGGGTGACTTTTTCCTCTTAGCGGGCCGCTATCACACGGTGTTTCAACAATACCAATCCGTCAGTACCTATTGTTCCATCAGCCATCCATGGCAACTTTCCGGACATCTTGCCACCCTCCTACCGCAGGCCATGTTTTGGATTGGGTTTCGCCATACCCATTCCTTCATTCGTATTCGCCTGCATACCAGTGAAGTGATCGCGGCAGGGGATACCTGGATCAATCATCAAGCATCAATCTGGATAGACGAACGACTACAGGCATTCCAAACAGCCGTTGACCTTCTAGAGCTTCCCATTGAAATTGAATGCAAAAACAACAAAGTCACTCTGCGTTCAACCCAGGAAGAAGTGCCGTTTTTTTGTTCGTGGGCCGATGCCTTTGGCCCCTGTCAATTTGAATTTAATTCTTCCGACCCATTCGCATTTCTTGTACCAGCGAGTGGATTAGCCAGTACCTACCAACAACCCACTTCGCCGATCAGGGTATATCTCACAGGATTTACTCAAAAAGCTCTGTACGACCTTCAAGCGCTTGCACCCAAGAGCCGCTTTGCCTATCGGTGCTCAGGACATATCTGCTTAACAGAACTTCCGGATATTCTAGAGATTGTTGGGGAAAGCGGCCGGCTCTATACCACGATTTGTGAATTTCATACTCAAGTCCTACTTCCCCAACACAAAAATGCGGCAGCCGTCATTGGTGTCATGACCACCGGCAATCAGTACCAACTCGAAGTACGATTGAACATGATGCCTTTGCCAAAATCTGAGATGGACTCTTGGCTTGAAGAACTGTTGGGGGTTCCAATGCACTACGCGCCGCTCTCTGCATTTCCGTAACATACAAGACGTTGGGCTTCAAAAGAAACGCCCCTTAGGTTTTTCAAAAAAACAATCTATTTAACGAAGATTCGATGCGACCGAATAATACTCATTCAATCTATCCTGGATAATAGACCCGCGTTCGACCCATAACATATTTCCTCCAGCCAAAGTTTCAGTCGGTTTAAACCAGGCAATAGACCTGCCTGCCTCCTGCATCCTCTCGAACTTATACAGAGTATCAATGAAGGCAGAGACGGCTGAAAAAGGCACATACCCTCTTTCCAAAAGAAGGTCCCAAATTCCTTGGGACCATTCATTACAATGCTCCATTTCTACATAGATCATGGGTAGAGTCGAGGGTGCTAAAAATTCCCCCAAACCTGAGAGCACCTCAAAATCATGCCCTTCTGCATCAATTTTCATGAGATCCACGAGGACAATGCCCGCATCCTCTAGGAAACAGTCAAGACGCTTCGTCTGCACAGTATGGGATCCAACTGATCCGGCAAACTCTTTGAGCGTATGAGCTCCATCATTCCGTGAATCATGCACATGAAGTTTGGCCTCACCATCTCTATCTGAGGCCGCCCATTCAAGTACCTTTGCCTCATGCTTGAAATCATTGAGGCTGAGATTATTTCGAACAGTTTCTGCTAACCGAGGGTGAGGTTCAACAAAAAACACCTTTGCGTTTCGATCATGTGCCGCCAATAATCCCATCAAGCCAGCATTAGCCCCAACATCAAAAAAGGTTCCTTCGATTGGGAGCAACGTTCTAATCGCCCATTGCAACGCGGGCTCGGTCTCTTCAAAAAACCAAAAAAGACTGTCTTGATTGGCTATTCGCAGGTCCACGGAAATACGAAGACCTGGCTTTAATTCCACCACTTGGCAAGGGTCCATCATCAGACGAAAGATACGCTTCGCCTTGGACCGACCGACCCGTCCATGCTTCATCATCCAATTGCGAATAACTTTTCTCAAAAATTGTTGTAAAAGCATCACTTTACGCATGAAAGAATCAGTCTAAAGTTGACAAGAATTAAGCTCTCTCCATCCATTACCACTAAAATTCTTGAAATTGATAACACAGACAGCTCCCAGACTGAAAAATTCAAAAAACAGCCCCCTTCTACTTTTGAGATAAAAGAACTTTGGCAGCATTGATTACTTCCTCAAGCGAAATTTGCCTCATGCAACTCATTTCTCCACGTGAACATCCTGGATAAAAACATTCCCGGCAATCTAATCCTTTGTAGATAACCTTTGATGCAGGACCACCAGGCCCCCATACTGCGGGATCCGTAGGACCAAACAAGGCGACAACCGGACAACCGACTGCAGCGGCTATATGCATTGGGCCTGCATCATTGCCCACAAACAGGCTGCATTGTTTCATCAAGGCCGCCAGATCTCGAAGATTCGTCTTCCCAACGAGTGAAACAAAATTCTGCTCAGCCGACTGCATGACTTTATCAGCCACTCTTTGTTCATTTTCACTTCCTACTAAAGCCACTTGAAACCCTTCGCGAACCAAAGCATCGCCTAACGCGGCAAATCTTTCAGCGGGCCAGGCTTTGAACCAGTACCGAGCAGCAGGATGTAACATGATCCATGTTTTGTCACTCAAGCCATGGGTGGCAAGAATCTCTTCTGCTGCCTGGCTTTCTTTATCACTGACATTTAATTCTAGCGCACATACACAGGGTTCTATACCCAGCGGAATGAGTGCCTGAGCATGGTAATCCAGCATATGCATAGCGCCATATTGACCATCGATTGACCAAGAATAGGCCTTTCCCCTCCATCGGCGTTCATGATTAAAACCAATTGTAGTTGCTGCACCAGAGATGGCTGTGATGATGGCAGACCGATCCCCATCAGATAAGTCAATCACGCAGTCGTATCGACATGAACGAATGGACCGGAGGAATTGCATCTGTTCAAAGACATTCCCTCGAGGGAGCACGGTGACATGATCAACACAGGGATTATTTTGCAAAATAGTTTCCGTCCCTGAATTCACAAGAACGGTAATGCGGGCGTGAGCTAAGTTTATGCGAAGAATCCGTAATAGTGGCGTGGTGAGAAGGACATCGCCTATATACCTAAGTTTAATGACAAGAATGTTTTCAAGTGTGCCACCCATGAGTTCTAACAGGAATTAAAATTCCAAAAGTTCAGACATGCGGGCCATCCATCAGAGACGTATAAATACCTTCGAGTTTTCTTGTGAGCCGTGAGGCCTCGAACTGCTCACGAGCCTTCTCATACCCCTGCCTTGCAAACCGCTCTCTCAGGTCATGGTTTTTTAATAGTTCAATGACCGCATTCGCATATTGCCAGGACCACCGACAGGTGAACCCCGTAATCCCGTCCTCGACTAATTCCACCTGTGCATTTGATTTTTTCCCACGAGGAGTACTCAACGTAACCACAGGAATTTTATTGGCCATGGCTTCAGCAATGACACTCCCAAAGGTTTCACCAACACGCGCGCCATGGGTAAAGATATCAATTTTCTGATAAAAATCTTGCACCTTCACAGTGGGGGCAGAAAGCTGCACTCTGTCCCCTAAAGATAATTGAGCCAAACGCTCCCGCATCGTATCTGGGATTCCTTGAATGACACATTGAGCCTCTGGAACCTTTCGAAAAACTTTTGGAAGACAATCGATACACACTTTATGCCATTTCGCATCATCCGCTCGACTGCATCGACCAATGGTGTAGGAAAATTCCTTTGTCCTAGGCAAGAGCTCTTCGAAATCCACGGGATTATACATCACCTCATGTTGTGCAGAATCCCGTGCGCAACCCCGCTGCAAATAGCGAGTTTTCGAGAATTCCGACACAAAGAGATGGCAATCAATTCTTTCTCCCTCGATGGGATCAAAATCATGAAATATACTTGTCTCAACGATTTTTGGCCATCCTCCAGTTTTCTCAGGAAGCGAACCCTGCTCATGATGGCCAGACCGATACACATGGCAAATATCAATCTTATGCTCGCGGACGACTTCATTGATATCGACAGGCCCCTCAATGACTGAAATCCCCAGTTTTTTTATTTCTTCAACACGACAACCACCTTGTTGCCACCCACAGGCCATCACCTCAAATTTAGATTTATCCAGATATTTACAGAACACCTGAAGAGCCTTTTCGGTTCCTCCCATATCTAACCGACTCGCGGCTTGTAGCACTTTAATTTTCGACATTGACTATTGAAACTTTCCAAATCATTCGGCAGGCTCTTTTTCGTGAAATATGCCAACCCATCTACTTGGATAGGTATTTCTAATTTCCTTTAATACCCAAAATCATTTTCATTGACAAATCGATTGATAGACCTGAAGAGTTTCCTCTGCCATCCGCGTCCAATCAAAACTGGCAGCTTGTTTTAACCCCCTTTGCCGCAGTGTTGCCTGAAAATCTGAGTCCTGAAGGACTTGAACCATAGCCTGTTCCAACGCCTTGGCATCTTCAGGATCTACCAGTACCGCAGCCTCTCCCGCCACCTCGGGCAATGCGGAACATCGAGAGGTCACAACGGGAACACCACACGCCATGGCCTCAAGAACGGGAAAACCGAACCCTTCATACCTCGAAGGAAACACAAATAACGAGGCCCTTGAATAGAGCACCCGAAGTTCATTGAGAGGCAGTTGTTCAATACAGACGACGCATTCGCTGACACTCAGATCGTGAATAGTTTTCCCAATGGTCAGGCGTTTAAATGTGGTACTCCCTACCATGATGAGCGAATAGCTTTGGCGGAGAAAAGCATTCTCGGCAAAAGCTTTGAGGAGAGTTTGGTGGTTTTTTCTAGGATTAGCCCCACCAACAAATAAAATGAAGGGTTTGCCTGAAATCCCAAGACGTTCGCGCAATGCGAGATAGTCCGTGTCTGCACCAGGGTCTGGGAAAAAGTCCTTCGGCAGACCATGATGGATAACCGATATTTTTTTCGCTGGCACCTCATATAATTCCTGAATTTCATTCGCGGTAAAATCTGACACCGCAATCACATGCGAAGCCCGTTGCACCCGGCGTTTCGTCCGTATAAATGAAAGGCGCTGCCCAAAGAGTTTTTTGGAATATTCAGGATGTCGATCTAACCACAGATCATGAATAGTCAACACCGTACCATAACGACCTGAAGTCTGAACCTTGAAATTTGTTCCATGATAAACATCGAGTTGATCAATGTATCCTCGGACACGAAAGCTTAAAGGCCCGGCCTCTACCCATTGTAAATAGTCCGGATGGCTCTCTATAGGCCAAGGCAACCGAGTGGTCGTACCAGTGGGAATATATCCAAAAAAAGTATCGCCGCTTTTCAGCTCTAACAGAGCGTGCAATAAATTCTTGGCATAATTCGCGATTCCTCCGACAGGATGAATGAGAGGAGCTGCATCAAAACCAATTTTCATGTAATCGGATCGCCTCCAGGTGCTGAGTTTTTATCGTAATCATACACAAGCAGCACAAAGGCGCTACTTTTTGATTCGGTCTATGAACTCTGACCAAGCGCCCTTATATGGGAGACTGGTAATCAGATGTCCATAATGAGAGATGAGGCCTTTTAACGCATCGGCTTGCATCTGTTGTCGCTCCAACCCTCTGGCGACAATATCCATGAAGGTTGCTTCTAATTCTGTGGTCGTGGCTTTCCACCCATCAAAACCATAGTCTTGAAAAATAGGAAGCTGTAAGGACCGGTTAATATCAGGATGATCCGGCAGGTTCATAGTTTGATATAATTCGTTTCCCCAACAATCAGAATTTTTGGAAAGCTTTTCCCATTTTTTTGTAATACTATGAAATCCCTTTTGATCCAATTCCCCTCGAAGCACCACGCACCCAATTTCTTTTCCCAAAAAATTCATATCGCATAAGGCCAGAATATCTTTGGGCACTTCTTGGAAG
Source organism: Nitrospirota bacterium (assembly GCA_027623995.1). Classification (GTDB taxonomy): domain Bacteria; phylum Nitrospirota; class Nitrospiria; order Nitrospirales; family UBA8639; genus Nitronereus. The sequence goes on from JAQBUF010000067.1 coordinate 13,842, forward strand.
ATGCCTCGTTGCCCAACAAGTGCCTTAGGATCTCTTGATAAAGCAAAACAGGCTTTACCTTTTTCCATATGACGATGGATTTCTTGCCACCCTTTGGGTTTGACATAGCAATCTTCCGGTAAAAAAAGCCAGTAGTCTCCTTGGCAATTGGCATCACAGACCAACCAATTATAGGCCAAACTTTTTACAAGAGGATTCTGAATTCGATGAACCGATTTCGTGGAAAACGAGCATCCATTTTGAATGACCGTTAACTCCACACCACCTGCTTCAGCTGATGCTACATTTTTTTCCAAATAATGCGTATGAGCTTTCTGATCCCTCACCAAATCATCAGGAAATAGGGGTGAGGCACATACAAAACAGTGAAGTTTCATTGACCCTCTTTTTAATATTATTCAGGAAATTGCCAAAGTGACAATTCTTGGCTTAAGGTAAAGACGCATGGATCGTTTCAGGCACATGTTGCCATCGAAACAGTATTTTTCAATCCCTAAATGAGTCTGAACTCCGAATCAGTGGAGAGTCTGTCATCCGATGTTCTGAGTTCGTGCATGAATTGTGGTGAATAATTGCTGACGGGCCTTCTGGAGAAGGTCCGCCGCTTGATTGTCACTGAGTTGATGCGCGGTCGCATCCAGTATTTCAAACGTACTCCCGGGTTTCAAGTGGTGCTCGGCGTTCGAGAGCGTTTTCAGCTTCTCATAGGGTGTCCTCATCGTTTCGTAGCGGTACACTTTGCGTTCTTTGCCCTTCCGATCTGTCCGGATCTCCGGAAAGAAGCAGGGCCGGTGGAAGTTCAGAGAGGGTGTGAGAT
>JAQBUF010000011.1 GCA_027623995.1 Nitrospirota bacterium
CCAACATTATCAAGAGCGATGGGAAATACTCTAAATTCGGTCGCGGGGTGTCCCAAAGTCATTGACAGATTCCGAGTATCGAAGATGCCATTGAGGACCAGCGCGCGCAGGCAAAGGCTGTGGAGTTCGCCAAAGTGCAGGCTCAAAGAAAGAAAGAAGCGCGAGAGCAAGCACAACGCGAACAAGAAGCCAACGCACTGGTTAAAATTCAGGAAAAAGAAAAGGCCCTGGCCGCAGTCCCAAGGGGAATGGCCTATATTCCTCCAGGGAAATTTCTAATGGGTAGTACTCAATTTGAGGTCGATCGTTTGGTGAGGGAATGTACGGAGGATGAGCTTCCCATTAAAGAATGTTGGGGCCGATTTCAGGATGAACAGCCTCGTCATCCAGTGACAATTGATACGTTTTATCTGGATCGATACGAAGTGAACAACGATTTATTTGAAAAATTTGTGCTTGCAACCAAGTATCAGACAACCGCGGAGCGGAAAGGTGGCGCATTTGGGTTGGATGGAAAAGGAACATGGGCCAATATCAACGGAGCCCAATGGCGACAGCCAGATGGTCGCCTCAACGTGTTCACCTCAAAACATGGTGACCATCCAGTGGTGGCGGTGTCGTGGGAAGATGCCCATGCCTATTGCAAACATTATGGCAAACGTCTTCCGACCGAAGCCGAGTGGGAATACGCGGCACGGGCAGAGACCACGATTCGATATTGGTGGGGCAATGAATGGACCTATGGGAATGCTCGATTGGGTCAAGTCGCCAATATTCGAGATCGGACAGCCAATCTGGTGTTGAAGCTTGCCAACGTGACGCCTCAATATGATGACAGTTTTTCCCAAACCGCCCCAGTTGGTTCCTATGAAGCCAATCCCTGGGGATTACACGATATGAATGGCAATGTCGTGGAGTGGACGGCTGACTGGTATGCGGAAGATTACTATCAACAGACTTCTACCCTAAACCCCCAAGGTCCTGCCCATGGAAAAACGCGAGTAGTGCGGGGAGGGTCATGGATAGATCTTCCGCTCGCCGTAAGGTCTGCGAGTCGATTTGGCACTCTGCCCGAAACCAGTCTTGGTACCACTGGTTTTCGGTGTGCTCAAGATCCTAAATAATTGTTTTGGCTTTCCTGCCTGTTTGTCGTTTCCTCCAATTCCCAAAAACTAATTTTATCTTATGCGGGGTTTCGTCCCCGCGCGACGAGGTCCTTTTGTTTCGGCAAAATGACCCAAAACCATTTTCGCCCGTCTGCGGCCACAAGGGGGTTCCTCCGCCTACACCCCGAATAAGATGGCGAGAGAACTCGCTCCGCTCAAACAGCTCTCGCCAAATAGTCGATTCGGGGCTCCAGCTCCGCCGCATCCGAAGGCGAGGATGGCAACAGTTTTCAACAAAGAGTCGAAGTCGATACTACGGCCACCCCGCACCCAACGCATTGAGAAAACATGGGACTAAAGCAAATCTGGAAACTGATGTGCTAGACTTATGTCCCTATGGCACGGAAAGATTTCTTTATCAGTTATACCCAGGCCGATAGAGCCTGGGCTGAATGGATTGCCTGGTAATTGGAAGAAGCTGGGTATTCCGTCGTTCTTCAGGCTTGGGATTTTCACGCCGGAAATAACTTCGTGGTTGAAATGGATAATGCCACGAAGCTGGCAAATGCCACCATTCCGGTGTTATCTCCTGATTATCAAAATTCTTTGTTCTCAAAAGCAGAATGGGTCGCAGCCTTTGCACAAGACCCTACAGGGGAAAAGAGAAAATTATTCCCTGTACGAGTCAGAGAAGTCGAACTCAAAGGGTTATTAGCTCAAATCGTTTATATAGATTTAGCCGACAAAGAAGAAAACCACGCTAGAGAATATTTATTGACTCGCATAAAGGAAGAACGAGGAAAACCTTCCACACCCCCCAAATTTCCTGCCACCCAACAGAAGACTATTCCCAAACCCAAACGATTCCCCGGTGCTCTGCCGCCGATTTGGAATGTTTCGCATCACCGGAATCCGAATTTTACGGGGCGAGTTGAATTACTCGAAAAGCTTCGAACGACTCTTTCCACAAGCAAGGCTGCAGCAGTGACTCAAGCTATTACAGGCCTTGGTGGAGTTGGGAAAACCCAAACCGCAATTGAATATGCGTATCGACATTCATCGGAATATGAGGTGGTGTGGTGGGTGAAATCGGAAAAACAGGAAACGTTGGCGGCAGATTATGCAGCTTTGGCACAGGAGTTAAATCTTCCTGAAAAAGGTATGACAGACCAACCAGCTATCATCAAAGCCGTTCGTGCATGGTTCGGTCAAAATGAAAAATGGTTGTTGATCTATGACAACGCGGAAGATCCACAGGAAATAAGGGAAAAATATCTACCACAAGGCGGCGATGGACATGTCCTGATTACTTCTCGTAATCCGAATTGGAGTGAAACCGCACACTCTGAATCGGTCAGTGTGTTGAATGAAGATGAAGCCGTGGAGTTTCTGCTTAAAAGAACTGGGGGTGATGATCTTGGGTCAGCGACTATTCTCGCCAAGGAGTTAGGGTATTTGCCTTTGGCGCTTGAACAGGCAGCTGCGTACATCAAAGAAACAAGGATAACAACTTCGAAATATGTCGAGTTGGCAGAGAAGCAAAAAGTCGAATTGTTGAAACAAGGGAAAAAGCCCTCTGGCTATGAAGCCACTGTATTCACAACGTGGAATCTCTCGTTTCAAAAAATCCAAGAAGAAGATCAGGCCGCGTCTGATCTTCTCAAAGCCTTCGCGTTTTTAGCGCCTGACGATATTCCGCTTGCACTCTTTCTAGGAAAACATGAGGACCTCCCTCCATCGCTTCAAGAGTTAGGCGAAAATGAGTTAGTGCTAAATCAGTCTCTAGGAATTCTTTTGAAATACTCTTTAGTTGAACGCCAGGGTGACGATGTTTTCCTTCATCGCTTAGTACAAGCGGTCTTAAAGAATCAAATGGACAAAGAGGAAAAATAATCATGGGGCAGGATCATGGTGAAATGCCTCGAAAAGCAATTCCCATTTGATAAAGATGATCCATCTTCATGGAAAGAAACAGCGCGATATGTCCCACATGCTATCGCCGTGCTCTCGGAGACTTCAGATTCTGAATGGACTCCTGATGAAAAATGCACTCTAGCAACTCAATTGGCTCAATATCACCGCTATGTGTTAGCCCTGTTTGACATAGCACACACTTACTATCAACGAGCTCTTGAAATTTCCCAAGCCACCTATGGCCCGGACCATCCGACGGTGGCGATTCGCGTGAACAATCTTGGGATGGTGTTGCAGGCCTTAGGCGACCTGGAGGGGGCCAAGGCGCACTTTGAACGGGCCTTGGAGATTTGCACAAGAGTTTTAGGAGGAGATCATCCCGACACAAAGACTGTTCGAGGAAATTTTGAATCACTAGAGAACTAATTTTTTGCCCCGCTTTGGGCGCGGCTTTGCTGCGGAACCAAATTCGACTCTTTGGTGAGGACTGTTTGAGCGGAGCAAGTTTCCGAGCCATGTAATTTGGTTCCGTGGCAAAGTTTCCCCGGAGGGGACGTGCACGGGCGAAAATGGTTTGGGTCACTTTTGCCGAAACAAAAGTGACTCGTCGAGTGGGGCCGAAACCCCACATAAATAATCCTACCTTTTATTTTTCTCCCCAGAACCTGTATTGTCTGATCTTAAGAGTTCGTCGTCTTCTCTTATGAAGACGGACTGATGATTACAGGGGGTGAGTTTTCTCATCATTCTGATATTCGAGACTGCCCAGGGAGGACATGATGGGTGAGCGAGAAGAGCGGCTCATCGTGGATACGAAGGGGGATCGGGTTGGAGTGCTCCCACGCATGGAGGATTCCCGAGAACTGCTGGATAACGCCGAAGGGAAAGTTTAGCTGTTTATAGTGGCGCCATTCATTTATATTCTATAACGCTAGAAAGCTTCAGGAATTCATGAAGAGAAAACATGAAGTATCACGTAGAACTCAAACCTACCGCGATTAAAGATCTGAAGAACATTCCTGAAAAAGAAGTGGCAAGAATCATCGCTCAAATTGAATCGCTTGAAGATGATTTGAAAGGAGACGTGAAAAAACTTACCAATTTTACCCCCGAGTATCGCATGCGGGCGGGCAACTATAGGGCTTTGTTTGAAGTCAGCGGTGATCGAATCATCGTATATCGAATCAAACATAGAAAGGATATTTATCGATGACACTTCACCCACAAATAATTGAAAAAGAAGGCAAAAAAGAATTTGTCGTGCTGCCGTATGAAGAATTTGTTCAACTTCAGGAAAAGATAGAGGATTATGAAGACTTGAAGGATCTTCGCAGCGCAAAAGAAACAGAAAAATCTTCCCCGACAGTTTCTCTCGCTGAAGTCAAAAAGGACCTTGGCGTTTAGCGGCTAACATATCTATCAATTCTGACTAGAGATTGTGGCGGCGAGGTTATCTCAAGAAAGTGACATTTGAGTTTAAGATTCGAAAAGACCATAAAACATGTGGATCATACCCACACTGCATACCCACTTTTTGGCAATGCCACTGGAGGCAACGTAGGCCAGGATAAGGCTGCGACCGTGTATTGACTATCCTCCTCCCTGCCTTTACTCTTTTTCACTTGGATGTCTCACATGAACGCTGCTCTTCGTTTCACCTACCAAGACTACCTACAACTTTCTGAAGATCAGCGATATGAAATCGTGGATGGAGACCTTTACAGCTTTCCTGCATCTACGCCTTACCATCAAAAAGTATCACGAAATCTTGCATTTCAACTGCACCAATTTGTAGATGAAATGGATCTGGGGGAAACTCTCAAAGGCCCCTGTGATGTTCTGCTTTCCGAAACCGATGTGGTCCAACCGGATATTTTATTTATTGGAAAAGACCGCCTCTCGATCATCAAGGAACCCAATATTCATGGTGCCCCTGACCTTGTGGTCGAAATCCTTTCTCCTGCCTCGGAAAAACGCGACCGAGGAGCAAAACAAAAGCTCTATGCCCGTGCGGGCGTTACTGAATCTTGGATCGCCGATCCCACAGCCAAAACAGTAGAGGTATTTTCCCTGGGAGAAACAGGCTACCAACGAGTCAATCTCTTCAACCATTCGGATACCCTTCGATCTCTTCTTTTTCCAGTTCTTACTATTTCCCTTTCTGACATCTTTTGATTCGTCCGTTGCCGTTGGGCGCGGCGGAGCCGCAGTATCGAATTCGACTCTCTGGCGAAGACTGTTTGAGCGGAGCGAGTTTATGAGCCATGTAATTCGATACGAAGGCGGAGGGACCCCTATGGGGCCGCGCACGGGCGAAAATGGTTTTGGTCACTTTTGCCGAAGCAAAAGTGACTCGTCTACAGGAGCGAAACCCTGTTAAAATAACCCACCTTTTCTTTTTCCACTCAGAACCTGTATATTCTCCACCTATGAGATAGAAGTCTTCTACCTCCCTTTTCCTCTTCTGGCATAGGCGGGGAAGAGCCAAAAATAAATCGTTATTTAACAACATAATTCAATTAAAGCTTCACTTTAAGTATTCCACTCATGCAGCCTTCTCAGACTGACATTACGCCAGAGGTGATTCAACAGCATGGGCTGTCCGATGAGGAGTATCAAAAAATCCTCGTTCACCTTGGACGTGAACCAAACCTCACGGAGCTTGGCGTGTTTTCCGTCATGTGGAGTGAGCATTGTTCCTACAAAAGCTCTCGGATACATCTCAAGCGTTTTCCCACGGAAGGGGAGCGCGTGGTTCAAGGGCCTGGGGAAAATGCCGGGGCTGTAGATATTGGCGATGGCCTTTGTGCTGTCTTCAAGATGGAATCCCATAACCATCCTTCCTTTATTGAACCCTTCCAAGGCGCGGCCACCGGTGTCGGTGGTATCTTGCGCGATATCTTTACGATGGGCGCTCGTCCCATCGCTCTTCTTGATTCCCTTCGATTTGGCGAACTCGATCAACCCAAGAACCGGCATTTGCTCAAAGGCGTCGTCTCTGGGATCTCCTGGTATGGCAACTGTATGGGGGTGCCGACGGTTGGTGGTGAAATTGCCTTTAACGATATTTATGGCAAGAACCCATTGGTGAATGTATTCTGCTTGGGCATTGTAAAAACCGAACAATTGCTACTTGGCGCGGCTGAGGGCGTGGGAAATCCGGTGTTGTACATTGGTGCAAAAACTGGGCGCGATGGCATTCATGGCGCGACGATGGCGTCTGACAGTTTTGACGATGCCTCGGAGAAAAAACGGCCAAATGTTCAAGTCGGCGATCCCTTTTTGGAAAAATTGCTTTTGGAAGCCTGTTTGGAATTTTTGGATAAAGACATTTTAGCTGGCATTCAAGATATGGGGGCAGCGGGGCTGACGAGTTCTTCCTGTGAAATGGCATCCAGAGCTGGGACGGGCATTGAGCTGGAATTGGCGAATGTCCCAAGGCGTGAGCCGAACATGACGCCGTATGAACTCATGCTCTCGGAGTCACAAGAGCGTATGTTGCTCGTAGCCAAAGCTGGAAAAGAAGATCAAGTGCTTGCCATTTGTAAAAAATGGGGTATCGATGCCGCTGTCGTTGGCAAAGTGACGAGTGACGGATTTGTCCGGCTTTTAGAGAACGGGAAGGTTGTTGCTGAGATTGCTGCCAAAGCCTTGGCCGATGATGCTCCCAAATATGACCGCCCGTTCAAGCCACCGGAATATCAGGATGTCTTGCAATCCTATTCTTTCGACAACGTGCCAGATGTAAAAGATGCGGGGGAGGTTCTTCTCAAATTATTAGACACTCCAACCATTGCGAGTAAATCTTGGGTTTATCGCCAGTATGATCACATGGTGGGTATCAATACGCTTGTGCGTCCGGGGTCCGATGCTGCCGTCGTGCGTATAAAGGGCACGAACAAAGCCTTGGCCATGACGACAGATGGCAATAGCCGGTATTGCCTCTTGAATCCCTACGTGGGAGCGACGCTGGCTGTGGCTGAAGCGGCTCGGAATTTGGTGTGTTCTGGGGCTCAACCTATTGGCGTGACCGACTGCCTCAACTTTGGCAACCCCGAACGGCCGGATATTATGTGGCAGTTCGTACTGGCGGTTGAAGGTATTTCCGACGCTTGTCGAGCTTTTAATGTGCCGGTGGTGAGTGGAAACGTGAGTCTTTACAACGAGACGAATGCGTTGTCCATTTATCCTACCCCGGTGATCGGCATGGTCGGGCTGATCGAGCCTGCCGAAAATGCCACCACTCAATGGTTTAAGAGGTCGGGCGATCGTATTATTCTCCTCGGAGAGACCAAAGAAGATTTAGGTGGAACCGAATACCTGAAAGTCGTACATTATCGGGAGCAGGGGAGCCCGCCATGGCTCAATTTAGAGACGGAAAAGGCCCTTCAGGATTGCCTGCTTCACATGATCCAAAAGAAATGGATTCAATCAGCGCATGATTGTTCTGATGGTGGGCTGGCTGTGGCCCTTGCCGAATGTTGTTTTTCACCTCAGACCGCCGAAGGTCAACCGTTGGGCGCTCGTATGAATCTTGATTTGAATCGGCAACGAGTCGATGCGTTGCTCTTTGGAGAAACGCCGTCCAGGGTGATAATTTCTGTTGCTCCAGATCATGCAGCGCAGATTTTAGCTTTCGCCAAAGAGCGTGAAGTTCCAGCCGTTGATATCGGCGAAGTGGGGGGAGAAGACTTTATTCTTAAGGTGAAGGGGAAAGGGGCCATGTCTGGATCATCCATTAAATTGCCTATTTCCGAACTATTCACATGTTGGAATACTAGCTTGGAACGTAAGCTTCACGAGTGAACCTAAAGTTAAGCTCAAGTCGAACTTAAAGTTTTATATTTATGAAAAATCCTTCGCTCTCTAACAATCCTCTGTCCTTCGAAACCGATCATTCGGACTTGATTATGCCGGATAAGTTTCACGATGAATGTGCTGTCTTTGGGGTGTACGGTCATAAGGAAGCCGCGAACCTGACCTATCTGGGGCTCTATGCTCTTCAGCATCGAGGACAGGAAAGCTCTGGAATTGTGTCTTCGGATGGACAGAAGTTTAATGTGGAAAAGGGCATGGGATTGGTTGCTGACGTGTTCACCAAAAAGATCATCCGTCGCCTGCGTGGGAACAAAGCCATTGGCCATAATCGGTATTCCACCGCTGGGAATAGTACCCTTCAGAATGTCCAACCGATCACGGTAAATTATGCTTTTGGCAATTTAGCCGTGGCGCATAATGGAAATCTTACGAATGCGCCGATGCTGCGTAGCGAACTTGAAGCCTATGGCTCGATCTTTCAATCGGATTCAGACACCGAAGTCATCGTTCATCTGATCGCCCATTCCAAAGGGGAATCCTTCCTCAACCGATTGATCGAAGCTCTCACCCTTGTACGCGGAGCCTACTCCCTCGCATTTTTAACCGAACATGAAATGGTCGCGGCTCGAGATCCCTATGGATTTCGCCCCTTATGCTTGGGCCGGTACAAAGATGCGTGGATTGTGGCCTCCGAAACCTGTGCCTTTGATTTAATTGGTGCGGAATTCATCCGTGAAGTCGAACCTGGGGAGGTGATTGTGTTCAATGACGAAGGGATGACTTCACATCATCCCTTTATCGCTCCGGAAAATCCTGCCAAATGTGTGTTTGAATATGTGTACTTTGCCAGGCCTGATTCCAAAATTTTTGGCAATTACGCCGTGTATCCCGTGCGAAAAGCCTTAGGGCGACAATTAGCCAAAGAATCCTATGTTCAGGCTGATGCCGTGATTCCTGTACCAGACTCCGGGGTGCCTGCCGCCCTGGGCTTTGCGGAAGGGTCCGGGATCCCCTTTGAAATTGGACTGACGCGTAACCATTATGTCGGGCGCACGTTTATTGAGCCGGAGCAGTCTATCAGACATTTCGGGGTAAAACTGAAGCTGAATGCAGTCCCTGATATTCTGGAGGGAAAGCGAGTTATTGTGGTTGATGACTCAATTGTGCGCGGAACCACCAGTCGAAAAATCGTCAAAATGCTGCGTAATGCTGGGGCGAAAGAAGTGCACATGCGGATCAGTTCTCCCCCTACGATTGCGCCATGTTTTTATGGTATCGACACGCCGACCCAAAAAGAGCTCATCGGGTCCAGCCATAATATTGAAGAAATTCGCAAATATATTACCGCCGACAGTTTGGCGTATTTAAGTTTAGAAGGCATGCTCAACGCCGTCCCAGGGCGGAACGACCACTATTGCCACGCCTGCTTCACTGATCAATACCCCATCCCCTTCACCAAAGCCGAAGAACTCCAGCTCGGGTTATTCGACGGCAATCCTTCAACTCGTTAGTGGTGACAGAGAAAACGGTCTGTTCTTTGGGCTTCAGTTCAACCTGACGATTTTGTCTGAAGGCCCTATTGTGCCCATGAGAACTTGCCTAAACATTCTGCGTTAATCCCGTTGGATATCTTATAGCCCTCACACCATGAACGACCCTCTAACGTCTCACCCAGGTATGAAACGTGGCCAACGATATGGCCTGCGGGATGGGTTTTTTTATGCGGTCTCCCAAGGTGGAGGAGAATCGTACCTTTCGGCGTTTGCCCTGGTCTTTCATGCCACTCCATTGCAAATTGGGCTGTTGTCCGCGATTCCTCAGACGTTAGGTGTCTGGGCACAGTTTATTTCTGTGTGGTTATTGCATCGACTACAGGCTCGCCGGCCTGTCATTCTCGTGGGTATGGTGGCCCAAATGTTGATGTGGGGTCCGCTGTTGGCATTGCCATGGGCATTTCCGGCCTATGGACCGTGGCTCGTCATTGGCTGTGCCCTGGCCTATTTCACCATGGGCCATATTGTCATTCCCGCCTGGAACAGCCTCATGACTGATTTGGTGCAATCTCACCATTGGGGATCGTATTTCAGCCAACGCGCTCGCGTAATGACCGTGACGCAATTCTTAGCTCTGGTGGGGGGAGGGGTGTTGTTGCATTGGGCGGAAGGAATGGGACGTCCGTTTATAGGATTTGGCGTATTATTTCTCTTTGCCTCTGCCGCTCGAGCCGCTTCGGCTTTGATGCTAGCCCGAGTCGATGAAAGCGTGGTCCCCATTTTGCCCAAGCTTGATATTTCGCTCTTGCCGTCACGGCAATGGATTCATAGTAAAAACTTTGTAAAATTTCTCTTGTTTTCAGGCTCGTTTCACGCAGCGGTCCTCGTGGCCGGCCCGTATTTCGTGATCTACCTGTTGCAAGATCTACAGTGGAGTTACTTGGAATATACCGGTTGGCTGGCTTCGGGTGTCTTGGGACAAATTCTGACATTTCCCCTCTGGGGACGCATGAGTGATCGGTACGGGAATAAGGCGTTAATCCGCTGGTGTGGCATGTTTGTTCCTGTCCTACCAATGCTGTATTTGTTCCATACGGCGGTACCATACCTGGTAATCGTCAACTTTTTTGGTGGCGTATTGTGGAGTGGCATGGCTCTTGGGCTACAAAATTTTGTGTTTCATGCGGTGCCACGGGAAGATCGGGCCATGGGTATCGCAGTGTATAATACCGCCAATGGGTTAGGATGGTTTGCCGGCGCCATGGCTGGTAGTTGGTTAGCTATGGTTCTGCCTAATCATGCGGTTATTCCGATTGTCCATATTTCCTTGACCACCAGTTTGCCATTGGTTTTCTTGGTTTCCGGTTTCTTGCGCATAATCGTGTTGTGGTTTCTGGGTGACAGTTTTACCGAACCCCAATCGCGGGAAATTCGGCAGGCGGCGTCATAGCGCATAACCTTCTCAAAGCCGAAGAACTCCAGCTTGGTTTGTTCAATGGCAATCCTTCAACTCGTTAACTGCTAACCAACAATTGACATCAATAATGTATGAGGGCTGGGCACTCCTCTATTCAGCTTCAAGCAAGCGGACACAAGCCTTATTTTTTCTTATTGGTACGTATTTTGTGGAAACGGGAACTTATATACGATAAATTGAATAGGCCGGATAAAAGGCTTAATATAGGATTCTCGATTCATCGCTTGCTTCAATACGGCTTTCTCGTCGCGCTGTCACTCACACGTTCATCCGAGGGCATATGATTGCACCACTTCCTGAAAACGAATCTGAACGCTTGGCGGCCATTCGTCGGTATCGAATTTTAGATACCGAACGTGAGGAAGAATTCGACCACTTAACTGCCCTTGCCTCATATATTTGTCGAACACCAATTGCCATGATTTCTTTGATTGATGAATCACGGCAGTGGTTTAAAGCCAGTGTTGGGGTTTTGGTTCGGGAGACTTCAAGGGAGTTGGCTTTTTGCGCGCATGCCATATTGGATGACCAAGTAATGATTGTGGAGGACGCATTACAGGATCCAAGGTTTGTGGATAATGCGTTGGTGCTCTCAGATCCACATATCCGCTTTTATGCCGGTGCTCCACTGACTACCCCCGATGGATACAGACTCGGCACTCTCTGCGTTATTGATCAAAATCCACGAAAGTTAAATACCAAACAGATCCAAGCCTTGAAGCATCTGAGAGTTCAGGTCGCCTCTCTCTTCACACTCAGGCACACGCTCTACCAATTACATCTTGCCCTCGACGAAGTTCGAATTTTAAGTGGACTTCTTCCCATTTGTTCCTATTGCAGAAAGGTGAGGGACGAAGAAGGATATTGGCGACAAGTGGAGGCATTTATTAGAGATCATTCCGAAGCCGACTTCTCTCATGGAATTTGCCAAGGAGGCCTAAAACAACATCACCCGGAGGTTGCCAAGAAAATGAATATTTCATAACCCTGGCGATCGGGATCGAAAACCTCTGTAAGGTGTCTAGGAAGTAATTGCATTCCCCCCATTTCCTCTCGCTTCCCACCACGTTATTCTCCCGGATTATTATTTGCACCGATTTTAAATTTTGATTTGTCTTTGTCTAGAGACCAGATCCAAAGGAAACATTGAATTGCCCACTCTAAAAATCGTGTGTTAAGATCTCTTCAGGTGCATGACAGTTCGCTGTTACCGATTCCAAACCAGGTGGAGGATGCGATGAAACGTACACATATTCTGATTGGGCTTTTCATATGTCTTATGGTCATAGTGGCCACGAGCTGGGCGAAAGGGTTTTTTAAAGTGGGGGAGGCGGCTCCCTTATTTTCATTGACTTCCGTTGCAGGCCAACAAGTCTCTATTGATGAGCTGAAGGGCAAGGTGGTGGTCCTAGGACTCTTCCACATTTGCGAACCCTGTCTCATTCAAAGCACCAATTTACAAAAAGTGCATGAAGCCACTCAAGGGAAAAACGTGGCCGTGGTGGGGGTAAATTCCTCCGGGGATTCCAAAGCCGATGTGTTGGAGTTTCTCGGGATGTTTCCGGTGAAAGTGACCTATCCGTATCTCACGGATCCTGATCAAGTCACGGATCGACTCTATGGCGGTGGACGGTTTATTCCTAATGTCTATGTCTTGGATCAACAAGGTGTGATTCGTTGGCAACGTGTTGGCAATATGGATTTAGCCGATGATACAGCGATTCTCGAAGTGGTGAATGGACTGTTGGCCAAGGGAAGTTCTTCTAGCCCCTCGAGCTTATAGTATGAATGTTCAGGAAAGGATAATACGTAAAGAATGGATGAATTAGAGGCCGGCAAACAAAAGTTTCTGGAAATCATTAGTGGTATTGATGCTGCTGTTGAGGTAGTGATCCCCACAGTGCCTTCGAATAGCCAGTTTCTTATTTCACTCACCAAAGGTCCGAACCGAAAATTCATCATGGTGCCGGAAGACGATATCCTCGATATTCCCACGGAGGAGAATATTTTGGCCAACGTCACAACCATGCTTAAAAAAGAAATTGGGGCATTATGAAGGCACTCCTGCCAGGCATTTCCTCATGGTCATGGTTTTCGGAAGAGAAGCAGATAGATTTTAACGGACATTTTCTGCACGTCGGTGAGCATAGAATTCTGGTCGATCCTCCACCAATGACATCTACCGAAATGGCACAAATCAAACATAGTGGGCAACTAGATTATATTCTTTTGACCAATCGTGATCATGTGCGCGAGGCGGCCAACTATCAAAAAGAATTTCAATGCCGACTCTATGTCCCGGAGAGCGATGCCCCGGAAATGGACGTGACCCCTGATGAAGTGTATCGAGACCAAGAACTGTTGCCAGGTGGTATTTGGGCTATTCATCTTTCCGATCAAAAATCAAAAGGGGAGTCCGCCCTCTTTATTCAACAAGGCAAGGGTGTCTTAATTGTTGGGGATGCGATCTTGGGGAAACCTTCAGGGTCGGTCTGCATGCTCCCGGCGGAAAAATATGCTGATGCGGACAAGGCTCGTGAAGGATTACGTCGCCTGTTAAAGTATAACTTCGATTCCTTGCTTGTCGGGGATGGCGCCTCAATTCTGATGGGTGCCAAGCCTATTGTCGAACAAGCGCTACAATAATTTTCACACTGCACCTCGCAAATTATTTTACCAACCATCCCCGTGACGCTCATGCGCCAATCTCATTCTGCACAACTGAACCAACAAGGCAATGAGCATTTCTCTCGTGGTTTCTATACCGAAGCCTATCAATGTTATGCCAAGGCCTTAGAGGCCGATCACATGAGCGGTGATCAACGGGCGTTGGTCGCCACCCTTGGAAATCTTGGCAATATTTGTGCGGTCAGCGGGAAGCGAGAGCAAGCCAATGCCTATTATCATGAGGTCTTGGAACTGCAAAAAATACTCGGCGATGATAGGGGAATAAGCTCGACGTTAGCCAACTTAGGCAATCTCTATGTTGATGCTGGGGAATGGGAACGAGGTCGTGCGTATTACCTCGAAGCCTTGGACATGATGGAGTTGTTTAAAGACGATGCGGCTAAGGCAGTGTTGCTCTCCGACTTAGGCCTTGTGGCCAAAGAAACCAAGAAGTTTGAAGACGCGTTAGAATATTACTCCCAATCCATCACCTTTATGCGGCGCGTGGGCAACCATGCAGGGCAGGCGGATGTCAATAAAATGATGGCGCGAATGTATTTAAGTTGGGAACGTATAGATGACGCCATTGCCTGCAGCCAAACAAGTTTAGCGATTGCGGAACGATTGCGAGATGAGTTACGCATGGGCGGAGCCTGGTATGTGCTCGCCGGTTGTCATGAAGCGTTAGGCCAGGATGAAGAAGCTGCTCGGTTTTTACATCGCGTGGTCAAAGTCGATCGTAAATATGGATTACCCAAACTTGAAGAAAATACCCAACGCCTTGAGGCCCTTCGGCAACGATTAGTCAATGCGCGTGAACACGCAAAATCGGAAAGTGAGACGACTCATGAGTGAGACTCCTCATACTGAATGGCCACAGGTCCAAACACACCTTAAACATACCATCCCTGGGTTTGAGCAATATGAGGCCGACGGGGCTTTAACCTTGCAGTTGGATGATGAAGACTGGCAACTCGAAATCACCCCACAAGGTCTTCTCATCTGTCAGGCAGGATATGCGCTTGAGGATATGGAAAGCCTGTTGTCTGATGGTACGCCAGAAGACCTGGGAACTGATGAACTTGCGAAACAAGTGAAATTTTATATCAATCAAGTCGTCTCGAAATATCGTCCGCGTCTCAAAGCCGAGGGATTTACCGAACGAACGGAAATGAATGATGAATACGTGGCCGTCTTTTTTGAGCGGCCAGTGGATTTGAATAATCTTCCAGAGCTTGACCAAGTAATCGCCAAATACCGACAGCAGTTTTCAGCTTCTTAAATAGATTCTCTCATACAAAGGACACATTCATGAATGTTCAACAACCCATTCGCACGATGAGTGAATTTCGCGATGCGATGTATGCCTTTCGATTGCCAAGAATCTTAGCCACGGCCTTGGACCTCGATGTATTTACAAAAATGGGTGCAAGGTGGTGGACACCTAAAGCCTTGGCCAAGACCTTGAACAGTCATGAACGTGGAGTCGAGATATTGCTTCGCAATTTAGAAACTGCTGGATTACTCAATAAACGTGGGACCTCATATGGCGTCGGTCAACTTGGTCAAACATTTCTCAACAAGAAGAGCCCAGACTATCAGGGGGCCTATCTCGGGCTTTTACATCATCAGTGGGAGAATTGGGGGAAACTGACGGATACAGTTCGCACCGGAAAACCCGTTGGAAATGATGGGCCAGATGATCCTGATGATCGGCGTTCCTTCACCTGGGCGATGCATCAACGCTCATTGCCACATGCCAAACAGGTGGCAGCGCAATTCAATCTTAAAAATATTGGATCGTTGTTAGATGTGGGTGGAGGCCCAGGAACGTATGCCTTGGAATTGTTAAAGAAGAACCCAAAACTTCAGGCAAGGGTATGGGATCGTGAAGCTGCCCTCGAAGTGGCACAAACTATTGCGAAACCACTCCGTCATGGCAAACGCCTCTCTTACTATGCTGGGGATTTATTGAAGAGTGAGGTTCCAGGAAAGTTTGATGTCATGTGGCTGTCCAACGTACTCCACATTTTTTCACCAAGCGAAAACAACATCCTGTTCCGGAAATTGAAACGTGCCCTCAACCCCGGCGGACGCATCCTCATTCAAGATACGTTCCTCATGGATAAACCAGGTTTCGATACAGCGGAAACCAATCTCTTTGCCGTGACCATGCTACTCTATACCCCCACCGGCAATACCTACAGCGCCAAAGACGTTCAACAATGGCTCCAAGCCTGTGGTTTAAAAAAAACAAAATGTCTTCACATGAAAAAAGGCACGGGTGATTGGGACGGGGTGATTATTGAGGGAAAGGCTTCTTAAAGATCCAGTAGGTCCAGAGATGC
Source organism: Nitrospirota bacterium (assembly GCA_027623995.1). Lineage (GTDB taxonomy): Bacteria > Nitrospirota > Nitrospiria > Nitrospirales > UBA8639 > Nitronereus. The sequence continues at coordinate 15,824 of JAQBUF010000011.1, forward strand.
ATACTGTTAAGAAATATCCTTAATCTTCATCTCTGAGAGCACGCCTTTTCCTCCAAAGGTAATCAAGAGGAAATTTAACAGAGCGGTTGTGAAAATCACCACGATAAATGCCGCAGAGTCAAATTCATTGGTGACACTCTGTACAGCAGTCGAAATATCCAGCGCCAACCCAATCGTGCCGTAAATGACGGCAGTCATAAACGCCCAACGTTTGCCAGTCAGGCATAGGGCTCCCACGAGTAACGGCATCCAAAATTGAAAGGCATTCCAAATGACACTTCCCGATTGGGCCGTAGGATCTCCGGTAGATTGTAGGGACTGAAGTGCCATCGCGCCTGCGAATAGACCAACACACAGCATGGCCATGAGATGGGGAGTTTGGGGTGATGACGTAGATCTATTCACGGTGAAATGGTTGCAAAAAAGATGGACTCGAATTTAGCTTGCCTGTGATGAGATGGTTTTTGCTGGTAAGATAACGGTGATAGAGATATCGACCCCACTTCCAAATTTCACATCGATAAATCCTTGATGCTCTTGAATAATTTGATTCGCAATCGCTAACCCAAGCCCTTCGCTCTGAAGGGGTAGACCCGGCCTCTTCTCAATGACTGGGCTTTGGGCAAATAAGAAACCATCATCCCCTTGAAATTCTGTCAAGGGCAATCCGCCACGAGCCAGCGTCATCTCCAACTCAACCCAAGGCTCTTCTTCTGATTTCATGCGAGGTCTGGTGATCACAGTGATGGTGCCCCCGACTGGTCCTAAAATATCCAAGCTACTCATCAAGATGTTGAGGACGACCTGTTTAATTTGTTGTCGGTCTATCCACAGAGGGGGAATATTGTTGGACAAGATTTTTTCAATGACCACTGGTTTGGAGGTTGGAATGGCTTCAATAAAGTATAAACAGGATTCAATCATCTCGTTGAGTTGTTCTTGGCGAAGCTGGGGTTTGGTCTGTCGGGCATAGTCCAGAACTTCTTTGATGAGCCGTTCTATCTTAGCGACATCTTGGGCCACGACTTCGGATAATTTTCCGACATACTCCGGGTCTTGAATTTGTTTAGGGACTTGGGTGACAAAAGTTTTTATCGATCCAAGCGGGGGTTGAATCTCGTGGGCCAAGCCACCGGCCATAGACTCTAATGATCGCAATCGATCCGCGCGATGCGCTTGGGCTTGGGATTCTTTGAGCTCTTTATAGAGCATGCTGTTATCCAATGCGATGGCGGCTTCTTGTGCCAGGGTCATCAAAATTGTGAGATCTTGTTCGGAATATAAGGCATGGCCCTGACGAGACCCCAAACAACAAAATCCCACCAGGCGGTTTTTATTGGCCATGGGCAAAACAATTTCGCTTGGCAAGGAATCCCGAAGGATATTCAGGAGTTGGCTTGCCTCGTTTCGTGGATCGTACTCCAAGTCCTGCCGCATCAAACCCGTTTTTGTGGTTTGAAGAAATTGCGGGAGGAGATGGTCAGGATCCACAGTCGCGAGACGAGGCCGTATGCCTGGCAACTTCCCAAATTCGGCGGCAAGCCGATAGGTTTTCAATTGAGGATCAAGGAGGTACAGGGTGACCGTGTTCGCTCCCATATTCTCTCCAAGGGTACGAACGATTTCGTTGGTGAGGGTGTTGACATCAAGAATCGTCACTAGAGCTTTTGAAAAGTTCGACAGCGTGGCATAGGTTTCATGTCGTTCTCGAAACAAAGCGCGCGAAATAGCTCCTTCCGTCCCCACTTTCATTTTATAGGCGCCAATCACCGTCAGTAGAAATAAGGCCAGCAGGAGAAAAGAAAATTGGACATTAATCTGATTCCAAAACACTTTTTGCATGAGGAGCAAGAGGGGATACACGGGAAGAGCAACCAGTACCATCAAGACTAAGTACGTCAGGCTTTTTTCAAACGCGAGGGAAAAGTCCATTAAACGATGTCGTAGTAATGTATACGCCACAAGGGCAACATAGACCGTGGTGAAAATGGTGCCAAATGGTAGCAGGGGGATGTCATACCAAAGCGGAAAATTTGTGATCCCGCCGGCATACCCGATGAGGGTGGCACAGAGTAGGTAGAGATATTGGGTACGTTTTTGACCCGTCTCTCGCCTGACGGCTTGATATAATAAATAGACCGAAAGAACGGCCAGGAGCGCCCACCACACTAAAAATGGATGAAACAACCATCCTGGTCGAGGCCAAAATGAAAAGGATAGGGCCGGTTCCACGTTCGCGACAAAGGCAGATGTCGTATTCCCAATGACAAACAACAGGGCCAGAACATACGATGCTCGGAGGGTAGCTTTATAACGATCGACACGATTGAGAAGTACAAGAATATGATGCAAATATGTGACAGGAATAAAGATGGCTCCCATCATGAACATTCTCGCCATGAACAATGAGGTCTCGTGGGTCTCAGCCAATTGCCAGGCGAAATAGGCAAAGCTCCACAGTGCTACTGATAGACCAAAATATCCAAAGGTGCGATGCCGGATTTCCTTCGAGTTTCGAGAATAGACCAAGAGGGTCAAGCCTGTGGCAGCAAGACCATTGACTAATCCACTGAGGGCCCAAAACGTCATAAGAATACGTGGGTAGGAGCCAGCTTCTGGCTATTAATAAATAGAGGAAGGATGCGTCTGGGAGAGTAATCGAAATTGGAACGACATGCAAAGGGTAATCTCCAGCAAACCCTGATTCGGTCTGCTGGAGACTATTTTTTATTATGACCTCGATGTCTTATGCCGCAATCAACGAGTCTGGCGTCAAGGGGAGAGCGGCCAGCTCATTGGAAGGCAATGCCAGTTTCTCCACAATTCCAATGTAGGCTTGGTTCCCAAACGTCGGAAACACTTTGGGGTTATCCGCTCCGCAGCCTTGCAAAACTTGAAGAAACTCATCTTGTGAATAAAATTGAAATGCCCCTTCACTCTCCCCTTGGCGAATATGACTTGAATTATTCAGGACTTCTCGGGCTTCATGAATGGCGGAAGTTGTTGTCGTCCGGTCTACAAAGTTTCGATAAATTTGCGTTAAGTCAGAACATGGCTTGAGATTGGTTAAGACCATTTTTCCACCAGGAGCCAACACTCTCAATAATTCCCGAATGGTGGCGGCTGGATCCCGTAAATAGCCAATCACTAAATTACTCATGATTCGATCAAAGTTGCCATCTTTAAACGGCAATGGTTTGTTTAAATCAAGGCGATAAAAATTTGGCGTGAGCAGTGTGGAGGGATTCTGGCAATGAGAATATTCTTCATCCGCATCCCGCAGCACCTGACTGAGATGGGATTTGGCTTGCGTCAGCGCCGTCTCGACAAAATCAACTCCAGTATAGTGAATGGGGCTCACGGATTGATGTGGTGCCTGCTGACGTCGAGTCCATTCCTTGGCAAAGAGAAATGATCCAAAGTGACCATTCCCACAGCCAGCATCCAGTAATCGATCTCCAGGCGACACCGGCCCCAAGAGATGATAAATATGATCCAATGCCGCCAGGTAATCATGGCTATTGGCAATATAATGAAAGTTGGATAAATAGTGATTCCAAAAATCGACATGATCGGCTTCATGTTGAAATCGACGAGTTTGATTTCTTTCTCGCTCAATTCGAGTTTGAAGACCAATGTCTTTTCGTGAGGGTTCCATGAGTTCGTGCGTTTCTGGATGCCCGACCAATTGCTCCTGACAGGCAAAGACAATTTGACGGTAGACGGCCCGCGCCCTTCGTGGATTTTCTTGCAGCCGATGCAACCCTTCAGGAATGCTAAATGATCGGCTTTGGGGTGAAGGAAAAGATTCCATGACTTGCTGATGCGATTCTTGGTTGACCCAGGCATCTTCTTCTGGTGCAAACCATATCACCGGGGTCTGAATGCCTTGAGCATCTTCAATGGTGGACGATAACTCACTAAATCCTTCATCCACGGTGTCTCGTAAAAATACATTTCCATCGACATTGAATCCCAAGACATTGGTGATCCCTCGACCATTGCCGTTGAGGTAATCCCCGATTAAATCTTCTTGATGGACGGCCGCCAATGTGGCACGCACATCGACGATCCCGCTAATGACAATGAGTTGGTCTACCTGGGTTCCCTGGCTGAGCGCTTTTAACGCGACGCGACCTGCCAAACTTGTCGCCACCAACCCAATCCGGCTGTGCATCCAATTATGTTTGGCAAAATCAATCATGGCATTCATGTCGAGCTTCATATTGGTGAGACTGGTGTGCTCATGGTCGCCTTCACTCTCACCGACATGACTCGTATGATCGTACCGCAATACGTGAAAACCATTGCACGCTAAGTAATAGGCAAGCGTAATGTATTCACGTTTCGTCTCTCCGTACCCTGGAGTGAGAACCACCACAGGCGCGTGAGGCTCTATCCCTTCACGGTGATCAAGGTATCCCAAAATTTTCTTCCCGGAAGGGTTTAGGCATTGAATGACTGTGCTGAGCAATTTTGGTTGTGAGGCTTTAGATAATTCCGGCAAATCTAGATTAGTAGGAGGTATTAGAAAGGACTTCGCGATATGTTCATGTCTCTCCTCACCCGCGGACTCCGTCAGGAATGAAAGTTCAATGTGAGGAAAGGGTGTTGGTCCACTCAATGTTTTCACTAAACCCTTTAATTTAAACGCTGTCATTTCATCGAGATCTGGCCATGTCACCTGGATTTGCATGTGTCCTAATACGTTTTCACTCTCTTGTTGCTTTGTGTTTCCAATTGTGACGCCCGCAACCTTTCCCTTAATTTCCAAGATGGAGTGTTGACTCGATAACGTAAACTTCACCCCTTGTGACGGTGTCACGGGAATAAATCCTTCTACATTCATGAATAGGCCATGGTTCGTTAATGACATAATCGTGGCTTCCCAAGTGGCACCGTGTACATCCAATGTGATTCGGTGGCCTAATGTCTCCAAGTGAGAATTTTCGAAATTATTGACTGTTGTGGATGAATCATGAGGTAACATTGGTGAATCCTTTCTTTAATGAGTGCCCATCCTGAAAAAGTTCAAAAAATAAGGAGCTCATTAAATACCTAGTTAAATTTACGTAAGTTTTGGTGTAGACTTTTCCCATTGCCTGGTTTGACAGGCACAAATAAAAAGACAGCCCATTCAGTTTTTATTGTGTTTTTTAGAACTTACGGAGCGCGTATTCCCATGATGTTCCTCCTACATTCAGTTGCTTGAGATCGGTAAGAATTGCCTATCGTTAGTTGGTATTTTGCATCTCGCATGCCATGACGTTTGAGATGGTGATGTGCCTGAAATCTTGAAGCCGCATGAAAGAAAGGGAGGAAAAACAGGAGGTTGGAAATGTCAGGCCGTAAGGAAGATATAATCCCCAAACGTCCCTGTTTGGAATCTTGACACTCTCTCGTCAGAAACCCTGACAGTTGGACATTTTATTGACACTGTTGGGAAACCAAGCCTAGAATGTGTTCATTCAAAAAGGGGGACACCATGACGCAACTGACGATCAACACCATTAGGAATGTTGTTTTGGCATCGTATGCGGGAGCGGGAAAAACCTCTTTAGCTGAAGCGATGGCGTTTTCAGCTGGTGGGATTCCATCAATGGGGTCCACAGCCACCGGCAACACCATCGCTGATTTTGAACCAGAAGAGGTTCACCACCATCACTCAATGAGTACCGCCCTTCTTCAATTTTCCTTAAAAGACACGTCTTTCAGTATTCTCGATACCCCTGGGTCTTTTGATTTTTTTGCGGACACGCGATGTGCCATTCATGTGGCGGATGGTGCGGTACTGGTTATTGGGGCCACTGGACTCCGCTCTGAAGTCGAGCGGGTATGGGATGTGATGCTAGAGCGGAAACTACCGAGTCTAATATTTATCAATGAACTTGATAAAGAACACACGAATTTTGAAGCGACGCTGGAAGACATTTCAAAAACCTTAGAAATAAGCTGCATTCCCATTGCCCTTCCACTTGGTCAAGAGGCGGAACTTGAAGGCGTGGTTGATCTTCTTAGGCAAAAAGTCATCATTCCCATTCCCAAGAGCCATAAACTCCAGGAACATGACATGCCTGCAGAGTTGCTTGGGAAGGTTGAGGACGCTCGGAAAAAGTTAATGGAATGCGCGGCGGAGGGTAGTGATGCGTTGCTGGAAAAGTATCTAGGGGAGGGGGATCTCTCGACAGAGGAGATCCTTCAAGGCTTGGCCTTGGCGACTCGCAATCGCTCGTGCGTTCCTGTGGTATGTGGAGCAGCCACAAAAAATATTGGCACTACTCTTTTGATGGAAGCCATCATTCAATTACTGCCATCTCCCAATGAACGGGCTGATGATTTTCCCATGACTGGTCACAATCCACACACTGGAGAAGACGAAGCGATCCTCATGACAGAAGAATCTCCATTTTCGGCATATGTGTTTAAAACTGCGATTGATCCCTTCATGGGACGCCTGACCTATCTGAAAGTGCACTCTGGGGCACTTGAGGCGGATGCCCATTTTTTTAACCCGATTCGAAACGCCAAGGAAAAAGGCGGACACCTGTACCACTTGCTTGGCAAAAAGGCCACACAGGTCGGGAAGGTATCCGCTGGCGAAATTGTGGCTATTGGCAAACTTAAAGACACTCAGACGGGTGATACCCTGTGTGCTGATAAACATCCCTTGATTCTGCCAGGTGTGAAATTTACTCGGCCCGTCATGTCGTTTGCGTTGGAGACCAAGGCCAAAGCCGATATTGATAAAGTCAGTCTGGGCCTGCATAAACTTGTCGAAGAAGATCCATCCCTAGAATTTATTCGCAACGATGAAACGAAGGAAATGTTACTGAGTGGGGTCGGCCAAACCCATATCGAAATGGCGTTGGAAAAACTTCACCGGAAATATGGAGTGGATGTCAATCTTCATCTCCCAAAGGTTGCCTATCGAGAAACGATTCACACCATGGCGCAAGCCCAGGGAAAATACAAAAAACAAACAGGCGGTCACGGCCAATATGGGGATTGCTGGTTACAGCTCGATCCTTTGCCCAAAGGGAGTGGATTGGAATTCGTCAATAAAATCGTTGGTGGGGCGATTCCTCGAAATTTTATCCCCGCAGTTGAAAAAGGGGTTGTGGAGGCCATGCATGAAGGTATTTTGGCGGGATACCCTGTGGTGGACATTAGGGTATCGGTCTATGATGGATCACATCACCCCGTAGATTCTTCAGAAATGGCCTTTAAGATGGCCGGATCCATGGGTTTTAAAAAAGCTATGGAATCGGCAAATCCTATACTTCTGGAACCTATAATGCTGGTTGAGGTTTTAGCGCCAGACGATATGGTGGGCGCGGTGATTGGAGATTTAAATAGTCGGCGTGGACGAATATTGGGAATGGACGTCAAAGGCCATAACCAAGTGGTCAAAGCCATGGTTCCGCTGGCGGAGATACTAAAGTATGCTCCTGCGCTTACGTCAATTACCGCCGGCAAGGGATCGTATGTGATGGAATTTTATGGTTATGAACCAGCCCCACGAGAAGTCATGACAAAAGTGATTGAAGAACACAAGGCTATGAAGCAGGCTGTGGCGAGTTAATCGTGATGCGGAATGCGTGATGGGTCAAGAGGCGAAAAACCATAATGACTTTTTTGCTTCACGTCTTACGCATTACGCGTTACGTCAAATTTAGCTTTCAGGTTTTAACACGACAAAGAACGCACGTCCTTCCCGGAGAATGCGAAGGAGCACGGTTTCTCCTGGGCGAATTGCTTCAAGTGCGTCGCGAAAATGTGAGAGTGTGGGAACTTCCACACGGTTCACTTCTTTAATGACATCCCCTTCTCGCACCCCCTCAGAATAGGCAATGCTCTGCCGGCCAACCTTAGTCACCAGAATCCCTTCCCGATCTTCGATTTTAAAGTTTTCGGCTAAATCATCAGTGATAGGGGAGACATCAATTCCCAAATCGATACCGTTTTGCATGGGAGGAAGTGATGTGACCATGGGTTTTTCTTTCTTGACTCCTAAGAAAACTGGCAAGGTCAATGATTGTCCATCACGAATAATCTGCACTTGAACTTCTTCTCCTGGCCCAAACCCAGCCACCACACGTGATAATTGATTGGGGGACTCTAAGCGTTCCCCGCCAACACTGGTAATAATATCTCCTGGTTTAATGCCTGCCACATCAGCCGGATTTCCCTCAAACACTTCGTTCACAAGAATGCCCTTACCATCTTTGACTCCAAATTTTTCACCAAGTTTTGGGGTTAAGGGTTGGATGCCAACGCCTAACCAACCTCGAATGACTTTTCCGCCAGTTTTCAACTGTGTGACCACTTGGTTGGCCATGTTGGAGGGGATCGCAAATCCAATGCCCTGAGCAAAGTTAATGATCGCCGTATTGATCCCAATAACTTCACCTTTTAGATTAAATAATGGCCCGCCAGAATTTCCTGGATTGATCGATGCATCAGTCTGAATAAAGTTCTCGTATCGGGAGAGATTCATATTTTCCCGGCCTATACCGCTAACGACTCCTAAAGTTAACGTTTGGTCTAATCCAAATGGATTTCCAATGGCTAACACCCAATGCCCAACTTTCACGGTCTTCGAATCACCGAATTTGGCTACGGGTAGCTTTCGATCCACTTGAACTCTGAGTAAGGCGAGGTCCGTATCAGGATCACGACCAATAACCTCAGCAATCAGGATTGTTCCATCCGAAAGCCGTATTTCTGCCTCGATGCCTCCACCGATCACGTGATTATTCGTCACGATATAGCCATCCTCATGGATGATGACTCCAGACCCAGACCCAGGAGTTTTTGGTCTATTTTGTTGGGAAAGGTTTTTCGATTGCCCTAAGGTACGAGTGGTGGAAACATTCACGACGGTGGGAGACACATTTTCGGCCAGAGTTGAAATGGCCGTTTGTATATCCTCTAATACTTGCATTCCTCGTGAGGATGAAAGAGCCGAAGATCCCGAGGCCAGTGATTCAGAAACAACAAGGATTTGGCCAAAACATGAAAGAATACACAAGCCCAAAAACATTGAAGTATGAAATAGGGAATTTTTTAAAGCGAGAAAAGAAAGATATGGAGGAGACATAAAGTCACCATACTAGGGCAGAAGTGCCTAAACAAGGAAAGTTTGAATATTTATAATGTCGCATAACAAGTATTATGTTAAATTATGCTATTTACCGAAAGAACCAATGCGTGATTCAGTTCCTTTAATAAGACGATCAATATTGCCTTTATGTGTAAGGAAAATTATGCCGCTTAATAAAAGAGAAAAACATAAAAATTCAAACGAACCATCGTACACAAACCCCAAGAATGGAAATACTCCAAAGGAAAGCAATGCACCACCAGATGAATATTTAAAAATCCATACGGTGGCCAGCCAAAGACTCACCATCAACAGACCAAGTCCAATATGAAATCCTAAGATCGCCCCAAGCCCTGTCGCGACCCCTTTTCCGCCTTGAAACTTAAGGAACACTGGAAAAATGTGTCCGATCACTACGGCTAATAAGGATATGAGTCCCCATAGGTTTTGAGAGTAGAATGTGATAGCGACCCACCCAATCACCCAACCTTTTCCTAAATCTCCAAGTAATGTGAGTGCAGCAACTTTTTTTCCTGAAATTCGTAATACATTGGTGGACCCAATATTTCCGCTTCCAGCCTTTCGGGGGTCTTGGGCTCCACATAATCGAGAGACCATTAAACCAAAGGGAATTGAACCAAGAAGATAGGCTAAAAAGGAAAAAATAAGGCCGTTAAGGTCAAAGGCCATAGTGAATCTAGTGAGGATTATTTAAGAAGTTCTTTGTTAACAAGGGCTTGCCAAAATTCCCATAAGTATTGCCCTGCGGAAATGACCGAGAACAGGAGCGCGCCATATAATAGGCCAGTGCCAAGAAGATTGAAATCTATCATGGGTATGGACAAGGCGCCATGAATGGTCAATAAAATAATCCCAACTATTTGAAGGACCACTTTATATTTCCCAAATTGTCCTGCGGCAATAATAAGTCCCTTTGAGGCGGCGACAGCTCGAATCCCGGTAATCCCCAAATCCCTGACGATGAAGGCAATAGCCAGCCAGGCTTCAATTCTTTGAAATTGAACCAGCAGCACAAGGCCTGAGATGACCAAAAATTTGTCGGCAATGGGATCGAGTAATCGACCAACTTTTGTGACTTGGCCACGACGTCGTGCTAAATATCCATCTAATAAGTCCGTGAGGGCAGCCAATCCAAAGACGCTAGCGGCTGCGATGGACCTTGTCACCGTAGGCTCTAAAAATAGTACCACATAAATTGGGACCATTAAAATCCGCAACACGGTCAAGCTATTTGGCAAATTAATGGCATCCTCCCCTTCTTCTTCTGGAGGGAGGGGATTTGGTGAAATTGGAAGTTTAACGATTTTAGCGGGGTGCATATGGATCGAAATTATCTTGTCAAAACGTTCTCATCACCTTTGCCTACGGATTGGCAAACTTGAAGTAGCTGTTGAAGTAACTCTTTAAGTTTATTGAGGGGGACCATATTGGGGCCGTCTGATAATGCTGAATCAGGATCAGGATGAACTTCCATAAAAAACCCATCACAGCCTGCTGCCGCTGCCGCTCGAGCTAATGGCGCAATAAACTCTCGTTGCCCAGAGGATTTGGTGCCTCCTCCACCAGGAAGTTGGACACTGTGCGTGGCGTCAAACACGACGGGATATCCAAGGCACCTCATCACCGGAAGCGAACGCATATCTACCACAAGGTTGTTGTAACCAAAGGATGCCCCACGCTCGGTCAGCACAATTTTCTTTGTTCCGCTTTCTTCTAATTTATGAACCACATTTTTCATATCCCAAGGCGAGAGGAATTGGCCTTTTTTGACATTGACGACACGACCTGTTTTTGCAGCCGCAATCAGTAAATCTGTTTGTCGGCATAAGAACGCTGGAATTTGCAGGATGTCCACAATTTCCCCAGCTTGAGTGGCTTCATCAACACTATGAACGTCCGTTAAGACAGGAACTTGAACTTGTTCTTTAACTTTCTGAAGGATGGATAACCCTTCATCAATCCCTAGTCCTCGAAAGGAATGAATCGAACTCCGATTGGCCTTGTCATAGGAACTTTTGAAAATAAAAGGGAATCCGACTTGCTTGGCGATTTCGGCTATTTCAAAAGCTGTCTCTAAAACGAGTGCTTCGCTTTCGATGACACAGGGACCAGCTATGAGAAAGTGAGGATGAACTCCCCCACCATAAAACCCACCGAGGTCAATTTCTTGCACCATGTGTTTCTCGTGTTCGAATAGAATCTTGGTGCTAGCGTCCAAACTTACGTTTGAGTGCTGCCCCAATATATGCGGTAAATACCGGATGTGGTTGATGAGGTCTGGAATGATATTCTGGATGAAACTGAGTGCCCAAAAACCAAGGGTGATGTTTCAATTCAATGATTTCCACGAGTCGTCCATCTGGGGAAGTCCCACTCACGATAAGACCTTTTCCGGTCAATTTTTCACGAAAATCGTTATTGAATTCGTAGCGATGCCGGTGTCGTTCATGGATCTCGAGTGAGCCATAAATTCGATGGGCTAAGGTCCCTTCGATAATTGTACAAGGATAGGCCCCCAAGCGCATGGACCCGCCTTTTTCTTCAACTGTCCGCTGCTCAGGAAGTAGATCAATCACTGGATAGGGATTCTTTTGGTCAAACTCCGAACTGTTGGCCATATCAAGGCCGAGAATTGATCGGGCATATTCAATGACCGCACATTGCATTCCTAGGCACAGACCCAGAAAGGGTATCCCTTTTTCCCGAGCATACCGAATGGTGTCTACCTTGCCTTCGACCCCACGAAGGCCAAATCCACCAGGAATTAAAATTCCATCAGATTCACTCAGATACTGGTCAGGTCCATTGCGTTCGACATCTTCAGATTCAATCCATTGGATCTTCACCCCGGCATCGTTCGCAATGCCACCGTGGACGAGTGCCTCAGACAAACTTTTATAGGATTCCTTCGACCCCATGTATTTCCCAACCATGCTGATCGTGACTTCATGGGTTGGGCGTTTGAGTTTTTGGACCATGGCGTCCCATTCCCGAAGATTGGGTGGCCCACATTCTAAACGCAGGGAACGCACAATGAGTTCATCCAACCCTTCTTTTCTGAACACGATCGGCACTTCATAGATGGTCTCGACGTCCTTGGCGGTTATGACGGCATCTTTGTCGACATTACAAAACAGCGAAATCTTGTCTTTCATCGAAGGAGCCAGAAACCGATCTGTTCGGCAAAGAAGGATATGAGGCTGAATACCAATTTCACGAAGCTTTTGGACGGAATGCTGGGTTGGTTTAGTTTTTAGCTCACCCGCAGTCTCAATATATGGCACCAGGGTCACATGGATATACAAGACGTTTTCACGCCCGACATCATAGGGCATTTGTCGAATCGCCTCTAAAAACGGAAGGCTTTCAATATCTCCGACGGTTCCCCCGATTTCCACGATCACAACATCAGTGCCATGGGAAACATTCAAAATGGTTTGCTTAATCTCATCCGTGATATGAGGCACGACTTGGACCGTTCCACCCAAGTAATCCCCACGTCGTTCTTTTTTAATGACCGAATCGTAAATCCTCCCGGTCGTGCAGTTATTTTTTTGAGAAAGGGTCAACGAGGTAAACCGCTCATAATGGCCCAAATCCAGATCAGTTTCCGCGCCATCGTCGGTGACATAGACCTCACCGTGCTGGTAGGGATTCATGGTGCCCGGATCAACGTTGATGTAGGGGTCAAGCTTAAGAAATGAAATTTTCAGTCCACGACTTTCCAATAACCGACCAATCGCCGCAGACGACAATCCTTTGCCTAACGATGAAACCACGCCACCTGTCACAAAAATGAATTTACTCATGCCAAAAAGATCTCCCTGTCTTTTTACCCTGGCCCAACCATGAGATGGTCCCAGGATCGATTGGCTTCCACCAGATCCTCCGGGGTATCAATTCGTAGCGACCGTTGCGTGGTTTCCCACACGGTGATGGGAATGCCGTATTCTAAGGCACGCAATTGTTCCAGCTTTTCCGCATCCTCAAGTGTTCCCGTAGGCAGCTCGGTAAACTGGAATAATGTCGCTCGTTGGAAAATATACACTCCCAGATGAATCCAGGCAAAGGGTGCCGCCTGACCCTGTCTTGGCTGGTCTCGTGTATGGGGAATCGAGGCTCTTGAAAAATAGAGAGCTCTCCCCTTTTCATCGGTCACCACCTTCACCACCGATGGCTGAAGAAATTCATCGTGTATTTCAATTTTTCTCCTTAATGTCCCCATAGGAGAAGGATTTTTAAGGTATGGATTAATAAGGTCATTCAAAATATCAGGGCTGAGTAAAATTTCATCAGCTTGTAAATTGATGATAACGTCACTAGAAAGAGCACGACTCACTTCCGCGACTCTATCGGTCCCCGTCCGACATGGGACGGTGACCATCTGTGCCACACCTCCAAATCTTTCGACGGCCTGATGAATGCGAATATCATCAGTGGCCACCATGACATGATCTACATTCGGCACGCGAATCGCCTGTTCATAGACATGTTGAATCAGAGGCTTCCCGGCAAGTTGTGCTAATGGCTTCCCGGGAAAACGGGACGACTCATACCGCGCAGGAATCACAATGGCGAGAGAAGGGTTACTCATGAGCGTGCTGAATGGCCTCCTTCAATTGAGCTTTGGAGATTGATGCGGTGCCAACCTGCCCGACAACCACTCCCGCTGCATAATTGGCCAAAATGGAAGCCTCCGTGATTGATGCTCCCACACTCATGGCTAACGCCAAGGTACTCACCACGGTATCTCCGGCGCCGGTCACATCGTAGACTTGTCGAGCCATGGTGGGAATATGCCAACTGGATCCATTGCTTTCACAGAGACTCATTCCCTGCTCCCCTCGTGTCACCAGGACCGCTTCACAGCCAAGTTTTTCTCGTAAGGAATGACCGATTTCATGAATGGCTTGATGATCATGTCCTGTACGGCCAGCTGCCTGCTGGGCTTCCATATGGTTTGGGGTAATGACAGTCGCACCAGAATAGTAAAGAAAATGATCGACTTTCGGATCGATCACAATCGGAATGTTGCGGCTTCTCGCTAATTTCCCAACCTGTGCCATCAGGGAAGGCGTAATCACCCCTTTGGCATAATCGGATATCACGATGCAGGAAATGGAATGTATACGAGCTTCAATTTGTTTTAAAATCCGTCGAGTGATTGGCTGAGAAATATCCTCGCGATGTTCAACATCATAACGAACCACTTGTTGGCTATGTGCGACAATTCGAGCCTTTCGCGTTGTCGGGCGTGAAGCATCCACGATAATGCCAGGGTGGCGGCGTGGCATTCCTAACTCTTTCAATAACGATTTGCCCGTATCATCAGCTCCAATAACCCCACAGACATCAGCCTTTCCTCCCAACGACAGCACATTGTTGTAGACGTTGGCGGCACCACCCAATCGCAACGACTCACGTTCAACATGCACAATGGGGACTGGGGCTTCGGGGGAGATCCGACTCACCGCACCCCAAATATAATGATCGAGCATCAGATCGCCGATCACCAATACCTGACCACGATGAAATCGGCGGAGAAACCCTTCGAGAGACGAGGGAGAAATCGCTGGTGAGGATGGGGCCTCGCTTTTAGATTGTCGATGAGTGCGTTTGCTTGATGAAGATGGCACGAGAAAAGGTTCCAAATGAAAATGGTCAATATGTATGGTAAAGAGGGCTGTTCAAAAAGGTCTACCAGCAAGGCCGCAGGGATGTTGACGCGCGGAGCGTACTCTCAGTACGTGAGCACGGCAACGGCCCGACCTTTGGCCTGTTCCAAGCCGCTTCGGCGATGGCAGGGAACGCCGCTGGCGGTCTTTTTCAACAGCCCTTAATCAATAAATTTTCCAATACGATCCCAACGAACCCATTCAGACATAGGCCCATAGCCTTTCCAAGACCAATAGACCAAAAAGGCCCGCCCTTTAATTTTATGTGATTTCACGAAACCCCAAAACCGACTATCCAAGCTTTGATCACGATTATCACCCATCATAAAATAGGAGTCGGGTGGGACAGTAATTGAATCAAGATTATCGCGTGGTGTGATGCGACCATCGATGATTCCCGGATCAATCCGCTGGGTCCAGGCTTTATCATCCAAAGGATTTCCGTTCACGTAGACCGTCTTATTTCGAATGTGAATATGGTCACCAGGTAAGCCGACAATTCGTTTGATAAAATCTTTTTCCTCGTCTTCAGGATAGCGAAAGACAATCACATCGCCGCGTTCTGGTTTGCCAAACTCAACAAGCAATTGGGAGGAATAACATGTCATCGGTGGAAACGAAATGTCGAATTCACAGTCCTGCGGCAGCTGAATACCATAGGACATTTTGTTGACCAAGATATGGTCGCCAATGAGCAGACTGGGAATCATCGATCCTGAGGGGATTTTAAACGCCTGAACCACAAACACTCGAATGGTAAAGGCCAAAATCATCGCGATGATGATCGCTTCGGTATATTCTCGCCAAATAGATTTTCTTCCGAAAGAGTCTTCTTGACGTTTTTCTACAGATGGCGAAGGTGTAGCCGAGGCATCCTGATCCGTTGATGGAGACTCGGTCCCATCAAGTGGATTCGAATTATTCTCCATGATTATTCATCCTTCACCTTCAGAAGGGCCAAAAAGGCCTCTTGCGGAACTTCTACCCGCCCTAATTGCTTCATGCGCTTTTTTCCTTCTTTCTGTTTTTCCCACAATTTTCGTTTTCGCGTGATATCACCGCCATAGCATTTGGCCGTCACATTCTTTTTGATAGCGGGAATCGTTTCGCGAGCAATGACACGTTTGCCAATGGCCGCTTGGATGGCAATTTCAAACATTTGTTTGGGGATCAGTTCCTTCATTTTTTCCGCAAGCTGACGTCCTCGATGATGGGCTTTTTCTTTATGGGTGATAAAGGAAAGGGCATCAATGTTTTCGCCATTGAGGAGTAAGTCGAGCTTGACCAAGTCAGCTTTTCGATAGTCGGAGAGTTCATAATCGAGGGAGGCATATCCCTGGGTCCGAGATTTCAGCTTATCGTAAAAATCAAGCACCATTTCATTGAGCGGTAATTCATACACCAGCACGATGCGCGTCGCATCCAAATATTGCATACTCACCTGGGTCCCACGACGCTCCTGGCATAAGGCCATGATATTTCCGGCATGACGTTCCGGGGCAATCATCGTGGCTTTAATAAAGGGCTCTTCCATGAATTCAATTTGCTCTGGCTCAGGCATTTTGGAAGGATTGTCAATGCGAAGGGACTCTCCTTTTAAGGTCTTCACTTGATAGATGACGGTTGGCGCCGTACTAATCAATTCAAGTCCATATTCGCGATGCAATCGCTCGCGGATAATTTCCATGTGCAGCAATCCAAGAAATCCACATCGAAACCCAAAACCCAAGGCCAATGAAGTCTCCGGTTCATAAATAAAGGAGGAGTCATTGAGGCGAAGTTTTTCGAGAGAATCACGAAGATCCTCATAGTCAGCATTATCAGTGGTGTATAAGCCACAAAAGACGAGGGGTTTGACTTCGCGATACCCAGGCAAGGCGGTCTCCGTGGGACGACTGGCATTCGTGAGCGTATCCCCGATTTTGGTATCCGACACATCTTTCATCCCTGCGACCACATATCCAACTTCACCCGCTTGGAGTTTTTTAGATTTTGTGCGTTTCGGAGAAAATATACCCACCTCGGAGACTTCAAATGTTCGTTGATTCGACATGAGTTGAATTTTCATGCCTGGTTCAACCATCCCATCAAAAATTCGAACTAGGATAATGGCGCCTTGATAGCTATCAAACCATGAATCGAAAATCAGGGCTTTCAGTGGATCGGTCAGCGAACCTTTCGGTGGAGCCACGCGTTCGACGATGGCATTCAACGCCTCATCAATGCCGATCCCTGCCTTAGCACTGACCAACAGCACATCCTCTTTTTCGAGGCCCAAGACATCCTCGATTTGCTGCTTGACGCCCTCGACGTCGGCACTGGCCAGATCGATTTTATTAATGACAGGAAGGATCATGAGGTCATTGTTGATGGCCAAATACGCATTAGCAATGGTTTGCGCTTCAACCCCTTGAGTGGCATCAACCAGCAATAGCGCGCCTTCGCAGGCCGCAAGACTTCGCGACACCTCATAAGTGAAATCCACATGACCAGGGGTATCAATGAGGTTCAGCTGGTAGGTCTGCCCATCACGAGCCTTAAAGGTGGTGGTGACCGCATGGGCTTTAATGGTGATTCCACGTTCACGTTCAAGATCCATATCGTCGAGGATCTGCTCACGAGCCTCTCGTGCTGTCACGGCACCAGTCAGCTCCAGAAAGCGATCGGCGAGGGTGGATTTCCCGTGATCGATATGGGCGATGATGGAAAAGTTGCGAATACGGGAGAGATTGTTCATTGTAAATTCTAATCCATTGATTTTATTAATGTTTTGTTGTCTTGTCAAAGAAACTTTCTGGTTCCTATAATGGGAATGTTGAAAAAAGCCGCCAGCGGCGTTCCTTGGCTTTGCCGAAACGGCTTGCCAAGCATCGTCGCCCTTTTGCCTGACCTTCGGGCTCGCAGACTTGGCGCATTGCGCCGCTCGCGCTCACGTACTGAGAGTACGCTCCGCGCGTCAAGCCTACTCCGCCGAAGTGAGCTACGAAGGCCGGGAACGGCTGCGGCCTTGCTGGACCTGCCTTCGCCGAAGCGGCTTCGCGCAGGCAGGCGAACTTTTTTGAACATTCCCTCTCACTGATGTTGGTTGCCGTCCTGAAGCATCTATGGTCAATGAACATGAAATATTCAACAGGCCCAATAAGGAATGATGTCGCGGAAAAATCTTCAACCGTGAGTCGCCATCTCGTTTTGCTACGAGCGATCAGCGACGAGCTTAGGGCTTAATCGATAAATAGATGGTGCCATTCCCACGTTTCAGCAAAACTAAAACTGGCGTCTGTGGGCCAAGATGACTCGTGAGCTGTTGAAAATCCTCAACATGGCGAATGGGGCTTCGATTCATTTCAAGCAGGATATCACCACGACGGAGTCCTGCGCGGTCGGCTGCACTATCTGGCTGAACACTCGTGATGGCAACGCCTTCGTTTTTGGGGGCACGATCAGGTGGAACAGGTTCGACCATGATCCCGGACAGCACATGATTAGGTTGTGAATCTCGTTCTGATCCACGCATGGCAGTGAGGTTTTTGGATAATTCTCCAATGGCTACGGAGAGTTCCTTGGGTGAATTGTCTCTCAACACTAAAACCTTTGCACTGGTTCCTGGTGTTGTTTCCGCGACCAGCGAACGAAGGTGAGTGGGATCTTTGACTTTCATCTCATTGTAGAGACGAATGATATCTCCTCGCTGGATCCCCGCATCATCAGCAGGACTCCCAGCTACGACGTCTCCTACCAACGCACCCAAAGAATCTGGTGATCCAAATTGCTCGGCCAGTTCCGGATTGAGTTCTTGAATCGAAACCCCGAGCCATCCCCGAATCACCTTCCCATGGTCAACCAGGTTATTCATGACGTTTTTGACCATATTGCTTGGGATCGCGAACCCAATTCCCATATAGCCTCCGGTTCGAGAAAAAATCGCGGTATTGATCCCAATGAGCTCGCCTCGAAGATTGACCAGTGCCCCTCCAGAATTCCCAGGGTTAATCGCGGCATCGGTTTGAATGAAATCCTCATAATCCACGATGCCCATATTTGCTCGCCCAATGGCGCTGATGATTCCCATGGTGACTGTTTGATTCAGGCCAAAGGGGTTTCCCACCGCGAGAACAAGCTCACCTACCTGAAGATTGTGCGAGTTGCCCCAGTGCAATGTGGGTAAATTGGTTTCATCAATTTTTATGACCGCAAGGTCGGTTTTAGGGTCAGTGCCAATCAGTTTGGCAGAAAACTTTCGCTTGTCTCCTAGCAACACCGTTAAATCCTCGGCCTGTTCCACCACATGATTGTTTGTGATGATGTAACCATCGGAGGA
Organism: Nitrospirota bacterium; assembly: GCA_027623995.1. Taxonomy (GTDB): domain Bacteria; phylum Nitrospirota; class Nitrospiria; order Nitrospirales; family UBA8639; genus Nitronereus. Next base: position 34,941 of record JAQBUF010000011.1, read on the forward strand.
GATAATGACTCCTGATCCCAAACCCTGCTCCTGCTTTCTGGGCGGGTCTTTTCTGGACCGATGTTCAAATTCCTCTCCGAAAAACCGTCGAAATAATGGATCATCAAAAAATGGCGTTGCTTTGTCCTGGGAGGCTTCTCCTTTTTTTCGAGTTGAGGAAATATTCACCACGGACGCCATGGCATCTTTTGAGACACGAATAAAGGTTTCGTTGGCGGGGAACGGAACTCCAGCAGGTTGGACCGTCGGCATAGGACCTTGTGTGGAGGTTTGGAGGGCGGGTTGGATACTCGGATTGCCCATGAGCGTTGCGTCATTCGGAGCGTCAGAACACCCTACCGTGAGGCCTAACAGCAACATCCACAATAGGCGTTGGCTCCATCTGGATGTGAAAAAATATGTTCGTTGATGATTCATAAGATTCTCAGTCTTGATTTTCATTGATATTTTGCATGGTCGAATGAATGTCGCTTGCCTAGGGCAAGCCATTTACCGCATTGTGTAGGTCAGCTTTGTGGAATCGCAACGATCATCAATTGTGTTATTGTAGCATTCGCTGTCCCTTGGATGAAGCCCGACTTTACAGAAAAATTTACAGGGCGATCCCTCTCTTCCACACACCACCTTTAGTCAAACCATCATTCCAGACTCAACGAAGTGATGATGCCAAGGCGAACAGTGCCGAAAGACGATAAAAAGACATGAGGGGAAGACAGCTCATTCACAGTGACCTGGTACGGGGATTGCGAGCGTTAGTTCGACACGATCATAAAATTCGAGACTTGAAGAGTCTGCATGGTTTTCCAACAATTCAGCCACATAGTCGATATGTTGAAACCTTGGTCCAATCAATTTTGAGCCAACAGATTAGTGGCAGTGCTGCCCAGACGATTATTGGGCGAGTGAAGGATGCCGCTGGTACGCTGAACGATATACATCTCATAGCCGAGTTACCAGATGACGTCCTGCGACGATGTGGCGTTTCTTCACAAAAACTGAGCTATCTACGATCGCTCAGCGAACACATCCGCAATAACCAATTGAAGTTTAAAGGCTTCAGTGAATTGTCAGATGAAGAAATCATCCATGAGTTGACGGCGGTGAAGGGAATTGGGGTTTGGACAGCCAAGATGTTTCTCATATTTTCCCTTGGACGTCTTAATGTGTTGGCTTTTGAGGACCTTGGTGTCCAGAATGGAATTCGTACGGTCTACAACCTTGATCACATGCCAGATAAATCTGAGATCGAACGCGTGGCACAAGAGAATAGATGGGAGCCGTACTGTTCGATCGCTTGCTGGTATATGTGGAGAGCGACTGAGGCCTGAGGCGAGAAGTGGAATTAATAGGCGGAGAAAATGGGGAGAAGAGATTTTGTCTTCAGTGGGCTGGTCGTTTTTTGATGTGGATCCCTTGTGTGCCACCAACGATGACCATCGAGGTTTGATTCACAAATAATCCATTTTCCACGACACCGGGAATGCCATTGAGTTGAGCTTCCACGGTTCCCGCATCTTCAATGCGATCCACCTCGACATCGAGAATGAAATTCCCTTCATCGGTTCTCACCACCTCATTGTTCTTTTTTCTGAGCTTGGAAGCCCACCCTAATCCTAAAATATGTCGTTGGGTATTAGGCCACCCAAAAGGGATAACTTCAACCGGGATAGGCCAGGGCATGCCCAACACCGGAACGCATTTGGCCTCGTCCACGATCACGATAAATTGACGTGCTGCAGCGGCCACAATTTTTTCTCGTAAGAGCGCCCCTCCGCCACCTTTAATGAGCTGAAATTGAGAGTCCACTTGATCGGCCCCGTCAACGGCAAGATCGAGTTCCCATTCCCCTTCAAAGGGTAACAGGGGAATGTTCAGTTTCTGGGCTAAATGGGCTGTTGCCTGTGACGTGGGGATTGCTTGAACGCGAAAGCCGGCTTTGACCTTTTCGCCAAGGGCCATGATGAAGTATTTGACGGTGGAGCCAGTACCTAATCCGATCAAGGCCCCGTCTGGGACATATTGTAGCGCTGCTTCGCCTGCAGCACGTTTTCCGTCTTCTTGAATCTGAGTCACGTGAGGAATCCTTTTAGGATGAAGATGAATGGGCCATTCGAGCGGCCACTGATGCGGCGCCAAGCAAGGCGGCCTGATCATTCAAAATCACATGGACAGGCAATGTGCTCAATATTCGTTTAAATCGACCCTTGGCAATGAAGGATTGAGTGAATCGCTTTTCTTTAAGGCGTGGCAAAATTTGAGGGACGATTCCGCCTCCTAAATAGACACCGCCTCGGGCCAAAGCTTTCAACGCAAGATTACTCGATTCTGCAGCAAGAATGGACACGAACAATTCCAGGGATTGCACACAAATGTCTGGTTTCCCCTTCAAGGCGGCTTCGGTAATAAGGGCCGGTGGGTCACCATTCGGTAAGAGTTCAGCAAACCAGGTCGGTTCATTTTTTTTCACATCTCGAAAAAACTGGTAGATCATATAGAGACCTTCACCGGACAGGACTCGCTCGACACTTACATGAAGAAAGCTGGTGCGAATATAACGGAGCAAATCAATTTCCAGATCACTGGTTGGTGCAAAGCTCGCATGTCCTCCCTCCGAAGGCATGGGGTGATACCGAGTTCCATCCCAAAAGAGAATGCCTTCCCCAAGCCCAGTTCCAGGCGCAATCAGTACTTTCGTTTCATTGTCGAGGGGTTGCCCGTTGATTAACTCGGTCTCGTCAGGAGTGAGGAGGAGAATGCCATGGCCTAAGGCTTCCACATCATTGAGGAGCTGGACCTTGGGGGAGTTGATATGTGTCGCGAGGGTGTTTCCATCAATGACCCAGGGGAGATTCGTGGCGCGGCATCGATTGTCGATGACCGGACCGGCCACCCCAAAACACGCGGCATCTATGGTTTCATCTAAGGGTTCCGCAGGAGGCTTGGAGGAAGATTCTTCGTCAGGGTCGTCTTCCATTTCAAAGTCGTCGGATGGCTTATCGGGTGGGGCAAGGAATTCACTCAGGATTTCTTCGAACGACTCGAAGTCGGCATTAAAAAACTTTTCTTCGCGTGCCGGCTCGACACGGTCTTCTTTCCAATCATAGAGAGCGAGATAGGTTTTAGTCCCGCCAATATCCCCAGCCAAAATCATAAGCCACCTTTCGTCGAAGTCAGGAGTTCGAGAATGCAAGGAGTCGCGTAATTCTGTGCTTTTGACCCCGAGCGGTCACCTTAAAAGAACGAGATGGGGTTTGCAACGACTGGTAGAGCAGCGACGGATTCCAAGCGACGAGCAACTAGCGACTGGTTCCCTTTACCCCGGCGATACCGGCGTCCACGTTGAAAAGGTGGCGGCTTGCCCAACTTTGTGTTGGTGTTGATCAAGCACATTCCACACTGTGGCCTGTTCGACCAGAAACCGTTTCCCGGTTCGGGAAATTCGAATACCTCGATAGTTGCGAATCAATCCTTGAGTCGCGGCTTGTTGAAGCATCCCTGCGCGTTCTGCTTGATTGACTGGCTCAGCCGTTACGCGCGAAGGGGTTGCCACGAATTCCTGCCAGCTCATTTCCCAGAGCCGAAGGGCAAGGGCATTTCCGTAGTTTAAGATGGGGTCAGCTTCGGTCCCATGCGAGGCGACCACGAAGGGGGCATGAAACAGGCGATGCCCTTGTTCTTGAAGCGTACCCGTTCGATCGATTAATTCCTCGCCGGTCCAATGCCTATAGCTGTCAAGAACCATGCCAATCCAAGAGGGAGTTGGTTCTTCCCTCCAAAGGGGATTTTCTGTTGGGGGCTCTTTAGGCATCGCGGTATTTCATCATAACGGACAATTCTGGACAGAAACGGTTAAAGAAGTGCATTTGGGAAACCGATGAGGAGTGATATACACCATTCATGATGGATGGCGATTTCGTAGAATAAGGGGAGGATGAAATCCATGAACATTGTTGAGCGTCACATGGAAGATGCGTTGATTTTTGATTTGTCCGGCCGGTTCGAATTCCAATCGACACCACAGTTTTTTGTGGCGCTGGGGCGAATCGAGGAGCTGGGTGGCAAGCATCTCATCTTGAATCTTGAGCAGATTTCCTTTCTGGATAGCGCTGGATTGAGTGCTATTCATGTGGCCCATCAAAAACTTTCTGCGGTGGGAGGCACCATGAGCATTGTGAACCCGTTGCCCCATGTGCAGAGGATGATGGAGCGAGCAAATCTTACCAGTATCATTCCCATCCATTCGTTGGAAGAGCAAGCCTTACTGGTTGGGTAATCTCTCGATCTCTCAACCCTACGACTGTTGAAATTGGCTCAGCACCTGGTCGGCCACCTGGGCCGCCGTGCGAGTATCCGTTTCAACTATAAAGTCGGCAGCCGCCTGATACTTAGGTGTTCGTTCCTTCAGAACTTCTGCGATTTCCTCGATGAAGGTCTTTCCACTTGTTAACGCTGGACGTTGCGAGTCTCCCCCAATACGATGACCAATCGTGTCAATACTCGCCGTTAACCAACACACCATTCCACTGGGTTTCAAGGCTTGGACATTCACATCCCTCAGTATGGCTCCTCCTCCCGTATCGATCACAAGATGGTCCTGCTCCTTTAAGTCCTGGCAGACCGTGGTTTCCAAGTCTCGAAAATAGTCCCACCCAAATTTTTCCACAATCTCGGGAATTGGTAATTTCGCCCGTTCAATAATCAGTGCATCTGTCGACACCGTTTCCCATCCCAAGCGGGAGGCGAGTATTTGAGCCACGGTACTCTTTCCTGTCCCACGATATCCAATCAGAATCAGATTCATGAGAATTGGGCCTCCAAAATTTCTCGCATGACTTGAGTCGGGGCCGATTGCCCAGTCCAGAGTTCAAATTGGGCGACGGCTTGATGAAGAAACATTTCAAGCCCGGGGATTGTCGTGCATCCGATTTCTCGAGCCTCGCGAAGTAAGCGAGTTTCGCGTGGATTATAGACGATATCCATCACCGTCAGGTGAGGCTGGAGGAGATTTTTCGGGACGCAGGTTCCATCCACCTTGGGGTGCATTCCCAGTGGGGTGCAATGGATGAGTACCTGACATTGTTCGATGGCCTGCCCCAGAGTCTCCTCACTTAAGTGCATTTCATTGATCGGTATTGTGCTGCCTTTGCGAAGATCTGCGGCAAGAGTCGCCCGCTCATCATCGACAATCCCCAGGAGGGTTATGCCGGCAATGGGTTCATGAAGGGCAATCCCAAAGGCAATGGCCCGCGCCGCACCGCCGGACCCTAAGATCAAAACCTGCTTTCCTGCTAAGGGTGCCTTGGCCTGACGTAGGGCTTGGAGTGCCCCCAACGCGTCAGTGTTATAGCCAGTTAATGCGTCATCGGTTTTAACGATGGTGTTGATCGCGCCAATATATTTGGCGGTGTCGTCGATCGAGTCCAGAAAATCCATCGTAGAAATTTTATGGGGAATCGTGACGCTGAATCCGCGCATGTTGCCTAATGCTCGTATGCCCTGGACGGCTTCCTTTACCTGCTCAACACGAAAAGCAAGATACACATAGTTCAGTCCGAGGTGTTGAAAGGCGGCATTATGAATTGCCGGTGAAAGGGAGTGTTCGACAGGGTTGCCAAGTACGCCACAAAGTTGTGTGTGAGCATTGATGTCCATGCTAGCCAATTCCCTCTTTGAGGTGATCTGATGCTTCGGAGTAACGTCCCGCATTTATCACATACCCGAGGAAGGAAACTCAACGGGCGTATTCAATGGAAAAGATTGGTAAAGCGATGAAAGAAAGTGGACCGTGATGGATGAGTACTATGGATGGAGAAATACGGTGAGGTGCTTTGAGGGAGGAACGAAACATGCGGCAATAAAATTGCCGGGGAAGGCGTTTGCCATTCCCCGGCCTGAATCACAAGGTAAATCTACCTCATGTTAATTAGCGTTTAGCTCTTGACGCTGGTTTGCGGGCTGGTGCTTTTTTCGCACGCGCCGTGGCTTTCTTCGCTAGTTTCTTTGCTGCTGCCATGGAATCACCCCCCTTCCTAAAAATTTTGGTATGACTTTCCCCGATTTATCGGCTTATAGAGCGATCTACTTAATGGCAGATGAGGAAAATTTCATGTTTGGTTTAACACGTGAAACTTCAAAGTGAAAAAGAGAGGAGTGCTATAAAAAAATCTGACACTACAATCCAAAGTCATTCAAATAGAGATTGGCGAACAAGACAAATATTTAGTGGGGTGAAGGTGGCGTGTGTTGCGGAAGCAGAACTCGAAACGTGGCTCCATGTGGTTGGTGATTTTCAACATGGATACTGCCATCGTGAAGTGTGACTAAGTGCTGAACAATGGCGAGTCCAAGCCCCAGCCCTTTCGTCCCAATTTCGTGATCACGATGGGCCTGAAAAAATGGATCGAACAATTTGGGAATGGCGTCTTCCGGGATGCCAGGGCCGGAATCGATAATAGAGATACTGGTGTGGTCAGGTGCGACCAGTTCAGTGACGATCCGAATGGCTCCTCCATCAGGCGTGAATTTACTGGCATTATGAAGAAGGTTGAGCAGGATTTGTGTGATGTGGTCAGTGTCGGCAAATAGGGAAACAGGAAGCCCAGGTCCCTCAATGTCGATACGCTGATTCTTTGCTTGAGCCAACGGGTGGTAATGAGCCACGACATCTTCGACAAGGGTTGTGAGATCGCAGTCACTTCGATGTAAATGGAGCTTGCCAGCTTCGATCTGAGAGAGATCAAGGAGATTGGCAATCATGCGTGCCAACCGATCGGAGTTGGCTTGAATGCGTTGCAGGGAACTTTTCTGTTTGTCGGTTAAGGGCCCGCCCAATCCAGATAGTAAATTTTCTGAAAATCCCTTGATCGAGGCCAGCGGCGTTCGAAGTTCATGCGAGCAATGCGCGAGAAACTCTGATTTGGTGTTATTGAGTTCGGCTAGTTGTACGTTCGTCGTTTCGAGATGGCGATTGGCTTGTTCGAGATCAAAGGTTCGTTCCTGCACTTTGGCTTCGAGTCGTTGATTGAGTGTTTGAAGGTCGGCATAGGCATGGGCATTGTGCAGGGCCAGGGCAATGTGATGGGCAATGGTGAGTAACGTAGACACATCATCGTGCGTGAGTGGAACGGCAGTGCTTCGGTCGGCCACAAGTGCACCCAAAATGGAATGTTGGAATTTCAAGGGGACGGCGATAAAGGCCTGCGTGTTCATGGCGGTCACCAATTTTTGGTTCAACGGATGCAACGAAGTCCAGATGGTGTTGATGTCATTGACCAGAACCGGTTCGCCTTGGAGAAGCAATTTTCCTTCAAAGCTGGTGGGGTTAGAAATGGGGACCTCAAGGGAATATGCCATGGTTGCCAGCTCCTCGGACACCCCTTTGACCTGAGCCTGCCAGGCCACCTGTCTTGTTTGGTCGAACCGTGTGATCATGGCACGATCATATGGTAAATCTCGGGTAATGGCGTCCAGCCCTACTTTGATCACGGCATGTTGATCGAGAGTCGAACTCAGTCGGAGGGCGATATCGCGAAACATTGTCTGTTCACGAAATTTTTGACGAAGATCCACGTTGGTTTGTTCTTGCGCGAGATAGGATCCTCGAAGCGCTTCATGTTGGGATTCCACCGAAGCCAACTGTTCCCGGATCACCTGTTGTTGATTCTTGATGGCTTGTCGATCCGTCCATATCATCCCTGTCAGCGAGAGTAAAAGGGTCGGAATCGATGCGAGCCCAGCCGCCATAAAAAACGATAACCCATTTCCACTCAAAGTTAGCCAGCTGAAGATGGTGAGGCTGAGGAGGATGCCTATCGCTGGCCAACGCCAAAAGGTCGAGGGGTGTGGTTTCCACGTGATATGCCATTCGCAATAGTCCGCTCCATCCGCCATGCAACAGGGTTCAGAAATTGTGGCGGACTCGAGATGAAACATTTGTGAGGGAATCTGGGCCAAGGCATTTTTCCCCGATTGGCAAATCCGTTCCGCAGATCCATAGCGATATGGTCCAAATTGTTGGGCCGTGTTCTCACCCAATCGCAAACGTAAGACAGCCTGACCATTCTCTGAAGACACAGCTTCGGCCTTGAGGGCCCCCTTGCCGAATTTTTCCGCAAAGTGAGGAAACATGGAATAGATTTTGGAGATAGAAAAGGGTTTGCCTAAGATTTGGACGAGCGGGGATAATAATTTTTCTCGCCCAAGCTTAATGTGAAAGTCATCATCTCCACTCAAGACCACGCAGAATTCAGCCAGAAAAATGACAAATTCGTAGGAATAACTGTTCCAGGGATTTCGAAGGAAATCTTGGGTGACGTGATAATTGGCATTGGGAATGCGTTCATTCAGGCGCCTGATGAGTTCTTGAACGGCATAGGTCCCAGCCGCCGGACCTTTGGTGCGAGCAAGCAGGTCTTCCAAAAATTCGACGTTGGCGCGAACGGTGACCCCACTGACATCCTGAATGTTATGGCCGTCCGGGTGTTTGCCAAATGGTTGAAAGGCCATCGAGCCTTTTTCCAGGATGCGGTGCGATTTTGGTAGTAAATGGTTCATGGGGAAGGATTCCGGGAATTCCTGTAGCTGCACGATCTCATCGTGCCCTCTTCGAACGTCTCAATGGCCAATGACGCATGGCAGAGGCAGCATAAGATGCTGCGGCTACAAAGGGAGAATGTTGAAAAAAGCCGCCAGCGGCGTTCTCTGGCTTCGCACAGACACAGTCGCCCTTTTGCCTGACCTTCGGGCTCACAGACTTGCCGCTCTTCACGCCGTTCGCGCTCACGTACTGAGGGTACGCTCCGCGCGTCAAAAGGGCTGCAGCCTTGCTGGACGGACTTTTTTGAACATTTCCTCTCATTGCAAAACCTGCCCCCTCTGAAGCTTTTATTAGCAATTGTATTCAACAGACCCTGTAGCTGCACGATCTCATCGTGCCTTCTTCGAGTGTCTCAATGGGCAATGACGCGTGGAGGAGGCAGCATAAGATGCTGCGGCTACAGAGGGACGCTTTTTCTATCAAGAGTACATGAAACATGGTCTAGAATAGAAGGTGTAGGGATGTAGGAAGAAGGCAGGCAGAGAAGCTAGTGTGGAAGTTCAAAATTTGTTCTGAGATTGAGGGCTCCGACATGAATAAGAGTTTCCCAAAAGCCATTGACTCTGGCGTCATCATTGTTACTGATGCCACGCCCTTGATACACGATCGCCTGGTACGCGAAATCAATACCAATGGCGGTGGTGCCAAGAAAGGTTGTGCCATCATTCCCACAACGAATGACTCCGAAGAACTGGCCTTGTCCCGAGCACAGGAATCCGAGGCCTATGGAGAAGGCATGATAGTTACTGTCTGGCACATCGGGCTTAAAGGTGGTTTCTGGCACAGGGCTATCGGAAAAGACATAGCCGCCTCGGAACGCGACATCCCAATGGGGGAGTTGAGCAGGGCTGACCAGTTTATATTCTGTCCCGAGCATATACAGGTAGGCTGGATTCCAATTGCGCGGCTTTGGAAGCGTAATACCATTAGACAAGGCAATGTCGAGATTATTGAAAGATGACCAATCCGCGAAATCAAAATCAAATTATACCTTCCACTCACGTTGGGCATTGCGGATGGGCCAGACGGCTAAGCCTGCTGTTACAATTTGAGGAAGGTTTATTGTGGCTTTGGCGCTATGCGAAATGCCGTTCGTTTGATTCAAAAACTGCCCATTTAAATTCAGTGCCGCGTGACTCCGGTACACGACCGCAAAGTTCATGATGGGTTTCCCTTGATCGTTGCGAAAGGGCGTGAGGAGAAAGCTCACATTGAACCCCAAGGTGGTATCGGTTCCGTTCAGTTCAATGCGGTCGCTAGGAGAGGAAGCTAAGCTAAGCGGAGGCAGAATAAGGTCACCCCCAGTTTGTTGAAATTCGACATGTCCCTCGCCTACGAGATCTGAAAAGGTATAAATGTCGAGCCCGAATCCAACGGAAAGAAATTCGTTGAGTTCAATGGCCAGAGTAGGCTTGAAATCGACCAGGGGCGAAGCGGAAGACGTGAGAACCGGGGCAAGTGTCCCACTCTTGGGGTAGTCGGTTAGGTTTCCGAACGGTGAGTTCACGCCAAACCCGAGAGTGATATGGCTAAGCGAAGAGAATCCAAGATCACCCAAGTTTGCTGTCATAAAAAAATTGCTGGGTGGCGGGTTGGCAATGGTTGACCCAAAGTCTCCCCCAACCGTTGTTCCGGTTGATGATGAGGTGAAATCGATAGCACCGTTTACTAACAAGGTACCAAAAGTCATTTGAATGCCTGGCAGTTGGCTCATCGCAGCAGGATTAAAATAGACGGCCGATGGTTCATCGGCTTGGGCGGCAAAAGCAGTGCCTTGAGCAGTGGCCGCTGCGCTTTGGTCGAGAATCCGAAGGGCTTCCCCCTGCGCCAAGGTCGCCCACCCCGCAACCATACACAGAAGGATGCTGGTCTGTAGAAGAAAGAAATGGAAGCTGGTAGGCATTTTTTGTCGCATGGTCATAAGTGGGATTTTTGATTGACCTCTTCGGTACATGATCAGAAAAAGGCTTTCAAACTAGGATTATTCCACTAAGTAAGCGGCCCAGTTTACGCCAACCGGAAGGCCCATGCAATAAAGGAAACTTCTTGAACGGGTCCCGGTGCATGGGAAGGCTGTTTCTTGTTGCAAGATCCAGGCTGACGTACAATGGATTACGTTTAATGCCAGGCAAATGATTAGGGAAGGGATACGGTTCACATGAAGGTGAAAAGATTGTTGCATACCCGAATGCGGGTCAGCGATATGGATCAAACGATTACGTTTTATCAGCATGTCTTGGGGCTTGAAGTGCTTGAACGAAAAGTGTCTCCACGTGGCTCGCATCTCGCCTTTTTGGCTGTGCCGAATAGCGAGGAATTGATTGAACTGTGTAGCTTTCCTGCCAGTGGTCCGGTGACCGTGCAAGAAGATCTGGTGCACTTGGCTTTTGAAGTCGACAATCTTGATCAGACCATTGAGGAGCTAACTGCGAAGAAGGTGCCCATCACCGATGGCCCAACCCAAAGTTCTTCCGGTAGCCGATTTATTTTCATCGATGCGCCGGATGGGTATGAAGTGGAGTTGATTGAACGCCCGCCGGGCACGGCTGTAGTCTAAAAGACGTGAAGCGTCATGTGTGAAGCGTGATGGGTGGGGATAGGGAACTTTTTTTCGCATTACGGATTACGCATCACGCTTCACGAGATTTGAACAAATGATCCAACCATCTTCCCTACTTCAAGCCACACTCGATCATCTTCCCAAGCAGCCGGGCGTGTATTTAATGAAGGGGAAGCAGGACGAAATTTTATACATTGGCAAGGCGCGAGTATTGGCTGATCGCGTGCGGTCCTACTTTCAAAAGGGGACCGACCTCAGCCCGAAGAACCAGGTGCTGGTTGGGCTGGTGTATGACATTGAAACCATAGTGACTAAATCTGAGCTTGAGGCGCTGTTGCTCGAAAGCAATTTAGTCAAGCGTCATCGTCCACGATATAACATTGTCCTTCGAGACGATAAGCACTACCCGTACCTTCGCCTTCCAGTCAAAGAAAATTTCCCGAGGTTATCCATTGTACGACGCGTCAAACACGATGGCGCGTTGTATTTCGGCCCCTACGTCCCAACCGGGGCGTTGCGTGAAACATTAAAAATCATCAAGAAAGTCTTTCCCCTGGCCACCTGTAAGATCGAGATCAATGGCACCGCCGACCGAGCCTGCATTGAGTTCGAAATCAAACGCTGCATGGCGCCGTGTACCGGCAATCAATCCCAAGAAGACTATCATCGTATCGTCAAGCAAGTTCGGTATTTTTTAGAAGGCCGGGACAAGGAATTGCTGGACGGGTTGCGAACGGAAATGGAAAGCGCGGCAAATCGGGAAGAGTTTGAAGAAGCCGCACGTCTGCGTGATCGAATCGCGAATATTTCCAGGACCTTGGAAAAACAACGTATCGCCCAAATCGGCCCGGTCGATCAGGACGTGATGGGGCTCGCCCGCATGGGTCCGGCGGCGGACTTGCAACTCCTGTTTGTGCGAGGCGGGCAGCTTATTGGACGAAAGGACTTTTTCTGGGCCGATACGAAAGAAGCGACAGATGAGGAACTCATTCGGTCGACGATCGAACAATTTTACAACAAAGAAATGTTGCCACCGAAGGAGGTGTTAATTCCGACGGATTTGGGTGAGCGAGAATTGATCCAACAATGGTTGTCAGCAAAGAGACAGCAAACCGTTCGTATTCTCACACCCGAGCGGGGCGTCAAGCACCACTTGCTGCAACTCGCACAAGAAAATGCCGTCGCCGCGATTGCCGAGCATTTGCGCAAAGGGGTCGTCGAAGAAAAAGAAGCCAAGGAACTTCAGCAGCTCCTTCGTCTACCCAAGGCATTGGGCCGCATTGAAGGGTTCGATATTTCCAACACCATGGGCACGAATTCCGTGGCCTCGATGGTGGTCTGGGAAGACGGAAAAATGAAAAAATCTGACTATCGGCGTTTCAAAATCAAAACCGTAGAAGGAGCCAATGACTTTGCCAGCATGCACGAAGTCGTCAAACGGCGGTACGGCGGATCACTCAGCACGAATAAAAAAAAAGCCTTGCCCATTCCTGATTTAGTCCTGATCGACGGCGGAATTGGCCAGCTGGGCGCGGCCATTGAAGCGCTCAGAGAATTGGGTTTGAAACATGTTCCGATTGTTGGCCTCGCCAAAGCCAAAGGCGAAAAAGAAGAACGAATTTATTCCCCAGGCATTCGAGAACCCCTGATCTTGTCTCCCACATCCTTCTCCTCTCACCTCGTCCAACGCATCCGCGACGAAGCCCACCGTTTCGCCATCACCTACCACCGCAAACTCCGCGGGCAGGCATTGATTTCTCACTCAAGATAGTCCGGAACCACATATGTCAGGGAATCTTGAAAGGTCTCCAATTTAGAGAGGTCCCAATCCAAAAGGGCAAACAAGGTGTCAGCTTTGGTTGATAGGCATAGCTTCCCTTTCGACCTTGCACTATTTTAGCAGTCAAAGGTAACTTTTGAGGCATTATTCACGTTTTTGACTTGTCGTGAAATATGTGGCATTGCAATATAACCTCTGTGCCCCAGGGGGTTTTAACATAAACGGACTGGTCTTCGTGAATCTGTCTTTCGATTGTGATTTTTCAAAAAAAATTGGTCAGATAGGGTCCATAAAAATTTTGAATTATTCACTAAATCTTTATTTCGTAAATGCTGAGGGAAAACCTGTATAATGGTGAACTGCTATGGCCCAATACCGACATCTAAAAAATGCCCCAATAAATGAGGCTCTTATAGACCTTCGGGTGAAGCTACCTGAGGATAAACGAAAGGTTGACCTGCTTGAAAAAATGCACGACCAAATTAAAGACCGCTTTCCTGAGAAAAAACAACAAATCGAACATAGATTAGAATTTCATTCTGGGCCACCCTCAACCGAAAAAAAGACTACAGACCATGTTGGATATAGATTCGCCAGTGAAGATGGCTTATGGGTGGTTCAAGCGACCATAAATGGATTTACTTTAAGCAGGTTAAAACCCTATGAAACATGGGAAAATCTTCGAGATGAGGCCAAACAAATTTGGAGAATCTACGAAGACATACTTAGTCCAGAGGCCGTTACCCGTGTAGCTACGCGTTTTATAAATAAAATTGAGATACCAGGGCCAAATATTGATTTTGATGATTACCTTACAGCTGCTCCAGTTATTCCAAAAGCACTCTCGCAAATTATGATGGGGTTTTTTTCTCGGGTTGTAGTCCCAGACGAAAAATCAAAGTCTGTGGGTATAATAACCCAAAACTTTGAGCCAGGAATTAATCCACAGGTTATTCCAATTCTTTTAGATATTGATGTTTTTAAGGAAAAATTATTTGAAATCCAAGATCCCATTTGGGATACAATTGATTGCCTAAGGGAAGTGAAGAATCGCATATTTTTCGATAGTATTACTGAGAAAACAGCGGGGTTATTTGAATGAGCACAGTTGCCTTTACTCAACATTCCAGTATAGGTCTCTTTGGTCACTCGGGAAATAGTAGTATGGATGAAATGAGAGGGATCATTGACAAGGAGTCTGACAGGTTTGCTCTTCCGGTAACCTTCCAGAAGACGAAAGATTCCATTAATTCTATTATTGATGTATTTCGAAAACGTTGCGAACCAAATTGGGATGGATATGATGCTGAGCCGGTGTCGATAGAAGCTTGCAAGGAGGCTGCGAAATTTTTGCAAAAGCTGCCTTCAACAATTCCCTTGCCTGAAATCATTGCTGAGCCAGATGGCGATATCGGATTGGAGTGGCATGTAAATAATCGGAACTTATTTGTCATTGGTTTTGCAGGTAAAGAAATTCTTTCTTATTCTGGGCTGTTCGGAAAAGGCAGTAAGGCATCTGGAACAGAGTACTTTACAGATTCTATCCCACACGTAATCATTGAAAATATTCGACGTGTTTTAGCCCACCATTAAAAATCAATGAATCCAGTATCACCAACTGAAAAGATTTCAAGATACTTAATGGATGAAGACGATATCCGGCCAAGTGATGGTTCACTTCGTTGGCGGGCCCTTATTCCCAATCGGGAAGGCAAGACGTCCGTTTTTCGGATAAGTGGCCTTTCTGAGCAACAGGTCTGGTCGATTGCGGAAGAAAAAGTCATACCTATTCGAAATAAAAGGTTAGTCGGACGAGCGGATTTATTAGCCGCAGTCGTTTATAACAGGAACTTGAATTTTTCCCCGGACGTTGATGCAGCGTCTCGGCACGCGGATATTATTGAGTGGCCAGATGAAAAGGAGAAACGCAGGTTAATTGCGATGGATCTGGCATCTGAGGCTAAAGTGATAAGAAGGTAGTCTGTTATCAACAAAATTGGGTTCAGACATGAGTATTGAGTTTTGGTAGACCTTACCTTCACCCCTCCACCCCAAGTTTGAAACTTGATTTGTTTCCCAAGTGTTTCCCCGCCTCGGGCGCGGCGGAGCCGCAGTATCGAATTCGGCTCTTTGGCGAGCATTGTTTGAGCGGAGCGAGTTGCGCAGCCATATAATTCGATGCCGGGGCGGAGTTCACCCGCAGGGCCGCGCACAGGCAAAAATGGTTTTGGTCACTTTTGCCGAAACAAAAGTGACTCGTCTGCAGGGGCGAAACCCTGCATAGATATTCCTGAACCAAAGATTACGGAATGCTTACATTGTGTTAACAAGCTCGTCATCTCCTCCTTGTAGTATGGCTTCAATGCTAATTATTAAAAAGGAGGAACGAGATGAATGCTACTTCAACCATTTCATGTTTTGTTCAGGATGTGTCTCCGGAAGTGGAAGGGCTTCGAATTCAATGGGGCGATAATGAAGAGAGTTATTTTCCCTACCGGTGGCTGGCGGAAAATGCTCCAGAGTTTCGGCATAGCCAAAGTCACATTGGTCCAAAATATGGGACGCTTCCTCAAACGATTCGTCCTCGGTTTATTCAGCTCTACCAAAATAATGTGTTGGAACTGGGATGGAACGAATTCTCTTACACCACGTGTTTCTCTACCGTGTGGCTTCGTGAGCAATGTACATCCTTAGCCGCCTAAGGGTGTGGCTCTGAAGTCTGTTTTTTTGCCAACCAACGGTTCTCCCTCCTAATCCCTCTCCTTCGTTCATCCCATTCAACCTCAATTCTTTCCCTATGCTGCCGTTTGGGTCTGACGGGCTATGGATTTTCCTCAAGATCTCCTTTTCTGAACCGACAAAAATGACAACGGAGTTCTTTCAAGGAGGTCGTTATGCATTGTGTACGTTGCAAAGGTGCTATGGTTACCGACTATTTTATTGACATGGAAAATAGTGGTGAGTTGTGGATGCCAGGCTGGCGGTGTTTGGCCTGCGGTGAAGTGGTGGATCCGTTAATCATGAAACATCGCTTGGCTCAAGAAAAAACGCCTGAACTCCTGGAAGCGGCGACTCGCAAAAAACGAAAGTCTTTGCCTGTTGGTACCCCAAAGCTGTAATTGGGCTTGGCCAACTTTTCCTCCTTCTTTCTGCTGCCTGAGGCTGTTCGCCCTTGGGGTTTACGTGCTTCGTTTCTTCAATCCAATACATCTGAAATTCTGCAATGCCCCGATTTGGGATGCCTTCTAGGTTAGGTTTCGCCTTGTCGTGCCTTCGGGTCTGTGATAGATTTTCCCTCCATTGATATTCAAGTAGAATCAAGACCACCAAACCATCTGTTTTCCAAAATCATGGCAAAAATCTACGATCCTCAGGCCATTGAGACAAAATGGCAGCGCTACTGGCGTGAGCAGGCCATTTTCTCATCCACCATAGACACGACTAAACCTAAGTTTTATGTGCTGGATATGTTCCCCTATCCCTCAGGGGCTGGCCTACATGTGGGACATCCCAAAGGGTATATTGCGACGGACGTTATCTCTCGCTACAAGCGGATGTGTGGCTTTAACGTGCTTCATCCCATGGGGTGGGATGCGTTTGGTCTGCCGGCTGAGCAATATGCCATTGAGACGGGCACCCATCCGCGAGAAACCACCAAAAAGAACATTCAAAATTTCAAGCGTCAGTTTCAGTCGCTTGGCACGGATTACGACTGGTCGCGAGAGATCGATACCACCGACCCGAAGTACGTTCGCTGGACCCAGTGGATCTTCAGCAAACTGTATGAAAAAGGTCTCGCGTACCTAGCGGAAGTGCCGGTGAATTGGTGCTCGGCCTTGGGTACGGTATTGGCCAACGAAGAAGTTATTGATGGCAAAAGTGAGCGGGGTGGTCATCCCGTGGTGAGAATCCCGATGCGGCAATGGATGCTCCGCATCACGGCTTATGCCGATCGACTGACCGAAGACTTGGATTCTGTGGATTGGCCAGAATCTATCAAACGCATGCAGCGGGATTGGATCGGGCGGTCGGAAGGCACGCGAATTTTCTTTGAACTGGCCGAACATTCTGGGCAATCTTTTGAAGTATTTACCACTCGTCCGGATACTCTGTTTGGCGCCACCTACATGGTGCTGGCCCCAGAGCATGCCTTGGTGCCGACAATTACCACGGCGGGGCAACTCCCAGCAGTGGAAGCTTATGTCGAGGAGGTCTCCCGTCGCAGCGAACGTGCACGTATGGCAGATGTTGTGAAAAAAACCGGAGTCTTTACCGGGGCCTATGCCCTTCATCCTGTGACCGGGAGTCAGGTGCCGATTTGGATTGCCGACTACGTCCTCGCCACATACGGAACAGGAGCCATCATGGCCGTGCCTGGGCATGATACCCGCGACTATGCGTTTGCGAAGCAATTCAATTTGCCGATTGTCGAGGTCATTGCTGGAGGGGATATTTTCGCCGAGGCATTTACGGGTGACGGCAACACGGTGAATTCAGACTTTCTCAATGGCTTAGCCACCCCAGAAGCCAAACAACGGATGAATGAATGGCTCGTCGAACATGGGAAGGGAGAGAAGACGATCAATTACAAATTGCGAGATTGGTTGTTCAGTCGCCAACGCTATTGGGGCGAACCATTCCCGATCATCCATCTTGAAGATGGAACCACGAAATTAGTGCCGGAATCCGATCTGCCCGTGCTGTTGCCGGAGCTGGAAGACTTTCGCCCAAGCGGTGAATTTGAACCACCGTTGGCACGAGTGCGCGATTGGGTCGAAGTCACTGACCCGGAGACGAAGAAAAAGGCCATACGCGACACCAATACCATGCCGCAATGGGCAGGCAGTTGCTGGTACTACCTGCGGTTTTGTGATCCATCTAATGATGCCGAACCTTGGTCCAAAGAGGCCGAGCAATATTGGATGCCCGTGGATCTTTATGTGGGTGGCGCTGAACATGCGGTGTTGCATCTGCTGTATTCACGCTTTTGGCACAAGGTGTTGTTTGATCTCGGACTCGTGCATACCAAGGAGCCCTTTCAGAAATTACTCAACCCGGGAATGATCTTGGGGTATAGCTATCGATACTTCGACAATAATTTGTCCGATGATCCTCACATTGAGGTTAAGGCGTATCCTTCTTCCGAGGTGCGGTGTGATGATGAAACACAGCTACATAAAAAATCCGGCGAGGAATTAAAGGCGCGATGGGTTGTGGCGAAGGATGTGAAGTGGTCCGAAGATGAAAAACCTTTGCATCCCACGATCGATGGTTTGGCGCTGGAAGAAGTGACGGAAAAAATGTCCAAAAGCCGTGGCAACGTGGTGAACCCAGATGACGTGATTGCGGAATATGGCACCGATGCCTTGCGGCTCTACGAAATGTTCATGGGGCCATTGGATAAAGGCGCGCCGTGGTCGACGGATTCCATCCCAGGTGTTTCACGATTTTTGCAACGCGCCTATCGATTGTTTGTTGGGGAGCAAGAGGGCGTGGAAGCAATTTCATTAGTCGAGGGTTCTGGAACTCCGGAGCAGGCACGTTTGACAGCCGAAACGATTCACGGTGTCACGCAAGACTTGGAAGAAATGGGATTCAATACGGCCATATCCAAACTGATGGTCTTCGTCCGAGATATTTGCAAAAATGCACCGTTGCCGCGTGCATCAGCAGAATCCTTCTTAATGCTCCTGTCGCCCTTCGCTCCGCATATTGCTGAAGAGCTGTGGGTGCAAATTGGGAATACGCCGAGTATCGCGTTGCAGCCCTGGCCAACGTATAATCCAACGTTAATTGTCAAAGAGGAAATGACCATTCCCTTGCAAGTGAATGGAAAGTTACGAAGCAAAATTGTGGTTCCAACCAATTCAAGTAAAGACTCGATTGTTGCCTTGGCTCAACAAGATGAGAAGGTGGCGGAGTGGCTCAAGGGGGCTATCCCTCGCAAGGTCATTTATGTGGAGAAAAAATTGGTCAATTTTGTGGTGTAAGGCAGGTGGTGCACTGATGAATGCGTACAGAGATTCGCGACCTCTCTTTCTAATTGTCTTGAGCCTAAGCGTGCTGCTTTCGAGTTGTGGCTACCGTTTTACCGTCGAAGGAAGGGGTCCACAAATCGGGGGAGGGAGTATTCAGGATAGTGGGCCACTTGTTCCGTTGATCATTCGAGATTTCCTCAATCGAACGTTTCACAGCAATCTTGAATTTGCCTACACCAAATACATGCGACAAGAATTTGCCGCGAGCAGTGGGGCCAAGGTCGTTCATAGTGATGGTCAAGCTGATTTTGTGATGAAGGGTGAGATCGTGTCGGCTACTGTGCCGACGTTGACATTTTCCACCACAGTAGCGAGGGAGAGTCGGGTGAATGTAGTGGTGAAAGTGACGGTCGAAGATCGAAAGACTGGACGAATCGTGTGGAGTGATACAGTGACTGGTACGGCGGAGTTTTTTGTGAACCAGTCTTCAGATACGGAAACGGGCCAAGACCAATTGCAATTTAACCAAGTGCTTCAAGATCGCGCTCTGGAACAGGCTGGTCAAGAGGTCGCTGAAATTCTCGCTGCTGATTTTTGGGACGCTCGCGATCTTGGTACCTTTTCGCCCGGTGAGAAAAAGCCCGTGACGAAATCTTTGGAGTCTGATCAACGATCGCCTGCGACCGGCATTACAAACTAGAGAATCTTTTGTTTTGTAGGGACGAAGTCCCCGAACCTCACCCATGAAACCATCAGAACTATCATCGGCCCTAAAACGGAACGGTCTCGATTCGCTCTATCTCGTCGTGGGGGAAGAGGATTATTTTCGAGATGAGGCCATAGCGACACTTCGTGCTTGGAAGGAAGTGGATGACGCCGGAAAGAATGCAGACGCGAGTGGTAAGGAAGATTCGGATCAGGATGACACCTTCTCCTGCGACCTGTTGTATGGCGACGAAACCGACGCACAGGAAATTCTCTCTCGTGTGCAGGAAGTTCCGTTTTTTTCTGATCACCGATTGGTGATTCTGAAATGGGCTGATAAGCTCTCTGCCAAACATGGGGAAGCCTTAATTCCTTATTTCCAAGCACTCAATGAGTCCACCACCTTTGTCCTTTCAGCGGGGAAACTCGATGGTCGAACCAAATGGGTGCAGACGCTCAAGTCGAAAGCCACCGTCATTGATTGTGCGCCGTTGTTTGATAATTTTTGCCTGGGCTGGATCAAGCAGGAGGCCGCTCGGTTGGGTTTGAAGTTAGATCAAGAGGCGGCCTTACAGTTAAAGGACATTGCGGCAGAAGGATTGTATCGGGCCCGACGCGAACTGGATAAGTTGGTGCTATTTTCCCCGCCAGGCCAAATTATCACTGGACAAGATGTGGCTGCCGTTCAAGGAGCAGATACCGGAGCCTCGGTCTTTGACTTGGCCGGAGCGATTGCCGCAAAAAATCCTACCCAGGCCCTGACGATTGTGGAGAAAAATCTGGAATCCGGAGAGGCGCCGCTTCGAATCTTAGGGGCGTTGCTGTGGCAGTATCGTCGGATGTGGAAAGCGAAAGACAGCTTGTCACGGGGAATCAATGAATCAAAAGTCGCTCGTTTGATTGGGCTGTCCCCGTACCGTCAAGGAGAGTTTTTTTCGTTAGTGAATCGATTTTCGTTGTCGCACTTTGGGAAGGCCTGGCAGGTCTTTGCCAAAACGGATTCGTCCCTGAAGGGGGGATCCTCTGGTTCTCCGCAGCTCGTGTTCCACATGCTGGTTTTTGCGCTGTGTCAGACCACGCAATCGTGAACTTGCCGAAGACGCACTCCTCCTTCAAGGAAAAAGAGAAGTGCTCGAAACAATTAGGACTTGGATTTTGTGGCGTTGACGCCCTTGGCAAGTCTGGAAATTTTGCGGGAAGCAGTTTTGCGGTGCAGCGATCCTTTGGTGACGGCCTTAGAAAGGGCCGAAGTCGCCTGCACAAGCAGGGTTTGGGCTAATTCTGTATTCTTTTCTGCCACCGCAGCCTTCACCTTTTTGACCACGGTTTTGGTTCCGTGAATGATGGCTTTATTGCGCTGATGACGTTTAATCGATTGGCGAGCCCGTTTAATTGCAGATTTATGAACAACTGGCATGTAAGTCCTCCATGAGTAATCCTAGTCGCGAACTTTTAATTCTTAACATACGTTACCCAGAAGGGTCAATGGGAATTGTAAAAGGAAGGAACTGAGTGTTGTCGAAGATTTACGCCATAGATCGGTTAATGGTGGCTTTGGATGTTCCAGATGCCCGGTCCGCCGAGTCTCTGCTTGATCGGCTTCAAGATTCAGTGCGAGTGGTCAAAATAGGGCTAGAACTGTTTACGAGTGAAGGCCCAACCATCGTCAAATTGGTCCAGGATCAAGGGAAACAGGTATTCCTGGATCTCAAATTTTTCGACATTGACGAAACCGTCAAACGAGCGACCGCACGGGTGGCGGATCTCGGAGTAGAGTTTCTCACGGTTCACGCGCATCGAAAAACGATGCACGCGGCGTTGGACGGGAAGCGAGCCCAGCCAGAGTTGAAGATTCTGGCCGTCACCGTATTAACGAATTTTGATCTCAAGGATGTACAGGAAGGTGGATCGGCCTGGAGTATTGCGGAGTTAGTCGTGGCAAGGGCCAAGGCGGCGGCAGACGTAGGTTGTTATGGTGTGGTCGCCTCTGGTCAGGAGCCGAACGCCATTCGGCAGGCAGTTGGCCAAAATCTAGCGATTGTGACGCCAGGTGTTCGCCTTGTAGGCGCGGACACCCATGATCAGGCTCGGGTGACAACGCCAAGTCAGGCCATTGAGCAGGGCTCAGATTATTTAGTGATAGGCCGACCCATTCGAGATGCCGATGATCCTCAGGCTGCGGCGCAAGCCATTGTGATGGAAATGCAGGGAGCCTTTGATCGTCGCATGGCCAATTTGTAACGCGAACAATCTCTGACGGTGAGTCGTGAAGCGATGTGTTAGCAAAACGCCAAGTCCTTATCTTGCGGGCCATCGGGGCATTTGCTATTATTCCTCTCCGCTCTTGAACAAGTCGTTTCCTCGTTCATAAGCCGCTCTGGATGGTGGGTGTAGCTCAGTTGGTTAGAGCGCCGGGTTGTGGACCCGGAGGTCGCGGGTTCAATTCCCGTCACTCACCCCAAAATCATTCCTCCCACTTCGGTCATTCGTCATTACCCCTGTCATCACAGACATTCTAAATAACGGAATCGAAAATTCCTTGTTGTGGTTGCCCCATAGTGAGGATCATATTCCGGGAATAGGTGACGAGGCCCCGATGTAAGATTTTCATGCTTGAGAAAATGAATGGAGTGGGTAGAAAGATCGAAGACCCCTTTTTGCCAAAGGAGTCTTCCGAGATAGATCGTATTTAATTACGGTAGAGCGGGGAAGGGTTTTTCATCAATGGTGTTCGACAACCGCAGTTGATGCACAGGAGCACGGGGAGTGCTAAGCCGGTAATCAGATCTAGTTCCCGATCCAACACTAACGAGCCTTGGCAGCGAGTACATTGGGGCAATGCTTTCACTTTGAGCTTTGTTTCTGTTTCCATGTTCCCTTGACCTCCTTTCTCAGTAGTGATTCGCAGAATCTCATGGAAATGAGCGGCGCGCTATGCGATGAACGGCGTATAGCACTCCTCTGTGGGCGCATGCGATAGTGACTTCATTGTTGCATCCCTCCTTGAGAAGGCTCACCAAAGACTGCTGGTGGGCCTTCTTTTTTTTGACGGAATTCAGGGAAGCGAGGGAGAATAGGGGGCCGATTACCGGCCCCTACTTCAAATTGAGCCATGGCTGGTGAGCATGATGCGACGTACACACTGCCGATCCCCTCGAATTCTCTGATTGCTCATCGTCGTGACAGTCTGGCTAGGAGTTGGGTCGATACCTGCCGTGTTGGCCCATGATGAGGAAGCTCATCCACCGATTTCCCCACAAATATCCTCCAAGGGGCTTGATGCTTCTGCTTCAACAATTCTCCAAGACTGCGAACGCGATGCCCATTACGTCATGCGACAGCTCACGGTACTCGCGACCCGGGAATCACAAGAGCAGGGTGTCAATGTCATGCAAAAGATTATAAGCGCGTGGGAACAAGAAGAATTCTATTGCCATCCCAATGCGCACCATCTCGGGCGCTTTTCATTCAACCTGTTTGAAGGGGATGTGAGTCAGGCACTCACGCACACCGATAATACATGCGGGAACAGCCTGTATCACGGAGTGTTAGAAAATTTCTTGCAGGTGCCAATGAAAAGCGAGAGCCGAAAGGCAGATGAGCTCGATATTGCCACGACCTGCGCAAAGGTCGAGCAGTCGCCACATTCCAATACCCGCAGGCAATGCTTTCACGGTATGGGCCATGCGCTGGCCAAAGTATACGACCACGATATTTTTCAAACCGCTCCACGCTGTGAACAGTTCAAGAATTGGCATGAACAAGACATGTGCTTAGATGGTACGTTCATGGAAAACCATGTGGAGATTTTTAATGGAGGGAAAGGCGTATCATCCAAAGACGATCTCTACTCCCCCTGCAACGCCGTAGTAGAACAATGCCAATATCGATGCTACGTGTATCAAGCCTATTATATGTTGCGCGCTAACCATTATGAGTATGCCATAGCGTTCAAAGCCTGCGAACAAATTCCGTCTCAATCAGAACACCTCATCGGCACCTGTATTGGCGGAGTGGTCAACTACCTGACCGTGCGAAAATTCTTCAATGATAGCGATGCCATGGCCACCATGTGCGCCGAGGTCAATCCAAAGTATCAAAAGAACTGCCGCAACCTCGTCGTCTTCGCCCTCATTCATTATGTCGCCCTGATCTGAGCGACGACTTCTGCCAACTCCTCCCCACCGACCAAACCTAACCCTGCCTCCAAGAATGGCAACGTGTGCAGGTGACGAGTAATCGAGAATAATTTACTTCGGGGTTTCGCCCCCGAAAAACGAGTCACTTTTGCCGAAACAAAAGGAGGTCGTCTGCAGGGACGAAACCCTGCATCTTTAATTCCTCAACAAGGAAGCGGACCATTTTTTATGACGGCCCCTTAAGGAGTGGTCTCTGGATCAATGCTGACGTCGGCGTTGCCGGGAGGAATGTTTTCGACAGTTGCGTGATGGCGAATGGCGTGGGTGAGGTCGATGAATTCTTGCACGGTCATGGTTTCTGCCCGGCGTTTTGGGTCGATGTGTAATTCGCCTAGGGCGTCTTGGATGGTGGTCATGGGCAATCCTTGATCGCGAAAGGAGTTCACCAAAGTTTTTCTTCGATGGGCAAAGGCGGCGCGCACGGTCTGATTGAAATCTCGAAGAAAATACTCATCTTCGTGTTCCGGAGGAATCACTGACAGCGCGACCACGGCAGAATCCACCTCAGGTCTTGGCCGAAAACACGAAGAAGGGATTTTGAACGCCAACCGCGATGTTGCACAGTATTGGCTCAGCACAGAGAGCGCGCCATAGTCACGCCCCCAGGGCTTTCCTGCTAATCGCTTCGCCACTTCGAGCTGCAACATGACGACCATGCGACTGATTCGCGAGCGTTGTTCGAGTAACTGAAACAGCAGGGGTGTGGAAACATAATAGGGGAGATTCGCGACGACCACGGTTCCTTGAGGCAAGGTCGAATAGTCAAACTCCAAGGCATCGCCCGTCCGCAGGTCCAAATTGGAATGTAGGCAGGTCTGGGACAAATAGTCCGCCAACTTTTTGTCGATTTCGACGGCAATCACGCGAGAGGCGACCCTACATAACGGATCGGTGAGCACTCCACGCCCAGGCCCAATTTCAAACACGGTTTCGTCAGGACGAATCGCGGCCTCGGCAAGAATTTTTCTCACCATGTTGGGATCAGTCAGAAAGTGCTGCCCAAGTCGTTTGAGAGGGGGCGGCGGGGATGGGGGCAGCGGCGTCATGTTCCCCACCAAGGAATATTACGAGGCAGGGGTTTCATCGGATTCCAGCGGCAGCAGTCCTTTGGTCTCGATCTCAAAGATAAGATTTTTGAGTTGCCGAAGACACATCTCGATATCATCGGCGATTTCATCATACATATCTCCACCAGCATAGGCCGTATCAATCCAATCCAGTTGAAGGCGCTGCCCGTAGGTAGGGCCCAGCTTTTCTGTCACTGCACCAATCACAAAGATTTTCCATTTGTGGAATCGCTCTTTCGCCATGATGGCATTCGTGGTTTCAAGCGCATACGGTTGTATGATTTCCAAATCAGACTTCTGTTTTTTGAGAAATTCTAAGGCGGCTTCTTGTCGATCACTCATGAGTTGTCATGTTCCTTCCCGGGGAATGTTGAAAAAAGCCTCCAGCGGCGTTCCCTGGCTTTGCCGAAATGGCTCGCACAGGCATAGTCCCCCTTTTGCCGTGCTCACGTACTGAGAGTACGCTCCGCGCGTCAAAATGGCTGCGGCCTTGCTGGACGAACTTTTTTGAACATTCCCTCTCACTGATGTTAGTCGTCTCCCCTGAACCATCTTTGGGAAATAGGCATGAAATATTCAACAGGCCCTCCCAATAAATTTCTCCTACCGCTCTTTAGCTAGGACTCGAATCTCAAGGCCTTGGCGTTAGCCCAATGCAGGTAAAGATGTCGGCGGCAGTTCAGACGCAAACACTTCTCCTCGTGGTATCGAACGGCCTTGGAGAAACTGCTCCACGGGCATTCGCTTTTTATTTGCTGGCTGGACTTCTGTCACTCGAAGTACCCCATCGCCAGTATAGACCCTGATTTCATATTTATTGGCCTCCAGAATGGTGCCAGGAACAAGTTCCGCCGTTTGCTCGCCGCCCCTCGCCTCCTCCTTAGCTTTCCAAATCACCAACCGTTGGTCTTGGAGAAAAGTATAGCAGCCTGGCCATGGAGAAAGCCCGCGAATTCGGTTGACAATATCCCGAGCCGGTTGAGTCCAATGAATCAATCCCGCTGCCTTCGTTAACAAGGGCGCATTCGTCGCTTTGCTGTGATCTTGCTCTTGAGGGAACACCGTCTTCTCAGTCAAACCCTTCAAGGTTTCGATCAACAGTTCGCCCCCTATTTTGGCAAGGCGTTGGCCTAATTCGGCTGCGGTGTCTTCCGGCTCAATCGGCATCACCCGCTGAAGTAACATCGCTCCGGTATCCATACCCTCGTCCATCAGCATGGTGGTAATGCCGGTCTCTCGGTCTCCATTCATCAGCGACCATTGAATTGGCGCGGCCCCACGGTATCGAGGGAGTAAGGACCCATGAACATTCACGCACCCACCCGGAGGAAGATCCAAAATACTCTTGGGGAGTATCCGACCGAAGGCTGTGACAGCTATCACGTCCGGATGCCATGCGGCAAGAGACTGCAGCAATTCAGGGCTTTTCATTTTCTCAGGTTGAATGATAGGGATTCCCTGAGATTCTGCCAACTGCTTAATGGGCGACGCCACCACGGCTTGCCCTCGACCTTTCGGGCGATCAGGCTGGGTCACCACTCCGACAACTTCATGCCCACTGTGGAGCAACGCTTCCAAAGATGGCACGGCAAACTCGGGGGTTCCCATAAAAATTATGCGCATGAGATTTCCATACCACCCTCCTCCCGTTGAAGCAACCAAATGAAGAGAACCTCTTACTCACTACTGCAAACAGATCTTCACTTGCCACGTTTATTTACCTAATTTTTTTTACTTTGTTCTCATTGACACCACTTTCGACTCTGTGTTACAAGCCCACCCTTAGAATCAGGGAAAATTGTCATTCATCAGACCTAGCGAAACTGAGGGGCTAATCAATGGGTGGACACAGTCATTGGTCAACAATTAAGCGGCACAAAGGTGCCGTTGATGCCAAACGAGGGAAGGTGTTTACGAAACTCATTCGTGAAATCACCATTGCGTCGAGGGCAGGCGGTGACCCTGATGCCAATCCTACGCTCCGGACCTATATTGCCAAGGCCAAAGAGGTGAATATGCCCGCCGACACCATGAAGCGCGCTATTCAACGGGGGACGGGAGAACTACCTGGTGTGAACTATGAAGAATTTACCCTGGAAGGCTATGGTCCTGGCGGGACCGGAATTCTCATGGAAATCACTACGGACAATCGCAATCGGGTCGTGGCAGAGATTCGAAACTTTCTGGGGAAAAACCATGGCAATATGGCAGAGGCAGGAGCGGTTGCCTGGCAATTTCATAAAAAGGGACTCTTTATTTTAGAAGGCCCCACGATCGACGAAGAGCAACTCATGACGTTGGCCTTAGAAGCCGGGGCCGAAGACGTGAAACAAACAGCCACCGGATTTGAGGTCATCACAGAACCTACCGAATTCGAGACCGTCAAAGAAGCCCTTCAGGCCGCGAACATCGAAACTGCCCTGGCTGAAGTCACGTTCCTCGCGCAAAATCTCGTAACGCTGGACGAAAAACCAGCCATGCAAATGTTGAAATTGATGGAAATTCTCGACGATCAAGACGACGTGCAGAAAGTTCACGCCAATTTTGATATCTCCGACGAAATAATGGAAAAAGTCGCCGCCTCGGGTTAATCATGCAACAGAAACTCCTTCCATGATTGCTAAACTGACGGGCCAACTATCCACCAAGGCCCCGTCACACATTATCCTCAATGTCCACGGTGTGGGCTATGAAGTCTTGATTCCGCTCAGCACCTACTTTTCCCTGCCAGACCTTCAAGCTTCAATATCCCTTAATATTCTGACCAACGTTCGGGAAGATGCCATTCAACTCTTCGGATTTTTAACGGTGTCGGAAAAAGAAGCATTCGTCATGCTCACGGGCATCTCAGGTGTGGGAGGAAAGTTGGCCCTTAGTGTCCTCTCCACACTTAGCGTTCCCGATTTGATTGCCGCCATTCAAACTAATGACGGCGACAAATTGGCGTCCGTGCCTGGAATCGGGAAAAAATCCGCCAGCCGCATCGTCTTAGAACTCAAGGACAAAGTTGGCCGATTGGATATAGACTCGGCATTGCCAACCCAACAGACGGTCCCCAACCAAATCGAGGAGGATGCCGTCTCCGCACTCGTCAACCTCGGCTACCGTCCCCGAGACGTCAAAGACATGATTACCAAGATCTGCCGCGAACACAGCACTCCACTTGAACTTGATGACCTCATCCGAGAAGCCCTCAAACTGCTATCTAAACATTAGTTTCCTGCGTCAAAATTTTGCTAACTTTCAGTGCGTAGGCTGCCTGGATAATCACGAAGTGAACTCCCTGGTAAAAGGCAAACCTTTTTTCCCGAGCGCAATTTATGGCTCTGAGGAAGGTTCATCCGAAGCCTCATCAAGCATTTGGCGGAAAGACAAAAACATAGCGAGCATGCGCTCAGCATCTGGAACAGGCGAAATCTGCTGCCACGCTTGAACGGCCTTGAGTCCTTCATCAATGGCAAAACGGGCCTTCTCTATATCCCCACACTGCGCGGCAATTCCTATTAACGACAGGCAGACTTGCGCTAAGGCCGCCCAATTCTCCGGCAAGGGGGTTTCCTTTACCAATTCCTGACGAACAAAGAGCGCTTCTTCTATCTCCTTTCCCGCCTCTTCGATGCGACCCTGCAAAAGCAATGCATTTGCGTGAAGGGTGAGTATTTCCGAAAGATCTGATTTTGTTGCAGGCAGATTAATATCTTTAAAAAGAGCCCGGCGAATTTGCAAACACTCAGAATACAGGGCCTCTGATTCAGACAACAGATTAGGGTTTATTTCACTTAGGTCCAACCCAAGATCTAAAAGATTAGGGAGACTCGATTGACTAGGCCCGTCCTGATCAGAAAATAGGTACTGCAGCAAAAATTTCTTCCCTTTCTCTCCAAAACTTAAAATAAACAAAAATTGACCAAGATTTTTAAACGAGATCGACAAATCCCGTTGGGCCTCAGGCGTCTGCAGCGTCTCGGCCAAGGTGCGCCGAATCGCCAACCCTTGCCGATAGAAGTCTTCGGCTTCTTCGTAATTCCCGCGCACCTTCGCCACATCCCCCACCCGGTCAAACGAGATCGACAAATCCCGTTGGGCCTCAGGCGTCTGCAGCGTCTCGGCCAAGGTGCGCCGAATCGCCAACCCTTGCCGATAGAAGTCTTCGGCTTCTTCGTAATTCCCGCGCACCTTCGCCACATCCCCCACCCGGTCAAACGAGATCGACAAATCCCGTTGGGCCTCAGGCGTCTGCAGCGTCTCGGCCAAGGTGCGCCGAATCGCCAACCCT
>JAQBUF010000068.1:0-2500 GCA_027623995.1 Nitrospirota bacterium
AGCCTGTTATCCCCGGCGTACCTTTTATCCGTTGAGCGATGGCCCTTCCACACAGAACCACCGGATCACTAAGCCCGACTTTCGTCCCTGCTCGACGTGTCCGTCTCGCAGTCAAGCTCCCTTTTGTCTTTACACTCGACGGTTGATTGCCGACCAACCTGAGGGAACCTTTGGGCGCCTCCGTTACCTTTTGGGAGGCGACCGCCCCAGTCAAACTACCCACCAGACAGTGTCCCTACTCTGGATGACAGAGTCAGGTTAGAATGTCAGAAAAGTAAGGGTGGTATTTCAAGGACGACTCCACAAGGACTAGCGCCCCTGCTTCACAGTCTCCCACCTATCCTACACATAATCGTCCAACACCCAATGCCAAGTTGTAGTAAAGGTGCACAGGGTCTTTCCGTCTTGTTGCGGGCACCCGGCGTCTTCACCGGAACCACAAATTCGCTGAGTCTCTCCCCGAGACAGCGCTCAGATCGTTATGCCATTCATGCAGGTCGGAACTTACCCGACAAGGAATTTCGCTACCTTAGGACCGTTATAGTTACGGCCGCCGTTTACTGGGGCTTCCCTTCGAAGCTTCGCCTTGCGGCTAACATCTCCAGTTAACCTTCCAGCACCGGGCAGGCATCAGACCCTATACTTCCTCTTACGAGTTTGCAGAGTCCTGTGTTTTTGGTAAACAGTCGCCAGAGCCAATTCACTGCGACCTCGTTCCGCTCAAGGAGCAAGTCCTTTCACGTACGCGAGGCACCCCTTCTCCCGAAGTTACGGGGCTAGTTTGCAGAGTTCCTTAGGGAGAGTTCTCTCACGCCCCTTAGTGTAATTACACTCGCCTACCTGTGTCGGTTTGCGGTACGGTCACCATGTCCACTCGCTACGAGGCTTTTCTTGGCAGTGTGGGATCAGCCCGTTTATGGCCTTGCGGCCTCCCCATCACGTCTCGGCGTTAACGGATTCGCGGATTTGCCTACGAATCCCGCCTACATGCTTGGACCGGGTATTCCAGTGACCCGGCGGTACCTACCCTCCTACGTCCCCCCATCGCTGATAACGCGAACACGGCGGTACAGGAATATTCACCTGTTTCCCATCGACTACGCCTTTCGGCCTCGCCTTAGGGACCGACTAACCCTGATCTGACGAACATTGACCAGGAAACCTTAGGCTTACGGGGACGATGATTCTCACATCGTTTATCGCTACTTATGCCGGCATAATCTCTTCTCTGCGATCCAGCTGTCCTTGTCGGTCAACCTTCACCTCACAGAGAATGCTCCCCTACCACTCCCTCCTTACGGAAGAAGTCCGCAGCTTCGGTTGTATACTTGAGCCCCGTTACATTTTCGGCGCAGGTGCACTCGACCAGTGAGCTATTACGCACTCTTTAAAGGATGGCTGCTTCTAAGCCAACCTCCTGGCTGTCTGAGCATTCCCACAACCTTTCCCACTTAGTATACATTAGGGACCTTAGCTGGCGGTCTGGGCTGTTTCCCTTTCGACCACGGACCTTAGCACCCATAGTCTGACTCCTGGAGATCCAGTGACGGCATTCGGAGTTTGATTGAGTTCGGTAGTGGGGTTACCACCCCTAGCCCATTCAGTGCTCTACCTCCATCACAGTTACTCCAAGGCTAGCCCTAGAGCTATTTCGGGGAGAACCAGCTATCACGAGGTTTGATTAGCCTTTCACTCCTACCCACAGCTCATCCGAGCTTTTTGCAACAAACAACGGTTCGGGCCTCCTCCACCTTTTACAGTGGATTCACCCTGGCCATGGGTAGATCACCTCGCTTCGGGTCTATTCAGCGCAACTGAGTCGCCCTATTCGGACTCGCTTTCGCTACGGCTCCGTCTTTTCAACTTAACCTTGCTACGCAGAATAACTCGCCGGCTCATTAAGCAAAAGGCACGCGATCAGGCATTTCTATTGCTAGACATAGCCCTCTCACTGCTTGTAGGTATACGGTTTCAGGTTCTATTTCACTCCCCTCAACGGGGTTCTTTTCGCCTTTCCCTCACGGTACTGGTACACTATCGGTCATCAGAGAGTATTTAGCCTTAGAAGGTGGTCCTCCTAGATTCCCACAAGATTTCTCGAGTCCCGTGGTACTCAGGAACCACATCAAACGAGCCAACATCCTTTCACATACAGGACTGTCACCTTCTTTGGTTGGTCTTTCCAGACCATTCCGTTAGAATGTTGGTTTTTTACTCGTCGACATCACCGTACTGATGCCCAATGCAGTCCTACAACCCCCCATTTACAACGCGAACGGGCTTGACATAAATGAGGTTTGGGCTATTCCCGTTTCGCTCGCCGCTACTCAGGGAATCGCAATTGCTTTCTCTTCCTACGGGTACTGAGATGTTTCACTTCCCCGCGTTAGCTTCATTTACCTATGTATTCAGTAAATGATAGGCGGCATTCATCGCCTGGGTTCCCCCATTCGGGCATCCCCGGATCACGGCCTGCTTGCGGCTCCCCGAGGCTTATCGC
>JAQBUF010000068.1:5000-14041 GCA_027623995.1 Nitrospirota bacterium
GGACATAAATCATTTGGGTAAAAAACCCAAAGGGAATTAAGACCAACACCCTGGCATGAGGATACAGCAAGAGATAGGCTCCCAGGACTCCCGATATCGCGCCGCTGGCTCCCACCATGGGAATTGCCGACTCTGAATCAATCGCCGCATGACTTAGTGCCGCAAAGATTCCACACAATGCATAAAACATTATAAATTTCACATGCCCCATGACATCTTCAATATTATTTCCAAAGATCCAAAGATACATCATGTTTCCAATAAGGTGCATCCACCCCCCATGGAGAAACATGCTGGTCATTAAACTCCCATATGGTGAAACTGCCATAATCTCAACAGGCAAATCTGCATACCCAAAAACCACCGCTGGAATCGCACCATATTGATACACAAATATTTCACCAAGCTTCCCCTGCAGAGAAACCTGATGGAAAAATACTAAGACGCAAGCAAGGATAAACCCAATGGTGACTATGGGTTTAGTTTCCGTAGGATTATCGTCTTTCAATGGAATCATAAGCCGGCAAGTCTCTGAGGAAAACCGTCAGTGATTGAAGGAAGAAGCTAATTGTCGGAAAGAAAATTCTTTATAGGGTCAAGCAAGTGATTCGTTGAGCTCCCAAGCGAACGAGAAAATCCAGCAGCATTGATATGCCCCCCGCCTCCAAACTTTGACGCAATTACGGAAACATCCGTCGTTCCAGCGCGCGAACGAAGGCTAAAGTACCGTCGTCCGTCTTGTTGATGCCAAATGATACAAAACGGGAAACCCTGGCACAGTCGTTCCCCAATCTGACTCGTCATAACAGTGCCATAGACAGCAGGAACCGTTTCGCCTTCAAAGGAAACGAGGACTGCCTCCTCCACGATTTTGTCAATCAGATTTCCTTCCAACCGAAGGATAGCCCGCCCTTCAATTTCCAGCACTTCCTGATTTAATCCATCCCACACAGAAAAGTCGAAGGGGTAGGAAGACAATGCCGCACTGATCTCTCGACTCTTCGGCAATCGCCATTCCCAAAGATCTTTGTCCTGGACATATTGCAATAGCCAGGGAGCCGGTTCTTGATGAGCCCACTCCCACGCCAACACCGCCCCGCTTTTTTTCATATCAAAATACGCATAGGGGAGCCCCGCTAACGCCGCTTGCGCTGTGACATGGTGATCTAAAATTTGGAAGCTTGCGGCCTCTCGATAGATCTGCTCAATCACCTCTCGCCCGTAGCTAAAATCCGCCATCACCACATGTTGTCCTCCAAGACCCGATGGTGGAATTTGACCATGTTTGACGGGAATATAGTTGGCCTTCGGAAAACGTTTCCACAATGCCCAGGCCGCACCAAAACCATCAGTACAATCGGCGTGATACAGCACGACATTGGGGTCGGCATCTGCGGAGTTTACAAGGTAACGTTGTGCAATTTTATTCATAAGTGAAGACACCATATCATGATAATAAGTTTGGACAAAGGCCTAAAGCTCCCTCCTCATAACAGAAGAGACTTGCCATGGGCTCATGGATTCTAAGATTCAAGCCCTACTGCATTAAGGAGTTACTTTTGATGGCAATTGGTTGAGCCAATCAATGAATTGACGAAGACGCCCGGCATTTCGTCGATGGTAGGGAAACGCAAGACGGGGCAGATGCAGGACCTCGGGTTCATCTTGTTCTTGAGGAAAAGCTTGCACTTGTGAAAATAAACCATCTACACACAAATCCTGAAATGTTGCCTGTGCCTGGATGAGTTGAAGAGGAGTGAGCGACTCCCGAATTCTCACAACGATTTGGTCACCCACAAACCTAAACGAATGAAAATTTCGATAAAAATTTTGGATCTCGTGCACTGCAGGTTCTTCATGAGTAAAAATCTTAAAGAGGCTTAAATCCGATTCGGAAATCAATCCACGCGGCAAAAGTTGTCCTGCGACGAAATCCAGCCATCGATCCCAATAATCAGTTCCCGGGGCCTGAAGACAGACAATCGGAACGAGATTCGCTTTGCCAGTTTGAATCAAAGTCAAGACCTCAAACGCCTCATCCATGGTACCAAATCCACCAGGAAACAAGGCAGCAGCTTGTGATTCACGGACAAACAACAGCTTTCTCGTGAAAAAATATTTCAGGTGAACGAGTTTTGGATCATCAAGAATCGTCGCATTCGCGGATTGCTCAAAGGGCAGCATAATGTTCACGCCAAAACTCATATCTCGCCCTGCGCCTTGGTGCCCCGCCTCCATAATCCCCGGCCCTGCTCCAGTGATGACCATAAAGCCTCGTTGACTGAGGAGCCTCCCAAATCGAATAGCCAATTGGAAATCGGGATGATCTTGAGGCGTTCTGGCCGAACCATAGATGCTGACTTTTAGGCAATGGGCATAGGGCTGAAACACCCGAAACGCATAGCGCAACTCTTTTAACGCACGTGTGACGATTTTAATATCCAACACATCAATAGGTTGCTCGTGGAATTTCACAATTCCGGCAACCATTTCCCGAAGCAGCATGCCCCGCAGATCGGTTGGTGAGCCGGAGAGAAGAGCTTCTAACTTGGCGAGTAATTCTACAGACTCTTCAGATTGATCCCTGGAAGGTGTTCCAACGGGAGCAGTATCGTTCAATGGTTCTATGATGCGTGTCTTCATGTGGTCCGATTTTCACTAAAACGTCTTCGTCACAAAAATCGTGCTGGACAAGAGAATCCCAACCATACTATTTTGATAACCTGTGGAGGGGGCATGCCCTGGAATTGATCTTTTCGGCATTCTCGCAAGCGAAATCAACTCAAGAGCCACCCTCACCTATTCATCTTAACCATCAACGTCGCTGACTTCTATGAGCTTTTGGCATTCACTTTCGCGTCCCATAGTTGGGCTTTCCCCCATGGACGGGGTCACCGACGTGGCCTTTCGTCACATCATGGCCACTCACGGCCACCCCGATGTGGTCTTCACCGAGTTCACGAATGTCCACGATATTTGCCACGGAAGCCGCCCCGGTTGGGAACCTTTGCGCTATTCCGAATGCGAACGTCCCGTGGTGGCGCAGATCTATGGAAAGGACCCTGCCTTATTTTATAAGGCCGCCCATGTGGTTGCTGATTTAGGGTTTGATGGATTGGATATCAACATGGGATGCCCATCCAAAAACGTCGCCACCTCGGGAAGCGGCGCAGGGCTCATTCGCACCCCAAACCTAGCCCTAGAGATTATGGCTTCAACGAAACAAGGACTTGCCGACTGGGCCAGCGGACAAACCCTTGCAGAATTAGGAATAAAAAAGGCTGCGATTGAACAAGCCAATGAAAGAAACGCAAATAGATGGCTTGAAGGAAATCGGCCGCCGCGAAAGCTCATTCCTCTCACCGTCAAGACCCGCCTCGGCTATGACACCGTAGTCATCAACGAATGGAGTGACTGTTTGGCGCAGGGAAAACCCGAAGTCATCTCGATTCACGGACGAACCTTGGAGCAAATGTATCGTGGAGAAGCTGACTGGGAAGCCATTGCCAGTGCGGCCAAAGTTATTCAATCACACGGGATTCTTGTATTGGGCAACGGCGATATTCGGTCACTCAATGAAGCGGTGAGTCGAATTCAAGCAAGTGGCGTCGATGGCATTCTCATTGGCCGTGGGGCGCAAGGCAATCCCTGGATTTTTCAAGGCAACGAGCTCATTCGAAAATCTGTCCTCGAAACAAATCCGCCATCGCTTCCCGAGCCTTCGATCTCACTGGAAACACGATTTCAAATGATGATCAATCACGCGACTTTGTTTGAATCATTCCATGAATCTCCACGGTTTCCCCGCATGCGAAAACACCTTGGGTGGTATTGCAGCGGCTTCCCGTATGCCGCCGTGATGCGATCAAATATGGTCAAAACGAACACCGCCCAAGACGTCCAGCGTTTGGTGGACGAATATATGTCCCAACACGTGCTTACCGAAGCAGAAGCGCTAAGCGCATCTACATTGTAGCCCCACAACCCCATAAACACTCGTGAATCTCATCCTCGCCTCAACATCCCCTCGCCGCCGCGAATTGCTCACATTGCTGGAAATTCCCTTCGATATCATTCCACCAACCTGCGAAGAAATCTCTTCACCAGATTTAGCCCCGTCCGATCAAGCCAAACAATTCGCCGTGGACAAAGCCGAGTCCATTGCCCTTCAACATCCACAAAGCCTGGTTCTAGGCAGTGACACCGTCATCGAAATAGACGGCGTACTCCTAGGCAAACCCAAAGATCTCAGGGAAGCCGAAACCATGCTGCGACAATTACACGGGTGTTGCCATCAAGTGCATACAGGCTTGGCGCTGATTCAAAAAACGACAGGGCTTTCATTTGCCTTGGTGGAAACAGCCAATGTTTGGATAACAGCTTTTGGAGAGAATGAACTCGCCGACTATCTTGCAACCGAAGAAAGTTTAGGCAAGGCCGGGGCCTATTCCATTCAAGGAGAAGGGGCGAAGCTGATTGAAAAGATAGAGGGGGACTACCCGACGATTGTCGGGTTACCGCTTTGGAAAGTGGGTAAGTTGCTTATGGAGCAGAGGGTGACGTTGGGAAATTCCATTGAGGAGATTTATAGATTAAGGCCTTATGCGAATTGGAAGGATTTTATTTAAGCCGGGTTTCGCCCCGGCATGACAAGGTCCTTTTGTTTCGGCAAAAGGACCCAAAACCATTTTCGCCCGTGCGCGGCCTTCCAGAGAATGGCGAAAAATCTTGCCATTCTCTTCCAGGTCCCCTCCACTTCCACACCGAATAAGATGGCTCAGATACTCGCCGCGCTCAAACAGTCTTCGCCAAAAAAGTCGATTCGGCACTCCAGCTCCGCCGCGCCCGATGACGGGAAGACAATAGTGAAAAACGATTCAAACTCAAGGGGAGAGAAGGGGATTTTTCATTTACGCTACGTGGGCGATATCAAAGTCGGGGAAGAGAATAACGGCAGGATGCACTTTCAAGACCTTTGCCAAGGCCAAGGCTCGGTCACGGCCAATTTGACTCACATTATTTTCCATTGCGGAGATATTTGATTGGGAAATACCAGTATAGTCGGCTAGATCCTTTTGAGTGAATTCTTGAAGTTCCCTTACCGTCTTGAGCATCTCACCAGGGGTGATCTGACGATTCACCTTGGCCCGTACAAAATCTTTTTTATTCACGTTCATGACTAATCTCCCCAAAATTAGTAGGTATGAGGCATCACTTCCACGACAAAAACCACAAGTTGCCCTTTGGCAATACCGTAAATCACTCGCCATTGTCTTCCCAATCGTGACGACCGAAAGCCTTTCCATTCCCCTTTGAGTGCTTCATCATGAAAGCCTTTAATCTGTCGAAGTCCTTCAGGCCCTTCCAGTTCGACGATACGTTTCCACGCCTCGTATTTTAGCAGCACGTCAGGAGTGAGACGATCCAAGGCTTTGACGACTGATTTCTTTTCATAGATAACCCACATAGGTGATACTTAAAAGTATATATACAGAATGAGGTATACGGCAAGATAAAAAAGCGATTATGCACCGTCAAGCCTTGAGGGTTATTGTGAATTTGTTTGGTGTTTCAGGGAGTTGCGGGGTTTCGCCACCGCCGACGAGGTCCTTTTGTTTCGGCAAAAGGACCCAAAACCATTTCCGCCGGTCTGCGTCCCTCCAGAGAATGGCAAAAAAGCCTGCCATTCTCTTCCGGGTGCCTCCGCCTACGCCCCGAATAAGATGGCGAGAGAACTCGCGGAGTTTATCCTGGGTCCTTCCCGAAGGGCCCAAACAGCTCTCGCCGAAAAGTCGATTCGGGGCTACGGCTCCGCCGCATCCAAAGGCGGCGATGCCCACAGAATAAAACAACCTCAATTAGCTTGGATCATTCAAAATAAATTTTTTTTCTTTCCTTTTCCGTGTCCTCTCCTGCCTCGGGCGCGGCAGGGCCGCCGCCCCGAATCCTACCTCTCGGCGAGGACTGTCTGAGCGGCAAGGTGGCCTTGCACCTTGCAGCGAGTTTCCTCGCCATCCTGATTCGTGGCGGTGGACCAGTTCCCCGTTGTTCCGCGCACGGGCAAGAATGGTTTTGCCTCCTTTTGCCGAAACAAAAGGAGGTCGTCTGCAGGGGCGAAACCCTGCTATTAAAAATAAATCCTTCGCGTTGCTCAGAATGACAAAGATAAATAAAGAGAAATAAGAAAGGCGGCTCATGAAAATGAGCCGCCTTTTTTGGGAAATCTATTAAATCTGGGTTACATAAACTTCATGAATTTGTCTTTCGCCTCATCCATCAGCTCTGCGAAAATAGTCGTCGCGCCGCGTTCCTTGGCATCTACCGACCAGGCCTAACGGAAAACATGAGAATAGGAAAATTTTCCGCTTCAAAAATTATCCTCACACCAAACTGATTTCTAGCGCCTTACCTACCGCACTTGCGGCTTTACAGAGGGTATCCAGTTGCACCTTATCATGCTCTGGATCAAGTAAACGACCGAGCTGAGATGCGCTTGTTTTCATTCGGCGGGCCATCTCGGATTTCGAAATGTTTTGAGAGGTCATTTCTTCTTCAATCCGTAAGGCTATCGTTCGTTTTATCGCGGCAGCCGTGACCTCCTCGTAAATTCCCTCCGTTTTTAAGAAACTATCAAATGAAGTCCCAATATGTCTGTTTTTTTTACCCATGACTTTGAACCTCCTGCATACGTGCCATAGCCAAATCCAAGTCTTTGTCCGGCGTTTTTTGAGTCTTCTTCACAAACCCATGTAGCAACACCATGTGCCGCGAGTAAATGCAAAAGAGAATTCTCGCAATGCGTCCGTTAGACATATTTGATCGAATTTCCCACAGTCCCTTCCGCGAAGTCATAGGCCGACAATGCGGAAGGCCAACTGGCCAACAAAACTCCAGCGTCGCGATGTCTACCCCAATAGATTTTCGATCGCTTAGATCAAGTCTTTGCAACCATTCTCGAACAGGTTCCTTACCATTGGAGGTTTGATAAAAGGCTGCTGGGAGTTTTTTCTCAATTCCTGTCATGCACCCGACACCTTACCATACAAGGTATTCCATGTATGGTATATCGGTCAATGCTAAGACATAAAAAAGGCGACTCATTTTCATGAGCCGCCTTGAGGAAAACGAAATTCTGATCCAATTCTTACATGAACTTCATAAACTTGTCTTTGGCCTCATCCATGAGCTCTGCGGAAATTGTTGTCTCGCCACGTTCTTTCGCAAGACGCTCGATTTCTTTTCTGGCCATGGGTTGAATGAAGTCTGGGATCTTTTTGAGCCGCTCTTCGGCGTCAGGCGACCAGGTCATCCCGTCCGAGGTATTCTTCGAATCGTCCATAACTTGGAGCGTAACGGTTGTGAAGCCGTTTTTTCTGGCATAGGTTTCGACACTGCCTTTGACCATGGGCTGCACGAAGGATGGAAGCTTGCTGATTCGCTCTTGCGCATCCGGGGTCCATTGGAGGTCGGATTCTTGAGGGCCAGTGGTAGTTGTCGTGCCTCCGGTGGTCAATCCCATTTGCGCGACCATGGCTGAGAAGGGACAGCCGCCCGCTTCGCCTTCTTTCGCGGCTGGCGCGCCAGCTGCTGCTGGAGCCGCACTTTGTCCTGAAGTAATTTTTTCGTTCAAGTATGCCGCCATGGATCCTGGATCTGCAGGGGCACTGACTTCTTCTTTTAGCGCTCCTCGTGTCATTTCCAAGGGCATTTCTGCGACAGTACGTCCGCCGAGTTGCACACCGAGGGAACTGACCATTTGGGTTTCCCCAGGATTGGTCACCATCGACACTTTGGCTTCGCATGATGGACAGGCGAAAAATACTCCGAGTGATCCCTCGGCAGGCTTTTCGACCTTTTCAAAACTCATATAGGTTTCGCAATTCAAACAGACAAATTTCATAACATCCTCACGTGGGAGAGTTGTGATTGAGAGAAGCGTGGCGTACCCGCTTGTTATAGCTTCTCAGCCAGAATCTTCTTATAGTCCAATAACGATTGGATTCGTCCGACAATTTCTTGAAATTTTATGTTGGTTGGATATTGCTCATCCAGCAACGGCATGCCCTTATCAAAGGTCTTGGCAAAATTCCGGTCGAACGGAATACGGCCTAACAATGGCAGGTTGAGGGCTTCACACATGCCTTCGGTGTTCCCTTCAAACAATTCGCTTTCCACTCCACAGGCCGGGCATCGATACTCGCTCATGTTTTCGATGACACCTAAAACAGGAATGCCGAGTTCGTTAGCATAGCCTATAGATTTCTGCACAACATTCGAGGCGACTTCTGAGGGCGTGGTTACCACCACGGCTCCGGCCATGTCTGGAAGGAAGCTCGCGATGACCGGGGGCTTATCTGCTGCGGCTCCTGGTGGAAGATCAGCCAACAAAAAATCCAATTCGCCCCAACAAATATCAGCTAAGAATTCTCGGATCACATTCATTTCCATCAGCCCCAGCCAAACCGGGCTCAGGTCCATCGGACCTTTCCATCGAACAGGAGAGGCTTCACTCAAAAGGAAGTCCATGGAGACGACTTTCACGCCATAGGGACCTTCAGGGGGAAGAGCACCTTCAGGAGTCATCGTAACTTGCTGTCCATGCATGCCCAACATTTGCGGGACACAGGGTCCATTGAGATCAACATCAATAATGCCGACGCGATTCCCAATGCGTGCAAAAGCCAAGGCTAGGTTCACGGTCGTCATGCTCTTACCGACCCCGCCTTTGCCACTCATCACCACAATCTTATTCTTGATCCCAGCCATACGATCATGCACTTGCTTGGTCTGAGCGGTGATTTGTTCGACCACCTTGGCATCGTCAGTGTATTTCAGTTTTCCGAGAATTTCTTTGAGATCTTTTGCCATAGTCGAACCCACTATTTAGCTGAATTTTCAACGGTCTAGAACAGAAAAATCACGATACCATAGGGTTTTTGGGGCCGTCAAACCAAAGTCTCTTCCACAATGAAATGATACTGAAGCGATGACGTGTTTCTACTATGAAATGATACTGAACCGCGTCCGGTTTCTGTTCATGA
>JAQBUF010000012.1 GCA_027623995.1 Nitrospirota bacterium
ACAGCGATCCGAATAGCGATCCGCTGACCGCCGTACTCGACACGAATGCGAGCAATGGCACGGTAGTCTTGAATGCGGATGGCAGTGTCACCTATACGCCAACTGGGGGCTTCAGTGGGACGGATAGCTTTACCTACCATGCGCATGATGGGGCGTTGAATTCCAATGTGGTGACGGTGACGGTGATGATCAACGGCGCGCCGGTGGCCAATGCCGACAGTGCCATGACCGTCGAAGGGGTGGCCGTCAGTATTGCCGTGCTGACAAACGATACGGATGATGGCGGGCTCAATGCCGCCAGTGTGGTGGTCGAGAATGGGCCCACGAATGGGACCACGAGTGTGAACAGTGGCACGGGGGGGATCACGTATACCCCGAATGCCGCCTATCTTGGGACCGATAGCTTCACCTATACCGTGCAGGATCTCCAAGGGGTGACGTCCAATGCCGCGACCGTGACCGTGGAGGTCACGGATGGCAATGTGGCGCCAACGGCCGTGGCGGATGGGTATAGCGGGACGCAAGCCCTCCAGCTCAGCATCGTCGGCCCGGGCGTGTTGACCAACGATAGCGATCTCAACAGT
This sequence comes from Nitrospirota bacterium, assembly GCA_027623995.1. Taxonomy (GTDB): domain Bacteria; phylum Nitrospirota; class Nitrospiria; order Nitrospirales; family UBA8639; genus Nitronereus. The sequence continues at coordinate 585 of JAQBUF010000012.1, forward strand.
GATCCCCTGACCGCCGTGTTGGACACGAATACGAGCCACGGGACGGTGGGACTGAATGCGGATGGCAGTTTCACCTATACGCCGACGGCTGGCTTTAGTGGAACGGATAGCTTTACGTATCACGCGCATGATGGGGCGTTAGATTCGAACGTGGTGACGGTGATCCTCAATATCAATGGCGCGCCCGTGGCCAATAACGATAGTACAACCACTGTTAAAGGGGTGGCTACCACGATTGCCGTACTGACCAATGATACGGATGACGGGGGTCTCAATGTGGCCAGTGTGATCGTACAGAGTGGCCCCACGAATGGGACGACGAGTGTGAACAGTGGCTCGGGGGTGATTACGTATACGCCGAATGCCACCTATCTTGGAACAGATAGCTTCACGTATACGGTGCAGGACTTGGCTGGCATACTCTCGAATGTGGCGACGGTCACGGTGACGGTGAATGAGGCACCTCAAGGACCGCTGATAACCTCGGTCTCCGTCTTGAGTGGGAAACCCTATACCCTTGGAACCTTTGCGACCGGGGAGCTATTGTATATAGACCGAAATTATACGGTTCAGGCCAATCATTCCGCCATCTTGGATGGGCAGGAGTACATTCGCACGGCCAATAACGATAAAAATGGGACAAGTGCCAACTATCTTACGATGGAACTTTCTGCCCCGGCTATCGTGTATGTGCTTTACGATCATCGTGCCACGGTGCTGCCGGCTTGGCTTGATGACAATACTTGGACCTTGGATTCAGGAGTCGTTGAGACGACGGACGTCGACCGGGTACTGTATTTTAAAAACTTTCCCGCAGGCACGGTGGAACTCGGGGGGAATGCGAATAGTCCAATGAGTGGAGCCAAAAGCATGTATTCGGTCGTGGTGATCGGCCAAGGCTGGTAAAGTGGGAGTATGTCGAAGCAGGGATATTGGGAACCAAGACTTGCTTTGGTCATAGATAGCGTTTTAGAGGGTGACCTAATACCGGTGTGTGGAAAACAGCTTCCGTCATAACAACTGTCGTTCTGAATATTGAGGTACAGCTTTCCCTAGGCCTAAAGTAGAGTACTTAGTGGTTCGGATGGTGTTTCCTTCCATGGCCATATGATGTCCGTTTGAATTTAGATGTGGTGGTCTTGTGAAGGTAAGTGTTGAGGAGTGGAGGGTCGGATATTGTTGAGATATGGGCTTTGATGCGTTATTTGGAGAAAACCTACTCCTGGACGTAATCCAACCAGTTCGAGCATGAGAATCCCTCCTTTAGGCGTTTCCCAAATTGATTGCCATTGGCCGCATGTTTCCTCTTGCAGGCATTGATAAAAGCTTCCATGGAATCCCTGGAGTCTCACGGAGAGTTCCTCCTGGGTAGTGTCTGGAGGGCCATATTGTTGTGATAAGGTTGCCTTGAGTTGTTCGAATGCGTTCAGGCCTTTTATTCCGGGTTCATCTCGTTCGATGAGCATGCTCGCCCATTGTGTTTTGACTAAACCAACTTCTTGGTCAAAAACAAGAAGTAGCGATCCGCCGTCAGGTAACGTTTGGGAAGGTGGCCTCAATCGGATTGCTGTTGACCGATCTCCCATTGGCCATTCTTCTTCAATGTCAAAATTCATTTGGCGAAAGTCAGAAAGTTTAAGGCCCCATTTCAATCCAAGGGAGTCTGGAAATGCGGCGTGGGCAGAGGTGGCAAATAAAAATAGGATGAAGACCTCAAAGATTCCTCTCCCGAGATAGTTCCATGTTCGTGCCAAAAAAACATGCTGGTCCCAGGAGTCTGGATTCCTCATTGGTTGGAGTCGTCGCTTGTGTATGAAGGCTTCAGGATTCACTCTAATCCTTTAGGGTGTGAAGGGGGCGAATGATCATATGAAATAGGGCGTTTCAGATTACCTGCCAGAGGGAGGATTCGCGAATACGTCATTTGGCGTATGGATTTCATTCAGGGAATTCTGCGATAGGAATGGAGGGCAATGTTGCACAATCGAGAAGAAGGGCCTTCTGGTCTTTCGAACTTAATTGATTCCGCTTCAATAGAGCTTGGGGAAGTTGGGAATTTTGTTCCTGGCCTCATCGACTAAATTATGGCTAAACTACTGTATATAGATTCTACTGTCGGGAAGGATCGGTCTGCCCCGATGCATGAAGTTGGGAAGGTTTTTTTAGATGCGTATCAAGAAACCCATCCAAATGATCAACTGGAAACCCTGAAGCTCTGGGATGTGAATCTTGAAGACTTGGATGAGTTAACCTTGGATGCCAGCTATGCCATTATTCATCGCATGAATCATACGCCGGCCCAGGCTGAGGCATGGGAGAAAGTTGTCAAAATTGTCAGCCAGTTTAAATCTGCCGATAAATACCTCTTCACCGTGCCCATGTGGCATTTAGGTCTTCCCTATCGATTGAAACACTATCTTGATCTTTTGATCCATCCTGGCCAATCCTTTCAATATGCCGTGGGGGAAAAGGCGCAAGGTCTTATTACCGGAAAACCTGCGGCGATCATGTATTCTCGATTTGATGGTTATCGACAGGGTTCAGGGTTTGAGAACTTTGAATCGCAGAAACGGTTTATGGAGAAAGCTCTTAACCTGATTGGCTTTACTCGAGTCCATTCTCTCGTGCTGGTTGAGCCAATGCCAGGATCCCAGTTTTCCTCCGACCCAGAGAATTCGCGGGCCAAGGACCAAGCCATCCGAATGGCCACCAGTTTCTAAAATCCCTTTATTCCTAGAACTATTCAGACCAATTCAGTAAAAATTTGAGCCGAGGGATTTCTTCTCGGCACAATCGCCTATTTTGGTAATTTCTGGTTTCGTCATTAAAGAATCGATTTCTTGAAGAAATTCTGTTATCTCTCCATTTTCGTGGGAGAGAAGAGCCTTGCAAGCAACTTTCCCGTTATTATCTTGTCTTGATCTCCTTTCAAATATTGGAAACCCAACTCCAAGCCAAATGTTTTGTTGCAGTGGATCTGTGTAACATGGAATGAGAATGAGTCCTGGATCTTGGAATTGTCGAAGGACAATGGACGGTAACGATTGGTTTTGATGGCTCAAGGTTGAATGATGGGAAGTAGGAGAGGTCGACATGTTTTTGTTTAAAAAGATATTTTCTCGATTATTTTTTCCTGTTCCCTTAAGTCTTGAATTGATGTGGGTTGGGTTAGTGTGCATGTGGCTGTGGCCACAGCGACGATTTGGAAAGTTGATTTTGATGAGCGGTGTTCTGACCTTAACGCTTTTGAGCTTTTACCCACTTTCGCAAGTGTTACTTAAACCCTTGGAATCTCAGTACCCGCCGTTACTTATTCGCTCCACAGCCGAGGGTGGTGTCTTAGCTAAATCTCATCAAGTGAAATGGATTGTGGTGTTAGCCGGTGGGGCAATGAACGAACCCAGCTTGCCTCTGATGAGTCAACTCTCGAGTTCTTCCGTCCTTCGTGTGGTTGAAGGTATTGCGTTGTATCGGTTTGTTCCAGGTGTCAAGTTATTGGTGTCCGGATCGCTGGTTGAAGCAGAGCTTATGTCTCAATTGGCTTTATCTTTTGGGGTGCCTGGGGAAGACGTGGTTTCTGAGTCGAATTCCCGTGATACGAAGGATCAGGCACTGCGCATTGCCAACATTGTGGCCAAGGACCCATTGGTGCTAGTGACGGAAGCTTCCCATATGCCACGTTCCATGGGCTTGTTTCACAAGCAGGGCCTTTCTCCCATTGCTGCTCCAGTTGGCCATCGAGTTGCCCTCAATCCAGAATATAAATGGTGGACGCTTTTCCCCAATGCAGAGTCTTTAAAAATTGCGCAGCGAGCCATCTATGAATATCTAGGGTTGGCGTGGGCGATGGTAAGAGGGCAAATTTAGGATGGTGTTGAGGTCCGAATCTGGATGTCTACGATTCATCCAGTTTCATTCTGAGTAGACATCCTGATTTCGAGTTTTAATATTGAGGGGGAGGTACATAGCCGAACGGTAGCTCCTCCCGATAATAGGGAGGGTCTAAAGTTCCAGCATGTAAGGATTCGCAGATCGGCAAACCCTCGTTTTTGTGAACAATCTGAGAGTCCTATTGAGTGTTGCGCGAGTGTTATAGTTGAGCCAAGTGTTTGGCCTCCCACTCCTTTTCCTCTGAATTCTTTCCGTTCTTTTCATACTTTTTTGAAGAATGACCATTCGAATCTGCTGTGGTCTCCTGCCGTTTGAGGTCAAATTGCTCAAGATTGGTCAATCCCATATCACACAAACCTTGAAAGCAGACGCCTTCTTCCATCGAGAAGTTTGGTGTGCGGATATCACCAATTACGACAGCGGGGTTAAAGAGTTGGACCCGTTGATGTGCCGTGATGTTGCCTTGAACTTTTCCCCCACTGACGACGACGTTCCCGGAAATATTTCCTTTGATAACAGCATGTTCACCAATGATGAGGGTGTCATCGGTGTGCATTTCTCCTTCAAAACGTCCATCAACTCGAACGGTGCCTTCAAACTGAGCCGTTCCCTTAAAGTCAACACCTTTCCCTAAAAAGGTATAGTGTTGGTCATCAAAAATGGTTTCACGTTTCTTGGTTTTTTCACCCCACATGAAGTGCTCCTTCATCTCGTGTTGTGAAGTCCATTACTTATTCAACAATGGGCTTACAGGTCAAAATGTCAGTTTGCGGATAGGGTCGGGTTGAAAAGGTTCTTTTCACGACCACTATTATTTTCTTTTAGCTGCTGTCAATGTCTCACGGGGTGTTGTTGAGGTATATGAATCCTCTAATTCAGGAAGAGCGGGCGGCACTGCGCTCATTTCAAGGGTTCCGTTAAAGGTGACTCCTTCTTCCATTAAAAGGGAAGGGGTCAGGATCGATCCATCAATAATTGCTGGTGCGAGTAATTGTACTTTTTCTCGAGCCGTAATATCGCCGGTGATTTGTCCTTTGCTAATGACCGCCTGTGCTGAAATCTTGGCCCTTAGGACTGCTTGCTCACCTAAATAGAGTGTGCCATTGGCATGAACCTCTCCCTCGAGTTGTCCATCAATACGAACATTGCCTTCGTATTTAATGATGCCTTTAAACTCGACACCATGCCCAATAAATGCTGCGACATTGGCTTGATCCATACTAGCTCCTCCATTATTTCTGGGGCGGGAATAGTTGTCTGTGTTAATTGATGGGACGTACGTTTGCGGGTCTTCCTCATAAATCATGGCGGTACTCATTATCTGATTCCTCCCTTGAGTAGAATTGAAAGTTTTCGATGTTCTGTATCCTTCAAATCTGGTGCCGGTCTAGTATTGTTTCCCCTTGTCTTTAGCACTTGTCGGTTGTTGCTGAAGATAACTTAACTAATTTTTACATTGCGAGATATTTTTGGAAATTTTGTTGGAACTAGCATGTGATTTCAAGAAAAGTTGAAGGGATCAGGAAAGTCAACCTTCCTCATCTCTTCCCTAAATATTTGGATCAAATAATCTACAATGATGAGACATTCTGAATGTCAGGAATTTTTCCAGAGGGAAATATACGAAGATTGTGTTCAGTCGTACGGTTTCTGGTTGTTTTGTTGAGGATTTTGGGTATTCCTGGAAGGAAGGTGTCAGGATATTTTATATATTTTGAGAATGTTCTTGTGATCAATATATTTTTGAGAACGTGGAGTCGGTTTTAAATTCCACGAAAAATTAAGAAGTTAGAGATGAAATACGCTCTTATGATTTATTAGAGAGTATCCTGGCACGGATATTGTAATACCTAAGGCAGGTTGGGATGTTATTTCAGATTCCGTGCTGGGTGACAAATGAGAACTAGGGCTGATTCATCAAAGGAGGTATCTCATGAACTCTTTTTACCGTTATCTTATTCAAGGTCTAATAGTTTGCTTGGTTCTAGGGATGGTCAATGTTGCCATTGCTTCTCCCCTTTCAAGAGAAATGACTGGGGTGGAGTCTTATGACGAGCGGTCTAATATGAAAAATCAAAAGAAGAGCACGGGCTTTAATTATGAGGTTGGTACCAGGGACGGAGGTTGTTGGAATCAACCGAATCATGGGCCTGATTTATACTTCCTGTCGCTTCATGAATTTGGTGCAGGAAATTGTTCCCCGCAATTGGGGGAAGAAACAGGGAGATTGGGGGCACCAGGATGTTCCATTGTGGGGACTCCCGTCCATGGAATATCAAGTGGGCAATGTGCTGTAGACGGACAGTTGGTGACGAACATTGGACATCTGATGGTGTATTCCTCTGATGAGGTATTAGGTCGAGTTGATATTCTCGAGAATTTTCCTGACCCAGCGAATTCTCCTTCTAGGATCGTCTCAGGCAATCATCAGGAAAACGAATCTTGGAATAAATTGAGTCCATCAATTGGATGGGACGATGCCTCTACGACCCAGATTTTTCGTTACGATCGGATGAGTGCGGGATTATTTGATGGTGGAAACGATGATGGGAAAAGCCCCAACCTATCCTTTGATCATTACCTGGTCATGTCTGGGAAGTTAGCTCATCTGGTTCCGAAGGTCGGGCAAAGTCCAAGATCTTTAGAACTGGGAGATTTTGTCATCCTGTTACTCTTTGCGATGTTGCCGGAGAAGAAACACATTAAGCATCTTATTCACAGGACTCGACAATTCAGGTTTTTTTAAGCGAAATGGATGGAGCCTTATATTTTCCTGGTGCCTTGGTCGTCTGAGAGAATGGTTGGCAGTCTTACGGTATTCATGGAAAGATCTCGCTAAAGCTCTGAAGTGCCTCTCGAGTTTAGCCCTTTCCGCAGAGTTGTTCCCAACATTCTTATCCTTGAAGAATTTGAAATTTTCACACTCTACCATCGTATGTTTATGGGGTTTTGCCTTATATCGACAGGCCGTCCCTTATGTAGGAGGCGAATTTTTGTGGGTCGTTCATACAGTGTAACGGGATAATTTTTGTCTATCCTGGTCTTTTTTCAGTGACTAGTTCCTGCCTTTTTGTTCTCTCTTCCTGACATTATTACACCCGTGGATACCCGTTTACTGACGGTGCCAAAATTGTTGCAAATCGTTTTGTCCTCAGGTGCGTTCAAAATCATGCCAAAAGTTAAAAGTCGAAATTGCTCATGAGTTAAGTTTGTCGAGTAGGTGACCGATTTGGTGATCATCAGTGGAATAACGCGATATGTAATACCTGTGCCGATACATACCCGGCAGAGTAACATTCAAATATGACATGCAAAAAGTTTAGAAAATTACATAGGACTCTTAAGTCTGTCACGGGAGTCGCCGAATTTACTAGCAAATGCCAATAACAGGACCCTGCCTCCGATATTGAGGAATGTAAAAGGTCAGGTGCCCAAGTATCTATCAACCGTATGGATTGTTTTTGATCACAGGAGGTCAGTTATGAAAATGCTGAAAGTGTTGTGTGTGGGGTTAGCGATTTGTGGAAGTTCTGGGGTTGGAATGGCTTGGGCTGATTCTGGGGTGATGGGGGCTTCTGGACAATCAAAGTTTACTGTCACGAATGATTACATCATTGGGCCACAAGATGTTTTGGAAATTAGTGTGTGGCGAAACCCCGATCTCTCTCGCCAAGTGACTGTGCGTCCGGATGGGCGCATCTCACTTCCCTTGATCGGCGACGTCAAAGCCGTAGGGGGAACGACTGGGCAATTGAAAGATGCCATTACCGAAAAACTCAAAGAGTATAAAGAAAACCCCACTGTGGCGATTGTGGTCCAGCAAGTAAATAGCTATTTCATTTATGTGCAAGGCGCAGTGGGCACACAGGGCCGTTATCCGTTGTTAACCAAAACCTCTTTGATTCAAGCCTTGACGCTTGCAGGAGGATTAGCCCCCGATGCGGTTCGAAGCCGTGTCGTCGTATTTCGGATGAGTGGTGAGGGGAGCGAGCCTCAACGAATGACGGTCAACTATGACGATATCATTTTAAATGGTGCCGCCAATTTTGAATTGCAACCTGGCGATACAATTGTTGTTCCCTCTGAAACCATGGTGTTGTTGCCATAAAGAAAATGGAGTCAAGCAATGCACAGAAGGTGGCTTATGAAAACTCGTGTTACTCAATTGATTGTTTCCATGGTGGTGGCAGTTGGCGTAGGAATCTCAGGGTGTGCCTACAACGATCCAAAAGTTGTGGTGGCTCCAGGTGCGCCTGAGGAAGGCTTTCGTTTAGGCGCCGAGGATGTGATCGACGTCGTTGTGTTCCGAAGTCCTGATCTGACACGTGGGGATATTGTCATTCGGCCTGACGGCAGAATCTCTTTGCCGCTGATTGGGGATGTTCGGGCGGAAGGGTTAACTGCTGATGAATTGGCCAAGAATATCACGGAGCGATACAAAGAATACAAAGATAATCCTGCGGTTTCTGTGGGTGTGAAGGCCGTGAATAGCTACAGCATTTTTGTTCTTGGGGAAGTCAAATCTCCTGGAAAGTTATCGTTGAAATCCTATGCGACCGTGTTGCAAGTGATTTCCATTGCTGGGGGTTTTACGGAATTTGCATCAGAAAATTCTATCCAGGTGGTTCGGCGTACCGTGGGAGAGGATGGCAAGAGTCAGGAAATCCGAATTCCTGTGAACTATGATTCTCTTCTATCGGAATCAGGCGCTGAATATAATTTTATCCTGCGATCCGGTGATACGATCGTGGTGCCTTGATGGCTTCCGATGTGTCAATTTTGCCTGATGGTTTAATGACCATCAGGGCAAAATGTTGTGCGTTCGTAGAACACCAGAGAGTCGGGTGTTAGGCAAAAAGTGTTCAAGGTGGTTGTAGGCTGAGTAAATGTCAGTAAAAAATTTTTGAACGATGGAGCGAAATCCTATGGAACAGCATGACATGGAACGAAAAGGCCTTGAATATGTGGGGCGCGGTGCATCCCCATCCCTACAGGGGTATGTTCAAGACTATATTGATATCGCGATCCGCCGTAAATGGCTCATTCTTTCGATTGTCATGATTTCGGTAGGCGTCGCTGGTACGGTGGCCTGGTTTAAGAAGGACGTATATCGTTCGAGCACCGTGATTCTAGTTGAACAGCAGACGATTCCTGAAAAGTATGTGAGCTCGGTGGTCGATGATGTCGCCAGTCGAGTGTCAACGATTACCCAACAGGTGTTGAGCCGAACAAGTCTTGTGAAGGTAATTGAGGAATTCGGTCTTTTTCAGAATGTCATTCAGGAAGAAGGGTTTGAACAAGCCATTCTGAATATGAGGGAAAACATTCTCGTCGAGACAAAGGGGCGAAATCGGATTGAGGCATTTACGATTTCGTTTGAACACCAAAACCCGACGACGGCCATGAAAGTGACCTCGCGGTTAGCGTCACAATACATTGAAGAGAATCTGAAACTGCGTGAGCAATTCGTTGAAGGGGCATCGGATTTCCTTGAAACCGAGCTTCGTGGGGCTCGGGAGGAACTGGAATCCAAAGAACGGACGTTAAGTCAATTTAAGAACCAGTTTATGGGTGAATTGCCGGGTCAATTGAAAACGAACATGGGTACTCTGGATCGAATGCAAAAAGAGAGAGATGCCACACAAGAGTCCGTGAATACCACCACGAGTCGTCTTATGTTGGTTGAGCAAGCGATTCGAGAGTATGAGGCATCCGGAGCTATCAGTACCGATGCTCAACTCAAATTGAGCAGTAGCCGTACGGGTAGTCGATCGCAAGCGGGAGGGCGATCTGCCGTGGATTCAGAGGAAGTATCACTCAAGAAACTAGAACAGGAATTAGTTAAGTTAACAGCCGAATATACGCCTGCCTATCCTGATGTGATTGCGATTAAGCAGCAAATTGCCTTGTTGAAGGGTGAAATTGCCGGTCGACCTTCTGTCGCTGCGGCCGTGGCCTCTAATCCTCAATCCGTTGAAGTCTTTGATCCGTATTTAAAAGGCTTAGTCAAAGATCGCAATGAATTAAAGCTTCAAATCGATGGTCAGAACAATCGGTTGGCCAACTTGGCTGCGGCCATGGAAAAAATCCAAATGCATGTTGATCATACTCCAGCCCGAGAGCAGGAGATGCTTGCCTTGGAGCGTGACTATGGCAACATGCAAGCCAACTATCAAAATATTCTTGAGAAACGCCTCAATGCACGAATTTCTGAGAATTTAGAAAAACGTCAAAAGGGTGAACGTTTTAGGATTTTAGATCCAGCCAATTTACCCACGGCACCAGAAGGCCCTCAACGATTAATTATCCTCGTGGGTGGGTTGGTGATCGGTCTTGGCCTGGGATGTGGTCTGGCATTTTTGATCGATCAATGGAATCCCACCTTTCGTCGCTCTGAGGACGCGGAAATTTCTCTTGGATTTCCCATCTTGGCCACCATTCCAAGTTTTCAAGGTGCCTATGGTAAGTCTTCAGATGGGTTGTTGCTTGGCGGACCGATGGGCGCGAGTGCGAATGGGGACCTCATGTCTCGCGACCCTGCGGCTGGGAAGTGGCAGGGAGGGAGTAATCCTAATCCTTCGTTAGTGAGTCGGTGGAGACCAAATTCTAATGTTGCCGAACAATACCGAGTGGCGGCGACTCGACTGGTGTTGATGAATGATGATCGGCCTAATACCGTATTGCTGGCGACGAGCGCCATGAAAGGCGAAGGAAAAACGTCTTCAGTTGTCAATCTTGGCTATACGTTGGCTCGCGATTTAGAGAAACAAGTGCTCTTGATTGGTTGTGATTTTAAAGCCCCAAGATTGCATGAGGGGGTAGGAATGCCATCTGCTCCAGGGTTGGCTGATTACTTCCATGGAAATATCGGGCTGGAAAGTTGTATCCATCGCATGGATGAGGTGCCTCTTTGGGTATTGCCAGCGGGAGACGTCGAAGAACATGCTGTTTCCCTGTCGCGTCTGCCACAGCTGGCGTCGTTGATTGAATCTCTGAGATCTCGTTTTGATTATATCTTATTAGACGGGCCACCTATTCTGCCGTTGGCAGATATGAACGTTCTCGCGGGATTGGCGGATGTCTTGGTTCTGGTGGTTCGGGCGGGGGTGACGCCGCAAGAAATTGTGGTGAAGGCTATGGATATGTTGCGACCGACGGTTCAAGCCCGAATCTTATTAACGGATGCATCATCTCAAGGCATGCCCTATTTTATGGCCCAAGAAGTGTACGGGGCTCCCTATTCGGCTAGAGAGCAGGGATGAGGACGGGGTCGATGTCGGCCCCTCAGGTAAAAGATCAGGCCGCGGTTTCCATTTTCGACCAAGTTCTACACTCGCTGGATACTCGCAAACGGGTATTAATTCTCGGGGAAAGCGAGTTGATGGGGGACCTGATCAGGATCCTGACTACCAAGCGTCGTCATTGGTTTGACGTCGTTGGGGTTCTTACGAATGAGAGCAATCGGGTTGGGCAGTCCATTCTTGGAAAGCCCATCTTGGGACTGGTTACCGAGTTATTTGAATTGGTTGAACGGTTCCAGGTCCAGACCATTGCCATCTGCGTGACGGACCGTCGGGGAAGTATGCCTTTGGATACGCTCTTGGATCTCAAATCCATGGGACTAGAGGTCATTGATGGCCATCAGCTGTATGAAAGTGAGTGTGGTCGGCTATCCATCGACGAGTTAAAGCCTAGCGCGCTGATCTTTTCATCAGGTTTTCAGCGTCGCACTGGCATGTTGTTGCTGAAACGTCTGGAAGATGTGATTGGGGCTTCATTGGGTTTAGTCTTACTGGCTCCGTTGATGGCTTTGGTTGGTTTTTTGATTAAGCTCGATTCAACTGGTCCGGCCCTTTATAAACAAACACGGATTGGACATCGGGGTTGTCCCTACGTGTTATGGAAATTTCGATCCATGCGCCAGGACTCTGAAGGGGATACTGCACAATGGGCGCAGGTGGGTGATGGTCGAGTGACCCGAATGGGTCGATGGCTTCGATTACTTCGTATCGATGAATTGCCTCAGTTCTTTAACGTCTTGAAAGGCGAAATGAGCTTGGTGGGGCCACGACCTGAACGGCCCATATTTGTTCAGAAATTACGACAACAGATTCCGTATTACGACCTGCGTCATACCATTCGACCTGGCCTTACAGGATGGGCGCAAATCCGCTTTAATTATGCTGCGTCCGTTGAGGACTCACATATGAAGTTACAGTATGACCTGTATTACGTGAAACATTTATCAGTCTGGTTCGACCTTTCCATTCTTTTTCGGACCATCCGAGTGATACTGATGGGATCTGGAGCTCGCTAATCTATGGATGAACGCATGGTTGAAGAGAGCATCGTGGGTGGTCGAACGCATTGCTTGAGCTTCGATATTGAGGAGCACTTTCAGGTTGCGGCGTTTGATAGCCCGGCAAGGCGTCGTCAGTGGCAATCACTGGAAAGTCGTGTCGAAGAGAATACAGAAAAAATATTGGAATGTTTGGATGCCCATCATGTCAAAGCCACGATGTTTGTGTTGGGGTGGGTCGCTGAACGATATCCCCAATTCGTTCGACGGATGGCTGAGGCTGGGCATGAAATTGCGTCGCACGGATATGGGCATGATCTTATTACCGTTCTTACTCGAGATCAATTCCGCGAAGATGTGAAACGGGCGAAAGCCGTACTGGAAGATGCCACCGGCATGCCGATCATCGGCTATAGAGCTCCGACCTTTACGATTACACAAGAAACATTGTGGGCGGTCCCGATTCTGATCGAAGAAGGGTATGCCTACGATTCAAGTATTTTTCCTGTCTATCATGACCAATACGGAATTCCCGGTGCAAATCCATCTCCACATTTGCTCTCGACGCATTCAGGGACGTTATGGGAAGTCCCTCCTTCTACGTGCAAAATTGGGTGGACGAGAATTGCGGTCGCTGGCGGTGGATATTTTCGATTTTTCCCGTTCTGGCTGTTGATGAGTCTCATGCGAAAAGTAGAACGTGAGGGGGAATCGTTAGTGTTCTACTTGCACCCGTGGGAATTTGATCATGGCCAACCACGGATGACGGGCCCTCTTCGGTCACGCATTCGCCATTACTTCAATCTCAATAAAACCGAAGAACGGTTCCGGCGCTTACTTCAAGAGTTTCCCTTCGCACCCATTCGGGAATCTCTTCCGATGATCGGCCGACTCTACCGTCAATCTCAGCAGGACCCTAAGGGTATTTTTTGTTCAATACCAGCGACCGTATGACCGATGAAGTGGTAGTAGGATAATTATGGTTGCTTCTTCAATCCTTGATCTTCCCATCCCGGCTCCAACTGAGTCCCTGGTTTCCCCATGTGACCCCCACTCATGTTGGTATCTCGTGCACGTCAAATCTCGGGCGGAAAAATCTGCCGCCGTTCATCTTGAACGACTCGGCCTTGAATCTTTTTGTCCTCAATTGAAACAAGAAAAGATCATTCGGCTGGTTCGGCGAGATATTATGGTCCCATTTTTCCCAGGCTATGTGTTTGTGAAGTTTGATCCTATGTTTCAATATCGAGCCGTCCAGTATTCAACGGGGGTTCGAAAAATAGTGACCTTTGGAGACACCCTCGCGCGGGTGGATTCATCCATTATTGAGACTCTGCGCGAAAGAATGACTAAGGGGTGTGTGGACGTGTCAAACTCTTCTAGCTTCCAAGCAGGACAAAAAGTTCGAATCCATGAGGGCCCTTTGCAGGGCTTTGAGGCGGTATTCGAATGTGAAATGAGTGACCACCAACGAGTCACCTTGCTCTTGAAAACCGTGGCGTATCAAGCTCGAGTTGTTGTTCCGGTTAGGCAGATCACCACTCTCTAAACATTCACACTTGAAACCAGACGTGCTTAATGAGGATGAAGACTCCTAAGGGAATGGTGAGCCTCGTGCCTTTCTTGTGAACATGGCTCTGTTCATTTTTTCTTTGATTTCGAGTGATGTCGTCAATAATTTCTTTGTGGTTCGTTAATAAAAAGAAGATGGTCTCCGAAGTTATTTAGTAAGAAGATGTGTGTGGTTATACGGTATTCCCGCGACATTGAGAGGACACTAGCTCTTTCACCCTTTTAGGCCATGGACGCCTCGGGGGAATTGAATAGTGGGAATGGATTGATGACAGGACGGTTCTCTGGTCATGCACCGGAATGGCGGCAGCCCGCGTATCGAATGTTTGAGAAGTTTTTGTGATTGAATGGTGTTGGTGGAAGAAAATCTTCTACTGAGGGTCACTCAGTGAGTTGAGCCACTTGGTGTATGCTCCAAAATCCCCTGTAAAGAAAAGCCGCGAATGTCATTAACAAAGCTTCTACATGAGGGAGGCGTGGCGGATTCGTTCCTCAAAATATTCAATCGTTTTCAGGAGCCCGTCTTTTAATGGAATCTGTGGCTCCCATCCGAGTCTTTCCTTCGCCAGGCTAATATCAGGACATCGTTGCGTTGGATCATCCGACGGCAGCGGTTGGTACTCGATAGTCGTCTTGGCCCCCGTCAGTTCGACAATGAGATTTGCCAATTCGGCAATCGTAAATTCTTCAGGATTGCCGAGATTGACGGGGCCAGGGAAATCATCAGGGCTGGCCATAAAGGCGATGAAGGCCCGGATCAGGTCGTCAACATAGCAGAACGATCGTGTCTGCGATCCATCACCAAAAATAGTAATGGGTCGATTCAGCAAGGCTTGAATAATGAAATTGGAAATGACCCGTCCATCATTCGGGTGCATATGCGGACCGTACGTATTAAAGATGCGTCCCACTTTCACGGGGAGCTGAAATTGTCGGTAGTAATCAAAGAATAACGTTTCCGCGCATCGCTTGCCTTCATCGTAACAAGCGCGAAGTCCTACGGGATTCACATTTCCAAAATAATCTTCTTTTTGCGGATGCACATGAGGGTCGCCGTAGACTTCGCTTGTTGAGGCTTGAAAGATTTTCGCTTTCAGTCGTCTTGTTAGACCTAACATATTAATGGCGCCATGAACGCTTGTTTTCGTGGTTTGCACTGGATCAAATTGGTAGTGGATTGGAGAGGCCGGGCAGGCCAGGTTGTAAATTTCATCGACTTCGACGAACAGGGGAATCGTGATGTCATGCCGGACCATTTCAAATTGGGGATGGTAGAGCAGAGGAAGAATATTGTCTTTCGTGCCAGTATAAAAATTGTCCGCACAAATAACTTCATGCCCTTGATCAAGAAGTGTTCGGCAGAGGTGGGACCCGAGAAACCCAGCGCCGCCAGTCACTAATATTCGTTTTCGTTGAAATTGCTTCATGGTATTGAGTTGTTCATGCATAACGAGAGAAGTCCTAGATCGTATTTGTCTTAAGTGGGTAAAAGCCCGAGGGACTATACCAAACACGGTCTCTCTCAGCAATTCACTGGCAGATCAGCTTTATTGGCTAGACACCTGACAGATTATGAAAATCCTCATGATTGCCCCACAACCGTTTTTTGAACCACGAGGAACACCGTTCAGTGTTCTCGGACGACTGAAGGCGTTGTCATCACTTGGTCATGAAATCGATTTGGTGACGTATCATATTGGGCAAGATGTGCCAATTCAAAATGTCGTAATTCATCGCATTCCTTCGATATTTTTCATCAAGCGTATTTCCATTGGTCCTTCAGTGACCAAATTGTTTCTGGATGGGTTTCTCTTGGCTAAAACTGTCCAAATGCTGTTTCGAAATTCGTATGATCTTGTGCATACCCATGAAGAGGCGAGTTTCTTTGGATTTATGCTGGCGAAGCTCTTCAATATTCGTCATCTCTACGACATGCATTCTTCATTGCCTCAACAGCTTGGCAATTTTCAGTACAGTAAATTTGCTCCTTTGATTCACCTGTTTCGTTGGTTTGAGGAAACCGTGATCCATTCGAGTCATGCCGTGATTACGATCTGTCCTGCACTGAAAGAGCAAGTAGAAAAGATCAATACTGGGGTGCCTCACGTCATGATCGAAAATGTGTCGACGGAGGGAGACCCTCAGGCGGTTCCTGCCAATGTCATTCAGGAATTTAAACAGCAGTATGCTTTAGAGGGTCGAAAAGTTGTCTTGTATTCAGGAACGCTTGAATCCTATCAAGGCCTAGATCTCTTGTTTTCGAGTGCAAAAGTCGTGAGTCGTATTCACAAGGATGTGCTGTTCTTGATCATGGGCGGAAGGCCGGATCAATTGGAAGCCTGCCAACACACGGTGGCGCAGCTGGGGCTTGAGGCTCATGTGCGCTTTACGGGAATGCAAGCACCGAGTGAAGTCTTGAAAGCCACGGCGGCTTGTGATGTGTTGGTTTCTCCACGGATTAGCGGAACCAATACCCCCTTGAAAATTTATAGCTATCTGCAATCAGGAAAGCCCATCGTGGCGACGGATTTATATACGCACACTCAAGTCTTAAGTCGGGATGTGGCGGTACTCGCCGCGCCAGAAGATGAAGCGTTTGGTAAGGGTATTTGTCAAATGTTGGAAGATCTTCGATACGCGCAAACTCTCGGGCGTAACGCACGTGCCTTATTCGATCGAGATTATAGTTACGACACCTTTCTTCAAAAGACGAATCGCGTCATTCAACTCGCAATGAGATAACGATTATGTGTGGCATTACGGGAATGGTGTATCACCAAGAGGGGGAACGGGCATCGCAAGATGTCCTGCAACGGATGTGCCGTTCACTGATTCATCGCGGCCCTGACGATGAAGGATATTTCGTGGACCGAACGGTTGGTCTGGGTATGCGCCGACTTCAAATTATTGACCTTTCCACGGGGCACCAACCTATTTCCAATGAAGATGGACGGTATTGGATTGTCTTTAACGGCGAAATTTTTAATTACCAGGAATTGCGTGATGATTTGGAGCGAAAAGGACATCGATTCAAAACTTCGACGGATACCGAAACAATTATCCATGCGTATGAAGAATATGGATTGGACTGCGCGTCAAAACTGAATGGCATGTTCGCGTTTGCTATTTGGGATAAAGAGCTGAAGCAATTAGTGATTGCCCGTGATCGATTGGGTGTCAAGCCCTTGTATTACTATATGGACGAACGATGCCTGGTGTTTGGCTCGGAGCTGAAGGCCTTGTTGGCTTGTCCCGAGGTGCCGCGATCGGTGAATTTTGAGGCCCTGGATGTCTTTCTGACTTTTGAATATGTTCCCTCTCCCATGTCGATGTTTCAGGGGATCAAAAAGCTACCACCAGGCCATTTTTTGATTCTCCGGCATGGCGTCATTGATATCAAGCCGTATTGGGCTATCGACTATGTCAGTGAGACACGAGAACATCCTGCTCAGGACCTTTATGAATTATTAAAAGATGCTGTTCGCCTACGAATGATCAGCGATGTGCCGCTTGGGGCGTTTTTAAGTGGAGGCGTCGATTCGAGTGCGGTCGTCTGTATGATGAGCGAACTGGCCGATCAACCGATAAAAACCTTCTCCATCGGCTTTGATGATCCCTCCTACAACGAATTGAGTTATGCCCGTCAGGTTGCCAATCATTTTAAAACCGACCATCAGGAACTGACGATTCAGCCAGACATTGTGGGATTGGTCGAAGGGCTCATTCACTATTTGGATGAACCGTTGGCTGATGTGTCGGTCTTCCCGACGTATCTGGTTTCCAAGTTGGCTCGCGAACATGTGACGGTGGTCCTGTCTGGAGATGGCGGTGATGAGTTGTTCGCGGGGTATGATTGGTATGTCGCGGATCGTGTGGATCAATACTACCGACGTTTGCCCAAGTTCCTGCGAGAATCCTTGATGCCTGGCTTATTGAATCTCCTCCCTCCTTCATCGCAGAAGAAAGGGCTGGTGAATAAAGCCAAGCGATTTGTGTCAGGCGCAGCGCAAGGCGAGCACCTTCATCATTATCGATGGACGATGTATGCCAATAAGGCCATGAAGCAGGAATTATATGATCCTTCGATGTGGGGGCGGATCCCGGCACGCGAGACTGAGGCCCGATTTGTGCCCTACCTCAACCAATTTCCACAAGCTCCACGAGTGTGGCGTCAGCAATATGCCGACATTCATTCCTTTATGGTCGATGATATTTTGGTCAAAGTTGATCGAATGAGTATGGCGAATTCTCTTGAGGCACGAACCCCATTTTTAGACTATCGATTGGTGGAGTTTGCCATGAGTCTACCCAGCGATCTTAACCTGCAAGGGCTCCAAACGAAGGCGCTTTTGAAACAGTCGTTGAGAGGGAAAGTTCCTGATGAGATTTTGTATCGCAAAAAAGAAGGCTTTAGCATTCCCATGAAGAATTGGCTTCGCAAAGAATTAAAGCCGATGATGGGCGATATCTTGTCAGCGGACCGGATTAAACGCGATGGGTACTTCAATAGCGTCTACATTGACAAACTCAAGGATGAGCATTGGCGTGGCACGGCGAATCATGCCCATGAGTTATGGTCACTCATGATGTTTGAAATTTGGAAAGATAAAATTTTCGACCCAACGCCTTCTCAGGCTCATGATCACGCTCAACTGACCCAGGCGTAATTCATTCTATTTCGTGAGGTGTCTGGTCTTGCCATTGTATGGGTGATGCCGACACTGGAAATATCCATTCCCATATTTCACCAGAATTTAAGTGCATGATGGAACGAAATCTTTCTCGGATGGCTCAAGACTCCTACGACCTTTTGGTCATTGGTGGTGGAATTTATGGGGTGTCGATTGCTAGAGATGCTGCCCTCAGGGGGCTCCGCGTGGCGTTGGTCGAAAAAGTCGATTTTGGACATGCGACATCGTTTAATAGTTTGAAAATTATGCACGGAGGGTTTCGCTATTTACAGCACCTCAATATTACCCGCATGCGAGAGTCGATTGCGGAGCGTTCCACGTTAATGCGTATTGCGCCGCATCTGATTCGTCCGCTGCGTTTTCTCATGCCTACGTATGGACATGGACTCAAGAGTAAAGAAGTCATGCGTATCGCCCTCATGCTCAACGATCTCATTGGGTGTGATCGAAATTATCAGGTGCAAGCCCAATGTCATCTACCAAACGGATATGTGATTTCTAAGTCAGAATGCCTCGATTTTGTGCCAGGGTTGCGCAAGGAAGGCCTCACCGGTGGGGCGATTTGGTTTGATGGACAACTTCAAAGCTCTGAACGACTGATTATGGGTGTATTGAAAAGTGCAGTGTCGGCTGGAGCAGATGTGGCGAATTACGTCGAGGTGACGGGATTGATGAAACGGCAGGAAGCTGTCTGTGGTGTTCATGTACAGGACCGCTTCACGGATGAGCGGTTTGATATCCAGGCCCGCATGGTGGTGAATGCGTCGGGTCCTTGGGTGTCAGATGTGTTGGGGTTGTCTCCTCGTGAGTCAGTGGGTGCGCAACAGCCGTTATCCAAAGCCATGAACCTTGTGGTGAAGCGTCCTTTGACCACCCAATATGCCGTTGGCGTGTCAACACCGAAGGAATATCGGGATCGTCAAGCCGTGTTTCATAAAGGGTCGCGGTTATATTTTATGGTGCCCTGGCGAGGCTATTCTTTGGTAGGGACCACGCATACCTACTATGATAAATCGGCCAGTCAATTTCAGATCACGGCCGACGACATCCAAGACTTTCTTGATGATTTTAATTCTGCGTATCCGCCAGCCAATCTTCAACGAGAAGATTTGTGCTTTGTGTATGCTGGGCTGCTCCCACGGAGTGAATGTGTGGATGGGAGTCAAGACGTGTCGTTACTGAAGCGCCCCAGCATTGTCGATCATGAATGCCAAGATCACCTCAAAGGGTTGGTGTCGGTGATTGGCGTGAAGTTAACCGAGGCACGATATGTCGCGGAGCAAGTGATCGATCTGGTATGTCAAAAGTTCGGCCAAGACCGAGGGGCTTCTCAAACGGCCATTCTTCCAATTGATGGGGGAGAAATACATCCTGGCCAGATTGATGAACGGAATGCTGAGCCGATGTGCCCGCAATACCTGACAAACCTCTATGGTTCTGCATCTGATCGGGTATGGAACTATGTCAGAAACGATCCTGATCTCGGTCATCCCGTATGTGCTGACTCTCCAGTCCTTAAGGCGGAAATCGTTCATGCTGTTCGTGAAGAAATGGCCATGACGCTCAGCGATATCGTGCGGCGACGAACAGAGTTAGGGACGTTCGAAAGTCCTGGCAAAGAGGCGTTGAGAACGACAGCGGCGGTGGCCGCACGTGAGTTGAACTGGAGCCCAGAACGGCAGGAATCCGAATTGACACAAGTCATGAATTCATATGCCACGCGGTTTCCTTGGCCTCAAGCCCAGAAAAATATTTCTCGTGTCGAGTCTTTTGTCGAGGTCGGGTCCTGATTGGGGCAAAAACTTTGAACCATGGGATTGATCCCACTATCGCAAAATCATAGGTGAGCAACATATGGAAACTGGACAACGACTCTTAATTACCGGCGTATCGGGTTTCACCGGTGGGCATTTGTGCGAACGTCTCGCGAGTCAAGGATATATCATCAAGGCCTTGGTGCGCGATCCTAGTAAGTGTGAACGATATAGCCGAATGGGCGTGGAACTGGTGAAGGGCGATTTACGTGATCCGCATGCTGTGGAAATCGCCATGAAGGGGGTGGATGTGGTGTATCACATTGCCGCCTTGTTCCGGCAAGAAAATGTGTCCCGGAAGGACATGTGGGACTGCAATCTTGAAGCCACTCGTCATTTGTTGGATGCGGCAGTCAAGGAAGGGGTCAAACGTTTTGTCCACTGTAGCACCATTGGCGTTCATGGAGATGTGAAGAATCCCCCAGCGACTGAAGAGTCCCCCTATGCCCCTGGTGACTATTATCAGGAATCAAAAACTGAGGGAGAGTTATTGGCCTTAGAATATAGCGCCCAAGGAAAATTACCGATTGTGGTGTTTCGTCCTGGGGGAATCTATGGGCCGAGGGATATTCGATTTTTAAAACTGTTTAAGGCGATTCAACGTGGACGATTCGTTATGCTGGGGTCGGGAAACATTTTGTATCAACTCGTGTATATCGACGATTTGGTTGATGGCATTATTCTGTGTGGGACGAAACCAGAAGCCGTGGGTAATGTGTATGTGCTGACGGGTGATGCCCCATTTACGTTGAATGAATTTATGGCCACGATTGCCAAAGTGGTGGGGAAGTCTCCACCTCGGTGGCGCATTCCAGTCTGGCCCGTCTATCTGGCCGGGTTTGCCTGTGAGTTGTTGTGTAAGCCCTTTGGCATTAATCCTCCACTCTATCGACGCCGAGTTGATTTTTTTAGAAAAACGCGATCCTTTGATATCAGTAAGGCCAAGCGGGAGCTTGGGTTTCAGCCAAAAGTTGATACGTTGAACGGTCTGACGCGAACAGCGGAATGGTATAAACAGGAAGGGCTCTTGTAGAAAAAGCCGAGTCGAGAAATATTGGAAATCCATCGTTCATTTTGAATAGACCCATGAAAAGGTGAGACCATGATTGTTTTAGGCATTACGGACAGTATTACAAGTGGAGCTTCGATTGTCGCTGACGGGAAGGTGTTAGCTGCCGTAGCGGAAGAGCGATTAAATCGTCAAAAAATGGCGATGGGCTTTCCTCGGCTTGCGATTTCGGAAGTGCTAAGAATTGCGTCATTGGACATCAAGGATATTGATCATATTGCCGTGGCGACCAACAGTTTATTTTGGCGTCCCGAGTCAACAAAGCTCGAAGATTACTTTCGGAAATCCAAAGAGAAAAGTCGCGATCTCTTTTTGGCTACGGGCTCATTTTTTGCCAAAGTGACGAATGGCAGTCCCATGAGCCGAAAAATTTATTACGAATTAAAAGCCATGTTGACCAGGGGGCGAAAAGCCAAGATGCGTCAGTTGTTGGCGGAGGAATGGGGATATCGAGGCGAGGTATCCTTTATCGATCATCATCTCGCGCACTGCGCGTCGGCATATTTTACCTCGGGCATGGAGAATGCCGTATCCATCAGCTTAGACGGGGCTGGGGATGGATGTTCTAGTCATGTCTATAAGGTGGAGAATGGCCAGTTTAAATTGCTCCATAAAATCGATAGTTACGATTCTGTGGGTAATTACTACGCCTATGTGACGCACCTCTGTGGGTTTCATGCGCATAAACATGAAGGCAAGATCACGGGCCTTGCAGCCTATGGAAAACCGACCTATGTGGATATGTTGAAAAAGTATGTGAGCTACAATGAAGGCAGTATTCACAATATTGGCGGATGTTTTGATTGGTCGGCTATTCGAAAACTAGAAGAAGAGCTCGGTCCCAAAACCGTCTTTTTTGGTGGTTTTGAAAGGTTGGAACAGCGTGCGTAATTGAGACTGGGGAATTCCTGGTCCAGAATCGATAATGGTAATGGCAACATTTCCATCTGTGGAGTCGGTGCGAACCTGAATCTTCCCTGCCCCTCCAGACGATTGTGAGGCATTCATCATGAGGTTCATAAATAATTGCTTAAATTGATCTGGTACGATTGAGACCGGAGGTAAAACTTGTTTCATGGATAAGGCTGGTTCTTGCATGCTTGTGGATAGGGAGCGAATCGCCTCAATAATGATGTCATTGATATTGACGGTATGAAAAGACTCGGCTTGTTCGACGGTGACCGACTTCGATTGTACGGAGAGCTTATTGATGAGGCCGGTCAGTTTCGTGACCGTATTCGTGACCGTTCGCATCGCGGATTCTTGGAAGGCGGGATCATGGCCAAGAGTCTTCGCATTTTGAGCCACCATGGATAACCCCGCGATGAGCGTTTTGAGGTCGTGTAAATAAAAGGCTGAAAATCGACTGACCGCCTCCCATTTCGCGGCGGCTGTTCGTTCCTCAGAAAGCTTGGTTTGCATTAATTGCACTGAGACGTAATGGGTGATTGAAGTGATGAGATCAAAGTCATCTTGCTGGTAGTGGCGGTCTCCAAATTGACGACTGAGGGTCATAAAGCCGTGTAAGGTCCCGGTAGTTCGTAAGGGAACGCAAAGAAGGGCTTTCGTCGAATTTAGGAAGGAATTCCATTCAGGTGATTCAGGTACCTCAACCTGTGAGAGCTCAATGATTGCCTCGTCTGATTGCAACAATTGATGGATGGGGTGGTTAAAGGGAAGGGGTTGGGGCGGTGCTTCGATATTCGCGGATCGAACCTGGTGGAATCGGCCGTCAGCTTCATACAGTAGCCAGGTGGTGACGTGCTCGGCTCCAAATGTCCGAATCATCAATTCCAAACAATTGTCCAAAATGCTGTCAACCGAATCACACGTGCGAAATGCATCGGTCACCTCAATCCATTTGAGACGATAATTGTATTTTGATCGAAGGAAGTGTCGTGCGAGTAGCAGTCGAAGTTCAGTTTTGACTTGTCGTGAAGAGAGAATCACGATCAGCGCGATACTCGCTATGAATATGACCAGCACGCTAATGGATTCACTCAGGGCCCAATCTGTTCTCCTGATTAATTCGCCAAGCCCGCCGACCACAATGAAATAGCCTCCAACAATGAGTAGGGTCATTGAGGTGTAGAGAACTTGAGGGGAGATGGAAATGGCTCGGCTCATATTGAAAAACTGCCATCGTGCTAGACCAAAGCCGATGAGAATGATGGAGAGGAAGGTCAGGAGACCTTCCGATAACACCAAGCCCTCATTCCCTTGAAGGAAAATATCCAACTGACTCGATTTAATGATCGCAATCCCTGCCAAACTTCCAAAGCCAATGATGACAAACTTTATCTGATAGCGCAGAGGGTCACGGGAGGCTCGAAGCACTTGTTCCAATTGGGCTAATCCAACCACTAAGGTGACTAAAATAAAGAGACTGATGAGTTTGCCTTGAATGGCATAGATCTCGTGAAATTTTACAGATGAGAACAGCGTTGGGAAAAAGAGAAAGATTGTACAGAGGAGGCTCAGGGTGCAGAGCGCACGAAATCGCCAGGTTGTTTCGGAAATTTGTTCACTATGGTGCTCGTCAATGAAGGACGCACCCACTTTATACAAAGCGACGGGAAACACAATTTATCCTGCCATAGACAACTGCTTCCACATAAGCGCTTGCTCGCTATCAAGGATTCCCAATAGGGTGCTGGCTTGAATCCAAGCGGTGCTGCCCAAGATGGCCACTAAGGCTTTTTCAACAGGACCGCGAGATCGTTTGAGAAGAATAACACCTGAGAGTATTAAGCATGAGAGGCAGCTAAGGAATAATGGGGTAAGCCAAACAAGGGGCATAACCAACCTCAAGTCATGGCGGGAGGTGGCATATGGGTCAACAATGCTGGCCACATGTCATTGAGAAAAGTCACGCCGACCTCAAAGGCTTCTTCTGTGGTGCCGGAGACGGGGACAATAATGCGAACCAAGGAACCATCTGTTCGGTTGTTGGTCATCGAATCCCAGATCATATAGCCTTTGGCCCAGTATTCGCTTGCAATTACCCGACCGCGGTCATGGTACCAATATAAGACGAGTTGTTTATTATCGCCCTTTTGAATGAGGACTTTGTTAATGAGAATGGATTGTCCTCCGTGGGCAATGGGAATCGAAGCCATACTCGTGTCGGCAAAACTCCATCCTGCCCCAGGGAGACAGTTTTTTGGAGAATGGTAGGTGGCTCCAGATTTTTGGCTTTCATAATATCCAATGTAGAGTGAAATGGGGGCCAGGGGGGTCGTCTGTGTGACCTCTGACGATGAGGCCGTTGGATTATAGATGCGCATTAAGTAATCGCTGACCTTAAGAATATCCAGAACTTTTTCTTCGAGAGGAAGTTCCTTCCCTTGCCAGTGGTTGGCAAGTACCATTGGAAATTCAGAGAAGGGCTTCTTGGCAATAATCAGTTCTCCATGCGAAAGCGATTGCATAAGACCTAACGTTCCCACGAGGATGAGCGATGCCACCACAAAAGGCCAAGGTTTCATAGTTTCTCCATTTGAAACAATCCGTGGGTTTTTGTGTTTCGAGAATGCCTCATATCTGATAGCAATTGGTTGGGTGTCATCATGGTTATAGCCTAGTTGCCGAATGGTGTTGCGGTTGCTTGCCGATTTTTGCGATGAGGATGCCGCAGCCAAGCAACAAGATAAATGCCACGACAAAAACGATCCATCCTTCAAAGGTATGATAAAAACCTTCCGCAGCTTCAGCGCCCCAATAGTTGGCTAATATGCCTGTTCCCGTGACTCGAAAGGCATTGGCAATAATGGCGATGGGGATGGAGAGCAATACTAGAGCCCAACGTTTCCACATTTGCCGCTGGGAAAAATAGGCATACACCGTTCCCAATGCCAGCAACGCCACGAGTGACCGAAGACCACTGCACGCCTCGGCCACCTCTAATGTTGTTCCTGCTAAGGAAATGAGATTGCCTTCTCGTAGGACCGGAATACCTAAATTAAAGAGGCAAAAGGATGCGGTTTGTGCGGCAAAAATTTGCAAGGGAAAGGCGATCGTATTCACCACGATGGCTGGGAGCGGAATCATAAACAGGAGAAACACGATGGGAAGACTGAGTGTTATGAGAATACGTCTCCCGAGAATGAGAAGGATCAGTCCGATGATGACTCCAATAAAAGACACGCGTTGTGCAAATAATTCTGCGCCAACGGACCCGATGATGAGCATGGTGACTCCCAGGATGAGGATGGGAATCCCAAACATATTCGGTTGGATGGGCAGGGTTCGAAGTTGGCCCCATCGCTCATAGACAAAATAGGCCGACATAAAGGGGACAATAAAACCATGCGAATAGTTCGGGTCATTATCCCAGTCATAGAGTAAGCCTGCAAAAATTTCGTGATATAACGCTACCATTAATCCAAGTAGGATAGTGCCGAGAGCGAGACCGAACCCCATCCCGAGGCTTTCACGTTCCTGTTGCTGTAACCCGACATTCATAATTTGTTACGACCCCACTTCGCGAAATGTCATCCTTAGGCGTAATGCCCCTAAGGCAGTGTTCATTATTCTGAATCTTTACACTTTATAGGGATTTAGTCGGACGAGGTGACGAAATTCTTTACAGTGCCTGCGTTGGTTCACTTCCTCATTGTGTCTTGAAATTTCCTAGACTTGCCAGCTTTTTTTCTTGTTATGGCGTATTGATGCATATTAATCATAAAAAATGAATGTTGATGAGAGATGTAACCAGGGATTGATTGCAGTGTGAGGCTGGTATGGTCAATTCAAAATAATCCAGTCTCCCCATATTTGGAGACGTGTTGGTGGGAGTTATATAGCAAGAATACTCGGTGGTAGTGAAAATGGGGAAATAGCGTTTCTAATTGGATTGCTCGGGTTTAATCGTCGGGTACAAATGATATTTTTTCAGCAACTTATAGAAGTCAGAGCGATATCTTCCGGCGATTTGAGAAGATCGTGAAATATTGCCTTCGGTAATCTGTAGCAAGGTTTTGAGGTAGTCACGTTCAAAGGATTCCTTGGCTTCGGTGAGTGGTGACAACATGCCTTTGCCGGATTGGCGAATAATGGGAAGAAGGTCTGGGGTAATCATATCTTGGGTAGACATAATCACTGCGTGCTCCACGACATTTTCTAATTCTCGAATATTGCCCGGCCAGGAATACACCGTCAATGTTTGTAGGGCATCGGGGACAAATCCCCGAATGGCTTTATTGGAGCGTACGGCACTTTTCTTCAAAAAATGTTGTGCCAGCGAGGGGATGTCTTGTCTTCGTTCCCGAAGTGGCGGAATAGCAATAGGAACAACCTGGATGCGGTAAAATAAATCCTCTCGAAAACGGCCTTCTTGGACAGCCAGGCTCAGGTCCTTGTTTGTCGCGGTAATGAGGCGGACATCAATTTTAATAGGTTGGCGAGCGCCAATGGGGACCACTTCACGCTCTTGGATCGCCCGCAACAGTTTGCCTTGCAGTGCAAGCGGCATTTCCCCAATTTCATCAAGAAATAAAGTCCCACGCTGACCGGTTTCAAAAAGCCCCATTTTTGTTTGATAGGCCCCGGTAAAAGATCCTTTAGTGTGACCAAATAATTCGCTTTCAAAAAGAGACTCGGGAATCGCGGCACAATTGACCGCAACAAATGGCCCTGTTGATCGTGCGCTATTACAGTGGAGGACCCGTGCAATAACTTCCTTTCCAGTTCCCGTTTCCCCAGAAATACAGACGGTGGCATCGGTATTGGCCACTCGGCTCACTTGTTGCAAAATTGCCTGCATTTGTGGACTTCGCGCCACAACATTGTCCATTCCATATAATTCCCCTACCAACATTTTGAGACGATGAATTTCCTGAGTCATGCGTTGTTGGGAGAGGGCTTTTTCGATGCACGCATGCAGCTCCTTATCATCAAAGGGTTTGGTGAGATAGGAGTAGGCTCCTTTCTTCATCGCTTCGACCGCATCGGGAATGCAGCCATGAGCCGTGAGAATGAGGATGGGAAGCGCCGGGTGGAGTTGGAGCAATTCCTCCATGACTTGCATTCCGCTCATGTCCGGCATTCGGACATCGAGGATCACGAAGTCGTAGAGCGCTTCTTGAAGGTGAGCAATCGCGGCCTTGCCATTCGAGCAGACCGTGACATCAAATCCAAAAGAGGTTAAACGCATTCGTAGCAAGGTCAAGAGGCCTTCATCATCGTCCACGACAAGAATGCGTTCCAGCGAAGTATTAGGGGTTGGCACGTGCTTCCTCCTTAGGTGGCAAGATGGTTTCAGATGGTGTAGTCGGAGGGGATTTTTCCTTGAGCTCTTGATCAATTCGTCGGAGCGCATCGAGTTGCCTGGTCAGTTCCGACACCTTTTTTTCGCGGGCGTGTAAGGCTTGTTGCAGCGAATAGTTGGAGGCCGACCCAGTTTTGAGTGCCCCAACTTCTTGGGTCAGTTCATGAACCTGCGCACTCAGGGATTTGACTTTGGTGTCCTGGGCTAACAAGAGTTGTTTGAGATCAGATGGCAGAAGCGGTTGGGGTGAATCGGGGGATCCCAACAATCCAAGGTCTCGTTCCAGTAATGCCTGAACCAACTCCCTCGTGAGATCAACGTGTGATGAGCCTTGAGATTGGGAGCGATTGAGTTCCTCTAAAAGCCATAACCACACGCGACTGGCTTGACTGAGGCGATTGGAGGGGGGCGATTCCATAACTTTTTGAAAGTGATAGATCGCCGCATCTCGATTGGAATGTAGGGCGGTTAAGGCTTTGAGGAAATGTGCGTGATTGCACGTCTCGGACGTTCGACATTGAGACAATTGGTTGTCGGCGCGAGTCCCTAGCCCTTCAAGAAACTTTATCTCTTGGGGAGGAGGAGAGAAAATCGTCGAAGGAGACAGAACCGTTGATGCGCTAGATGGCGAGGCCATCGTATAGGGTGAAAATTCCTGGCACCCTGTGGTTCCCAGCAAGGAGGCATACATCAAAATGCTTCTTAGCCAATTGAAGGTGTTATGAAAATATTTACGATACATGAAGGGCCTCTTGTTGTAATCCTGAAGGAATCCTGATGTTGACGCATGTCCCTTTGCCTCGTTCGCTGTCAATCCAAATGTTTCCCTGGTGAGCTTCCACGACTTTCTTGACCAAGGCAAGACCAATGCCACTGCCAAATCGTGCTCCGCCTTCAGGTGATTTTCCTTGGTAGAATCGCTCGAAAATATGAGGAAGGTCTTCTGGTGCTATCCCTGGACCTTCATCTCTCACCGTCAGAGCTGTCATGTGGGTGGTGACCTCATGACTAAGCGTCAGTGTAATGGGTGATCCATTGGGGCCAAATTTGAGGGCATTGGAAAGGAGGTTTTCTATGGCTTGCTCGATCCGAGTGCTGTCCAGGTTAAGAGTATGATCTGTCGGTAATTGATCATTGAGTATAATCGGAATTTGCTTACGCTCAGCCAGGAATTGCACTTTATGCACGGATTGCTGAACAAGGTGAATCAATCTTGTGGGCATAAAGCAATACGCCATCATATTGGCTTCCATTTTAGAGAGATCCAATAAGCTGGCGATGAGTTGGTTTAATCGTTGGCTACTGTCCAGCAAGATCTCAAGGGTCTGGCGTTGTTCGGGAGTCAGAGGCCCAGGAATTTGATCGAGGAGTAACTGAGTCCCTTCGCGAATGGAGGTGAGTGGTGTTCGAAATTCATGAGAAATATTCGCCAGGAATTCGGCCTTCATCTGATCGAGTTCTTGGAGCTGTGTGCCCATTCCATTCACGGTATTGACGAGCTCTCGCAATTCTTGCGGAACCTCTCCTTGCACCGAAGCGTTAAAATTTCCTTCTCCAATTTGGCGGATTTGTCTTTGAACTCGTCGCAACGGTCGTAAAATACTAAAGGTGGCGACCCCAGCCATTCCCATGCCGAACACCACCACGGAGACCATTAACTGGCGGGTAATAGTTTCTGCCTGTTTCGCTCGTTCATGCGAATCACTCAACACGGCGCTGATTTGCCGCTCGTGGAGGGCAATGTATGAGCGTATGGTTTGTGTCATTTCGTCGATGAGCGTATCTCGCTTGTTTTCGTATTGCGCTAAGGTCTGGGTGTACCGGCTGGCCCGTTCTACACCTTCACTGAGGAAGAGTGTTTGAAATTGATCGTGTGAATCCTGAATCTGTAGAAGCAGTGATTGGCCTTCTTCTGAAGGGTCCTGGTCAATGAGGGAAATCAACGTTTTTTTAAATTGCCCGGCTTCCTGAAGAAATTCTTTCAACAGGCTCGTATCTCGTAGGACGAGATATTGCTTGTCACTTTTAAGCTGAACGAGCAGGCTAGTAATGAGGCGTTTCCCTGTTTCCACCGTGGGGTAATAGTAGGAGACTAATTCGGTGCCTAACTGCGATAACGTCCGCAGCTGGTTTAAAATAAACCAGTTCACCCCAATGACCAAACTCATGATCGTCAGGTATCCCAACGTCAGACGGACAAATATTGAAAGTTTGGAAATTTGATTCCAGAAATACATAGGTTTTATTTTCGGGTGACGATAATCCTCAAACACATAAGTATAGAGTTGTGGGCATGGCATTGATGTGACCCAGGTCATACTTCTGAGAGTATTTCCCGTCGTGAGTTTTTTTACAGAAAATGTTGGAAATACTGTTTTGCGTGAGGGGGAGTAGATCTTATGGTTCGGAATGCTTAGGTGGTGTATGAGGCGTTGATCTTCACATAACCGTAAGAAAGGTCTGTGGTCCATAGGCGGTGAGAGCCAGGACCTTTTCCCATCGAGACCGACAAGGTTAATTCTTTTTGTCGCATCACCTTTTGTGCCTGTTTGTCGGCTTGTGTGCTGACCCGTTGTCCTCCTTGAACAACGAAGACCTCATTAAATTTCAACGAGATATTTTTGGGATTGAGCGGAATGCCTGCTCGGCCTATGGCCGCAATAATACGGCCCCAATTTGGGTCTTCGCCAAAAATCGCTGTTTTGACGAGCATTGATGTGGCAATCGTCTCCGCAATCTGTTTGGCATCACAATGAGACTTAGTTCCTTCCACCTTGATGGTGACAAGTTTGGTGGCACCCTCGCCATCGCGGCAAATTTTCAAGGCAAGGAATTCGCAAGCATGTTGTAGTAAGGCCTGAAAAGCCATCCAATGTTGGGTCCCGTGGGTGATGAGTGTGTTGTTGGCCAGTCCATTGGCCAGGCAGAGAACGGTATCGTTGGTACTACTGTCGTTATCCACGGAAATGCAATTAAAAGAATGATCCACGGCTTGTGTCAGGGCGCGTTGTAGAGCTTGAGGTGTGATCGCCACATCAGTCGTGAGATACGCTAACATCGTCGCCATATTTGGATGAATCATCCCTGAGCCCTTGGCCATTCCGCCGATGGTGATGACATGTCGTCCAATCTTGGTCTGGCAGGCAAATTCTTTCGATATGGTGTCGGTGGTCATGATGGCCCTGGCAGCTCGAATATGCCCAGACGGACTCAGGCGTTTTACAATGGTGGGAATGCCCTTCCGTAGGGCTGTCATGGGAAGTGTGCGGCCAATGACTCCAGTTGAACCGACAAACACGGTGTGCTTGGGAATGCCTAAGAGCTGAGCGGTGAGTTTTTGTATTTCCTTCGCATCAGCTAATCCTTGAGTCCCAGTACAGGCATTCGCATTTCCACTATTCACGACAATGGCCTGGCCAGTTTTTTTCTTGATCTGATGCTGATTAAGAATCACGGGTGCCGCGAGGATTTGATTTTTAGTGAACACCCCGGCTATGGGACCTGGCCGTTCAGACATTACAAGGGCGAGGTCTAAGGCTTGAGAAGGTTTCACGCCTGCATGAATCCCAGCAGCAAGAAAACCTTTAGGGGCGGTGACGCCACCCGATACTTTTTTGATGGATAAAGTTTTCGGCATCTGTTGAGTACGTTTTTGTTGCACTGTGTTCAGTCAGGAGAAATTGTGGGCTAGGGGAAAATCCCCGGTGAGGCCAATCCCGTGTCTTCAGGGTATCCCATCATCAGGTTCATGGATTGAATGGCTTGACCTGCAGCGCCTTTGACGAGGTTGTCAATGGCTGCCACCGTAATAATATTACCTGTGCGAGAATCTGCGACCATCGAAATGTCACAAAAGTTTGATCCTCGAACTTGATTGGGACTTACCGCAGTGGTTTCATTTCGAATTCGAATGAAACGTTCATCACGATAGAATCGGCGATAAAGATCTTGAAGCGTTTTTGTTGTTATTGGCTTCCTCATCTTGGCATAAGCCGTGCTCAAGATTCCCCGGTTCATTGGTGTCAGGTGAGGAGAGAAGATGACCTTTAATGGCTCGGCATGACTCGTTGAACGTGCTCGTGGTTTCAGGAAGACCTTATTGAGCTCCTGTTCGATTTCCGGAGTGTGACGATGTTGTCCAATCTTATAGGCCGTCATAGAGTCATGAGCTTCAGGAAAGTGATAGCTAA
This sequence comes from Nitrospirota bacterium, assembly GCA_027623995.1. Taxonomy (GTDB): domain Bacteria; phylum Nitrospirota; class Nitrospiria; order Nitrospirales; family UBA8639; genus Nitronereus. The sequence continues at coordinate 32,379 of JAQBUF010000012.1, forward strand.
GGCTTGGACTTCGACCAGCACCTGAAATGCCGGATTTTGCATCAATCACAATTGAATCCTCTTTGATCAATCCCTTAGCTAAAAGCGGAGCTAATTGGAGAATTGCTGCGGTAGGATAACACCCTGGGACGGCCACGAGTTTCGCGCGGGAAATTTTCGATCGATACAGTTCGGGCATGCCATAGACGGATTGTCGTAGAAGGTGCGGTGATGAATGAGTGACCCCATACCATTCTTCATAGGTGTTTAGATCATTCAGGCGATAGTCAGCGCTTAAATCAATGACGCGTTTTTTGGCTTTCATACAATGCGCCACAGGCTCCATTGATTTGGTATGAGGCAAGGCCATGAAAATGAGGTCTACAGATTGAACAATGCGTGGCAGGTCCATGGGTTGAAACGTCAGAGAATAAAATGATTCCAGGTTTGGAAAGTGTGAGGACACTGGAAGTCCGACAGCCTTATCTCCGGTCACCATGGTGACCTGTGTATTTGGGTGTTGAGCTAACAGTCGAAGAAGTTCTCCCCCTGTATACCCGCTACCTCCAAGGACCGCGATTTTTAGTCGAGCTTTAGCCATGAGAAATGAGTACTTTTTATGATAAGGTGGTTACAGAAAAAAGGGAAGGCCATATGGCCTTCCCTTTTTAAAAAAAAACTTGCAGCCGGAATGCACTTACCGTTTTGAATATTGGAAGAGGGCCCTTGCTCCCTTTTGCCCATATTTCTTTCTTTCCTTCACTCGTGAATCTCGAGTCAGCATCCCATCTTTCTTGAGCGGGCCACGAAATTCAGGGTTCACCTGAACCAAGGCTTTGGCAATGGCATGTCGTAAGGCTCCAGCTTGGCCAGCAACCCCTCCTCCAGAAATCGATGCACGGATTTGGAATTGACCGAGCGTGCTGGTTTTTTCTAGTGGCGACTCGACATGTGTACGGTGGGGAAGCAGTGTGAAGTAGTTTTCGAAGGTTCTTCCGTTAATCGTGATTTCACCCTGCCCTGGTTGAACCCAGGCGCGAGCGATCGCATTTTTCCGTTTCCCCGTTGCGTAATGACGCTGACTTGCCATGTATAAACCTTTCTGTTGAAGAAGAGATGCTTGTTATGTTTTTGAGTAGAAACTTACGACCAGGCCTCTGGGTTTTGTGCTGCATGCGGATGGTCTGATCCAGCATAAATTCGTAGTTTCTTAGCCATTTGTTTTCCTAGTGGAGTCTTTGGAAGCATGCCGCGAATGGCTTTGTTGACGACTTCCGTTGGTTTCTTTTCCATCAGGCGTTCCGCAGTAATGGATTTAAGCCCTCCTGGGTATCCGGTATGATGATGATACGTCTTGTTTTTCATTTTCTTCCCAGTCAAGTGGACTTCTTTGGCATTGACGACAATCACGTGGTCACCCGTATCAACATTTGGTGTGAAAATGGGTTTGTGCTTGCCGCGTAAGAGTGTGGCGGCTTGAGTGGCCAATCGGCCAAGTGTGGCGCCTTTGGCATCAAGAATATGCCATTTTCTGGTGACTTCAAGAGGTTTTGCTTGAAAGGTACGCATCAGTGCTTCTCCATGTAAATTCGTCAGTATCCTAACCTAAGCGTCGGATGTTTCAGATTGGCCAAATTGTTGAGGATCTAATTTCGCAAGCCAAGCGTCAAGATTATCACCACCACGTCGTTTCAACACATCCGAGGTGACATATATAGGACTTTTTGCTCGCAATGCCACGGCAATGGCATCACTGGGTCTGGCGTCCACTGTTCGTTCCAAACCATTGGAAATAAAGTGGATCGTGGCATAATAGGTATTGTTTTTCACATCTGTCACAACAACATGACTGACGGTCATGCCTAGATGGTCAGTCATGCTGGTGATGAGATCATGACTCATTGGGCGAGGAGGCACGACGTCTTCAAGAGCCAATCGTATAGATGTACCTTCAGCTGTTCCCACCCAGATGGGTAGCACGTCAGCATTGGTCTCATCACGCAAGACCACGATTTGTGTGTCGGTGTTCGGATCCACGAGTACCCCATGCACCTTGAGTGGGATGAGATCAGTATTTTGTTCAACACTCATTGGTATTTTTTCATGTATTTCAGGAAAGATATGCAGCCCTAAAAACTTCTTGGCTAGGCCTCAAATTTTCCAAAATCTTCGGGTTTAAGGTTTTCAAGCCAGCGTTCAAGTTCCTCAGAATTTTGTTTGCGAAGAACTTCTTCTGTAGTGAAAATTGGGGCCTCAGCGCGTAGGGCTAGAGCAATAGCGTCACTAGGACGGGAGTCAATAGAATACTCCGAGTCACCATACCACAGATGTATTTTGGCAAAGTAGGTATTGTCTTTTAAATCGGTTACGACAGCGCTTAAAACTTTTGCATCAACATTGTCCAGAATGGATTTCATTAAATCATGAGTCATCGGGCGAGGAGGAGCGATACTTTCCAACGCAAAACTGATCGCACTGGCTTCAGATTTCCCTACCCAAATAGGGAGCATGTCGGCGTTTTCTTCGTCACGAAGGATGACAATATAGGCATTGTTATAAGGGTCGAACAAGAGACCCCGGACGTTCATTTGTGTAATCATTAGAAATAGGCCACAGGTTTAGACACACTTCCCCAACAAAAGCGATACGATAGCATCGACTTCCTGGATTTGTCAACGTAAGTCCGAGATTTTAAAGGAATTCCAGGCTTTTTCCCTTTGATGCCTTGAGGCCTATGAATTGGGTATGATTTGGCATCTGGATTGATAAAACATGGGGATGTTTATAAGGAAGCGAGGTGTTGGGACAAATAGGAAGTGGCTTCTGATGGCGCAACCTTTACCATCTCTCCTGTGCGTCGATGCTTAATTTCGATGACCCCATTTTTGAGGCCTTTATCCCCAATAGTGACGTGGTACGGAGCCCCTATGAGGTCGGCATCATTAAATTTTACCCCCGCGCGTTCGTCTCGATCGTCCCATAAAACTTCAATCTCGGCCTCAATCAATGATTGGTATAAGGTCTCTGTGGTTTCCTGTACCAGCTCAGAGTTGGTTACCGGAAGGAGGTGAACATGAAATGGGGCAATTGGGGTTGGCCAAATCATGCCTTTGGCATCATGATTTTGCTCAATCGAGGCTGCGGCGGTTCGACTGACCCCAATCCCATAGCATCCCATAATGGCCATGGTGTCTTTTCCTTGATCATCAAGAAAGTTCGCGCCCATGGCTTCGCTATATTTGGTGCCGAGCAGGAAAACATGCCCAACTTCAATGCCTTTGGCGGAACTTAAGGGAGCATTTGTTCGTGGTGAGGGGTCTCCGGCTTTGGCTTGACGTAGGTCTGCAAAGGTTTCTACCTGGAAATCGCGATCACAGTTTACATTAAGGAAGTGCGTGTCGTTGGCATTTCCGCCGACCACAAAATTCTTCATTCCTTGGACGGCTTGGTCTGCAACAATTCGAATATTCTTCAAGCCCACTGGGCCAGCAAATCCTACCGGAGCAGACGTCACTTTGGTGACGATCTCTGGATCGGCAAGGATGATTTCGGTTGTCCCCAACAAACGGTTCACCTTAATTTCGTTGGCTTCATGGTCTCCTCGAACCAACACGGCAACGATCGTGTTATCCGGTGTTTGGTACAGCAATGTTTTCACCAAGTGGTCGGGAGTGAGTGATAAAAATTTACACACATCTTCGACGGTTTTCATCCCCGGGGTACTGACTGTCTCAAGAGGTAAAGGTTGGTCTGTTGAGACGTCTGTTGGTGGCAAGACCTCAGCTCGTTCCACGTTCGCAGCATAGGTCCCACCCTCCTCATAGAGAATTGTTTCTTCGCCGGTTTCAGCGAGCACCATAAATTCATGGGACATGCTGCCACCAATCATTCCGTTGTCTGCTTCAACAGGGCGAAAGTTCAGACCGCACCGGGTAAAAATGCGTTCGTAGGCGTCATACATTTTTTGATAGCTGACCCGAGCGCTTTCCTCATCACGATCAAAACTATAGGCATCTTTCATGATAAATTCGCGTCCACGCATGAGGCCAAACCGAGGACGAATTTCATCACGGAACTTTGTTTGGATTTGATAACAATTCAGGGGGAGTTGTCGATAAGAGCGTACTTCACGTCTGAATAGGTCGGTAATGACTTCTTCGTGAGTCGGCCCAAAGCAAAAGTCTCGGTCATGCCGGTCTTGGCATCGAAGTAATTCTTTGCCATAAAAATCCCATCGTCCCGTTTCACGCCAGAGTTCCGCGGGCGAGAGGATCGGCATCAATATCTCCTGCGCTCCCGCACGATTCATCTCTTGGCGAATGATATTCTCAATTTTTCGGATAACCCGAAGCCCCAATGGCAAATACGTGTAAATTCCCGCTGCGACTTTTCGGATCATGCCAGCTCGTAACATGAGTCGATGGCTGACAATTTCGGCTTCAACCGGATCTTCACGTAGTGTCGGAATCAAGACTTGAGAGGTACGCATAATCGAATGGCCCTTATTCGGTTAAAAATTTATGGAAAATGTCCCAATGGCTTCAAAGATACCTTTGAAGCCATATGTCAGAAATCATAAAAATGACGAGGGAATGGTCAAAAAGGTTCGTCCAGCAAGGCCGCAGGGGTTTTGGCGAGCGGAGCGTACATGAAGTACGTGAGCACGACAAAAGACCGAGAACGCCGCTGGCGGCCTTTTGGGCCATTCCCTGTTATCAAGAGAAGAGGGGGGTGTTGTCAAGAGAGAAAGGGATTATTGAAGCAGCCGTTGGATATCGTTGAAAAACGCAAAAATCATGATGCTGAAGAGAAGCACCAATCCAACCTGCTGGGCAAACTCCCGTTGGCGTTCACCGAGTGGGCGACGTAAGATCGCCTCGCAGGCAAAGAAAAAGAGATGGCCACCATCTAAGATAGGAATGGGGAGGAGGTTGAGAATCCCAAGGTTAATGCTCAAGATCGCGACCAAAAATGCCACATCGGCAATGCCATGTTCGGCAGCCGTCCCAGAAGCACTCGCAATCATAATGGGGCCGCCCAGATGCTTGGATGAAATTTCTCCCGTTAACATTTTGTAGATGCCGACGACCGTGAGTTCTGACCATCCCCATGTGGCATGAATGCCTTGAAACAGAGCCATCAGGGGAGACTCTGAACGGAGGACGGATCGCCCAGGGCCGGTGATGCCAATTTTTCCAACTTCCACGGGCAGATCGTCTTTAATGGCGTTTTGGCTTTCTGGGGTAATCGTGAGCGTGAGTGGGGCACCCTGCCGGTCCACAAGAAATTCGAGTGGTTGATTAGCGCTTCCTTGCACGATGGTGGTCATTTGAGACCATGTGTGAATCGGAATGCCATCAATCTCAATGATCCGATCATTTTCTAGTAATCCCCCAATCATGGCAGGCATATCTGGCATGACGGAAGTGACTACTGGTTCCGCTTCTTCAATCCCAATGAGGTAGATCGGTTCATCGGTTGGATTTGGATCCATAAGCTCCGGGGTGATCACAAATGTTTTGTGTTGTCCGCGTCGAAGCACTTCAATCGTGAGCGCGCGTCCCTGACTTTCGGCGATCATTCCATAGACTTCGTGCTTGGTGGTGATTTCTTCTTCGTCGATCAAGGTAATCTTATCGCCGACTTCGAGCCCGCTAGTGCTTGCTGGGGATTCGGCGCGTATGGCGGCAATGGTCGGAGATAATTCTTCAAATGTCGGAATGGGGAGTGCTGCGCCTGTGGCTAACCATGCGCTAAAGATAAGGTAACTCAGTAGAAAGTTAAAACCTGGTCCCGCTGCGACAATCAACGAACGTTTCAATAAAGATTTATGAACGAATGATTGTTCCTGTTCTTCGGGAGAAATGGAACCCCCCAAATCCTCGCCAAACATTTTGACATACCCACCCAAAGGAATGAGTGACACGAGATATTCTGTGTCCCCCACTTGGCGGCTAAACAATTTTGGGCCAAACCCGAGCGAAAACTTGAGGACTTTGACGCCGGCCCATCGAGCGACAATAAAGTGTCCAAATTCGTGAAAGGTCACGAGGACACCGAGGACGACCAGGAACCACCAAAGTTTTTGAGCAACGACGTAAATGAGATCAGGAGACATAGGGCTTCATTCAAACCAAGGTTAAAGTTGAGCGCTTCATGACGCCAGGCTGTGAATACATGAGGCGGCTGTTTCTCGCGCCCATCGATCGGCTTCCAAGGCATCCTCAAGGCAAATTAATGTCTGCGGAGTTGACGATTGCATCGTTTGTTCAATCACTCGGGCGATGGCCACAAAGGAGATAGCTTTATTCAGAAAGGCGTCAACCGCTACTTCATTGGCCGCATTTAACACAGCAGGCAATGTGCCGCCACCCTTGAGGGCGTCATACGCTAAAGCCAAACATGGAAATCGTGTGGTGTCCGGTTGATAAAAGGTCAATTTACCATAATTCCAGAGATCCAGCTGTGGGGGATCAAGGGGAACGCGCTCCGGGTAACTCATGGCGTAGGAAATGGGGGTGCGCATATCTGGCAGCCCAAGCTGAGCCATCACCGACCCATCACGATATTCTACAAGAGAATGGATGATACTTTCTCGGTGCACCACAATATCAAGTTGAGACGCGGGGCAATCGAATAGCCAACGGGCTTCAATGACCTCAAGGCCTTTATTCATAAGAGTGGCCGAATCAATGGTAATTTTCGCGCCCATTTCCCAATTTGGGTGTTTGAGCGCCTTTTCCAGAGTCGCATCTTTCATTTGTTCGTAGGTGAAGTCCCAAAACGGCCCGCCGGAAGCCGTTAAGATAATTCGCCGAACGTCTTCCCGGCGATGGCCTTCCAGCGATTGGAAGATCGCACTGTGCTCGCTATCAATAGGGAAGATAGGTATTCCTTGTCGCTGCGCCTCTTCCTGCATCAACTGACCAGCCATCACCATCGGTTCCTTATTCGCAAGAGCGACACGACGTCCGGCCTGAATCGCAGCAAGTGTCGGAACGAGCCCCGCTGCGCCGACAATAGCGGAAATGACGAGATCGCTCTCCGGATGACAGGCGACTTCTTTGATACCCTCAGGGCCATCAAGAACTTGGACGGTTGGATCATTGAGCCGATCGCGCAATCGTTTGGCTGCTTGGGGATTGGACAGGGCAACGACTTTGGGGCGGAACGTGCGAATCTGTTCTTCGAGTTTTTCGTCACTGGTGCCGGCGACTAGTCCGAGAACAGAAAATCGATCAGGAAATCTGGAGATAATGTCCAAGGTGCTGGCGCCAATGGACCCCGTAGAGCCAAGGATAATAATCTGTTTCATGATGATGCCTTTGAGGATTAAGAAATGGCCACAGAGCCTTTGATGAACACCATATAATAGTAAAATGTAGGCACAGTGAGAAGCAGGCTGTCAATGCGGTCCAAAAACCCACCATGCCCAGGGATCAGGTTCCCCGAGTCCTTGGCCCCGGTTTGTCGCTTAAATGCCGACTCCGAAAGATCTCCGATGGTGCCCAGGAGAGTCAAGAGGATTCCCAACACGAGGCAATCGACCAGCGTGAAACTTGGTAAAAACCAGAGACTGGAAAGCCAGCCGATCAATATGGCACCCAAGACCCCACCGATTAACCCTTCAACGGTTTTCTTCGGGCTCAGAATGGGCGCCAATGGCCGAGAGCCATAGGTTCTTCCGACAAAATAGGCCGCAGCATCCGCCCCCCAAGATACGAGCAAGACAAAAAATATCAAGAAGGGTCCATCCGGGAGTTTACGGATCATGAGAAAATGTCCGAAGGTCAGACAGATATACATCACGCCAAACAACAAGATAGGAAGATGGCTGGGGCCGGATGTAGAGAGGGGGGCTAGTCCTACCTGGTAAGCGATCAGGATCGCGAGGATCGTGAGCAAGGCCGCTTGCAACCCAAACCAAGCAGACCATTGGAGTGAAAGCAATATGAGGCTGCCGCAGACCAAACCGATGATGGCCGGTAGATGTCCGGGCTCGCGAGAAAAGTGGAGGTCAAAAAATTCCCACATCGCCAAAAGGGACACGGCCAGAATGAGTACAAAGAAAAAGACCGGAGGCAGGTGGGTCGTCAGCGCATAAAACAAGGGAACGAAGACCAAGGCGGAATACACCCGTTTGGGGTCAAATCGTTTCTTCGTGTCCCGGGGATTCAGGGTGTGTGTCTTTCAAGATGAAGGTCAGGAACCCAACACCAATTGTTGAGTCCACATTAGGGGGAAGCGGTTTGAGTCACCCGGCCAAACCGACGCTCGCGCTTTTGATAATCGAGTAAGGCTAAGAGCACCTCACGTCGTCGAAAATCTGGCCACAAGACTTTGGTAAAGTACAGCTCGGTATAGGCAATTTGCCAGAGCAGAAAATTACTAATCCTCGTTTCCCCACTGGTGCGAATAAGAAGGTCTGGATCGGGCAACTCCGCCGTCGTGAGATATTGTTCAAATTGCTCTTCCGTGATAGGGCTTGAAACCTTTCCACTCCGACTGTCGTCCACGATGTCATTTACGGCATCCAGGATTTCAGATCGCCCTCCGTAACTCAGCGCCACCGTGAGCACCCGATCAGTAAAATGCGCGGTTTCGTTGGCGATTTCGTGGACTAGGGCTTGCACTGCATCAGGCAACGCATGCAGCCGGCCAATGGGCAGAAACCGCATTTTTCGATCCTGAAAGGTCTGTCGCTCTTTTTTAAGAAATTGGTCGAGGAGCGTCATTAATAACGAAATTTCTGCACGAGGGCGATTCCAATTTTCATGAGAAAACGCATAGATCGTGAGAAGAGGAATATTCAGCTCGTCAAAAAAATTGAGGACTTCGCGGATGGCCGATAAGCCTTCGCGATGCCCGGCGATACGAGGAAGGCCCCGGGCCGAGGCCCACCGTCCATTGCCGTCCATGATGATGGCCACATGGTGGGGCATGAGATCAGGGTCAAGGCCTAATCGCAATTCTTGCTCTGTGAGTTCTGATTGGATGTCGGTTGAAGAGGTAATATCCATTCCGTCCTGGAAAGACCTTACGTAGAAACGATCCCCTCTAAAGAGGTATATGGCATAAAAATCTAGTCTAATCGCGATGTTGGGTATTGTCAATCATCTCATTTTGCCAATGAAATGAATTGTCATAGTGAGCCTTTCAGCGAAGGAGTGGCGTGTCGCATTTCAAAGGGCCTTATACTTCTTGTTGCGGGGCTTGTGATGTTTTGAAATATTTTTGACCTTCTTGGGAGCAGGGTTTCGCCTCTGGAGACGAGTCACTTTTGTTTCGGCAAAAGTGACCAAAACCATTTTTGCCCGTGCGCGACCCCCAGGGGGGCCCTGGACCATCCCCCCCGAATCAAGATGGCGAGAGAACTCGCGGAGTTTATCCTGGGTCCTTCCCGAAGGACCCAAACAGCTCTCGCCGAGAGGTGGGATTCGGGGCGATGGCCCAGTCGCGCCCAAGGCAGGAGAGGAAGTGGAAACGGAAACAAAGTGTATTTGGAATGATCAAGTCTACTTGAGGTTTTTCATTCTGTGGACATCCTTTCATTCGAATGCGAGGGAGCAACAGATAAAGGAGTCTATTCTAACGCACGTCGACTGACCCCTCTACCTCAGGCTTCTCAAGTTCAGACTGCGGTGGGGAATTGAGTCTTCCCCAATCTAAGTGTATGATAAGTGCATGGCTGTCAAAACCATCACCATAGATATGAAAGCGTATGCCATCCTTGCAAGTCGGAAACGGGAAGGACAATCCTTTTCTTCTGTGATTAAAGAGAGCCTTGGAGGTAAAACTACCGCTAAAGATCTGTTGCAGGTGGTATCTTCTCTCAAAATCCAAGAGGGTTCGCTGGATCGAATCGATGAACAAGTAGCACGACGAAAGAGAAATACCGCAAAAGCCCCCCGCCTATGAGTTTTCTGGATACCTCCTTTATCATTGATCTTCTCCGTGAAGAAAAACGAAAGACCAGAGGTCCAGCCCATCAAAAATTAGAACAGCTTGATGTGACGCCTGTGCGATTAAGCGTATTCGTTGTATGTGAGCTCCAAGCTGGCATTTCATTAGCGGCTTCGAAAAAAGAGCAGGAGCAAATCCAGCTCCTCTGCGAACAGTGTGAGGTGGTATATCCTGATGAACGTCTGGCTCCGATCTACGGGAATGTTCTGGCTCATCTTCAACGCCAGGGAACACCCATTGGTGTGATGGACCTGTTAATAGGTTCACAAGCCTTAGCCTGGGATGAACCGCTTATTTCCCGAAACCTTAAAGACTTCCAGAAAATCCCCAACTTGCAACTGGAATCGTATTAGCTGTGAATTTTTCTAGCGTTGTTTACATCTTTTTGCGAGGATGTAGACATGACCATACACAAAAGAACCCGTGTAACGCCGCTTGATCGACAAGAGGTCTGGCAACTGCATGGCACGAGGCAGTAGACGGTTGTCGCGCTCGCGCAGCAATTCCGCGTCTCTCGGCCCACCATTTACAAGGTGATCGACCGGGCGCGAAAACAGGAGTTTGCGCCTCGACCATCCACCAACAAGCGCTTTTTGCAGGCACAGTACGGGATGAAACGCCTGGCCAAGGTGGAGCCGGCTCTTGAGCGCAAGCTAAAACTTGCCGCGCGGCGCTACAACCAAAGCTATCCCGGGGAGATGCTCCACTTTGCCACCAACCGCTTACCGTTGCTCACAGGCGAGAAGCAAACCCTCCCGCGGGAGCCTCTGTTCGTGGCCATTGACGATTTCTCATGAGAGCTGTACGCGGCAATCCTGCCCGATAACACACAAACGTCTGCGGCGACGTTCCTGGAGCAAGTGCTCGAGGAATGCCCCTACACGATCGAATGGGCCTATTCAGATAATGGCACGGAATATAAAGGCACCCCGGATCATGCGTTCGTGGCCAGGTGCAAGGCTCACGGCACGGGGCAGAAATTTACCCGGGTCCGGCGCCCTCAGACCAATGGCCAGGCGGAGCGTGTGATCAAAACGCTTCTGGCAATGTGGCATGCCACCACGATTTTTCCTTCAAGGCAAGACCGGAGACTCGGGCTTGCCCGATTCGTCAATTTCTATAATACGGTCAAACCACATGCGGGAATCGACAACATAACGCCGTACGAAAAGTTACGAACATATTTCTTTAACCTGTAAACAACACGAGGAAATCTCACATCTTATACTGCCTCTTCCAGACGTCAGTGGGCCATAATGCGTGGGAAGAGGCACGACCTGCCTGCGCGAAGCCGCTTCGGCGGAGGCAGGTAAGATCGTGCAGCTACACCAGAAAGAAACCTCACAAGGAGGAGATGGCAGGGGCAAGAAATTTCCTGTATCCAGAGATGATGGAAGGGGGAGAACTATGTTTTCAGTATGATCCGTCTTTTCCCTACCTCGAATGGGGGTCGTGCGTGCGGTGAGGAGGAGGCGGTTGTGGGGGAGAGGGGTGCAAAAGGAATAAGCCCAACACCCGGCGGGATGGGGTTCCCTTCTTGAAAAGGAAAAGGGAATGCTTCCACTATTAGGAATTAAAGATGCAGGGTTTCGCCCCTGCAGACGAGTCCCTTTTGTTTCAGCAAAAATGACCAAAACCATTCTTGCCTGTGCGCGGCCCCTCCGAACTTGCTCAGAATCAAGTTCTCCGGGGTGCCTGGTCCACCACCCCGAATCAAGATGGCTCAGAAACTCGCTCCGAGGTGCAAAGCCACCTCTCCACTCAAATAGTCTTCGGCAAAGAGGCTGGATTCGTGGTGCCGGCCCAGTCGCGCCCAACGCAGGTGAACAGGGTCACTGGTTAGGATCAGTCCGATCAACCGGAAAAGCTGGTTTTGTTCTTTCGAGGTTTTTTTATTCTATTGGCACCTCGCCTTCGGGTGCGGCGGAGCCGTAGCCCCGAATCGACTTTTTTGGCGAGGTTGTCTGAGCAGAGCGAGTTCCCTCGCCATCTTATTCGGGGCGTAGGTGGAGGGACCCCCTTGGGGCCGCAGAGGGGCGAACATGGTTTTGGGTCCTTTTGCCGAAACAAAAGGACCTCGTCGTATGGGCGCGAAAGCCCATATTTAATAAATAAACAGTTAAAAGACATTGAAAATTGCGTGCCCCAAAGCCATAGGCTATACTTCCTTTCGATTCTTCACAGTCATTCCAACTCCCCCAAACCCTTATTTGGAGAACTCGTGGAACAACAAGTCGTCGACCTTGCCCATTTCTCCCTTCACGAGAGCGAAATCCAGCATGCCCTGGGTCGCGTCAAAGTGAAGGATGTCGATTACGCCGATATTTATATCGAATCGACGATCGCCGAATCGGTGTCCATGGAAGAGGGGATCGTCAAACGGGCGGTCAAAAGTATTTCACAAGGCGCCGGGGTTCGGGCAACGGCTGGTGAAAAAACTGGGTTTGCCTATTCCGATGAACTGTCCAAACGAGATTTAGAAATCGCTGCCGATACAGCTCGATATATTGCGAACTCCCCACAAGGGGAAACACCCATTGCGGTGACCCATCGTCCCAAGCTTTCCCAAAATCTCTATCCCATCGATAAGCCCAATACCGAAATCGCCACGCAAGATCGTATTGATCTTTTGAATGTGATTGATGCAGAGGCTCGGAAATATGACACACGTATTACCAAAGTGATGGCGTCATTCAACACCGAACAAAAGATTATTATGGTGGCCACGAGCGATGGCTTGTTAGTCGGTGATATTCAACCGCTTTCACGATTACAGGTGACGTGTATTGCTGAGGAGGGAACAAACCGGCAAGTCGGGTCGTATGGCGGTGGTGGGCGAATTGGGTTTTCGTTCTATCAGGAAGAGAATCGGGCTCGCGAGTATGCGCATGAAGCTGCTCGGCAAGCGATTTTGAATTTGAGCGCGGTGGATGCGCCTGCGGGCGTGATGCCGGTGGTGTTAGCTGGTGGGTGGCCTGGAATTTTGTTGCATGAAGCGATTGGGCATGGGCTTGAAGCAGATTTTAATCGAAGGAAGACGTCGGCGTTTTGCAGTCTTATGGGGCAACGGGTCGCATCGGATGTGTGTACCATCGTGGATGATGGCACCTTACCGTCACGGCGTGGGTCGCTGAATATCGATGACGAAGGCACTCCTACCACCCGAACGGTATTGATCGAAGATGGAATCCTGCGCGGATATATCACTGATCGGCTCAACGCCAGACTCATGGGCATCCCTCTGACTGGCAATGGTCGTCGCGAAGATTTTCGGAGTATCGTGTTACCGCGAATGACGAATACATTTATGTTGGCCGGACAATCGGATCCTGATGATATTATTGGCTCTGTGAAGAATGGCCTCTACGCCGCGTCCTTTGGTGGAGGGCAAGTGGATATCACCAATGGCAAGTTTGTGTTCTCGGCCAGCGAAGCCTATTTGATTGAAGATGGCAAGATCACGAAACCTGTGAAAGGGGCAACCCTGATTGGCAGTGGTCCTGACATTCTCAAACAAGTGTCCATGGTGGGGCATGATCTGAAACTGGATTCGGGCATCGGCACCTGTGGAAAAGAAGGTCAATCCGTGCCTGTGGGCGTTGGCTTGCCGACTATTCGGATTGACGAAATTACTGTGGGTGGCACTTCCGCAAGGTAGTTTCTGCTTCCCAAGAATCGTCACATGCAAGATGTAGATTTTTTGTCACACCGTACCCCCCACTTTTTACCAAGGAACATACCATCATGACAGACTCCTCAGACCACCTTCGCCAAGTGGCGGCTGATTTAATCAAACGTGCGAAGGCCCATGGTGTGACGAGTGCGGATGTGCTGGTGGCCGAAGGGGATTCCGTGTCGGTTCAGGTGCGGTTGTCGGCGGTTGATCGCCTGAGTAAGGCTCGGGAAAAGAGTCTTGGTATTCGGGTGTTTTTTGGTAAACGGTCGGCGAGTACTTCGACCTCGGACTTTACGCCGAAATCATTGGATCAACTTGTGGCGGATACCTGCACACTCGCGAAAGCCGTGGCCGAAGATGAGAGTTCGGGGTTGCCGGATGCAGAGGCGATGGCCAGTGATCATCCAGATTTGGATCTGTTTGATCCAACCACACTGACCATGGATGAAGAAATCTCTTTGGCGCGACGGGCCGAGGATGCGGCTATGGCTGTGGATGCACGGATCACCAATTCAGAAGGCGCGGATTGTGGATATGGCAACGGCTTGGTGGTGTTGGCCAATACCCACGGGTTTCTCGACTCGCATCGTAGCTCGCGCTTTTCTTTGTCGGTGACGCCCATTGCGGTCGATGAAGAAAATGGCGGTGGGATGCAACGTGATTCATGGTATGCGGTCAAACGAAAGTTCTCTGAACTCGATACGCCGGAATCCATAGGCCAAATCGCAGCACAGCGAACCATCCGTCGCTTAGGCGCGAAAAAAGTCAGTACGCAACGGGTGCCCGTGATCTTTGATACGGAGACGGCTGAGAGTTTGTTGGGGCACCTGGCGAGTGGTGTCTCCGGATATGCTTTGTACAAAGGCGCGTCCTTTCTCATGGGGCAATTAGGCAAGCGGATTGCTCCGGATTTTGTTTCCGTGGAAGACGATGGTCGAATGGTTGGTGGTCTGGGATCAAGGCCATTTGATGGTGAAGGATTGGCCACTCGGAAAAACATCATTTTAGAAAATGGGGTGTTGTCGAGTTATCTTTTAGATACCTATTCAGGGCGAAAGTTGGGGATGCCCTCGACAGGCAATGCCGCACGGAGTATTGGCGAGAACCCATCAGTGTCAACCACGAATTTCTTTTTGCGACCGGGAACGACGTCTCCCAAAGACATAATCGCTTCGGTGAAACAAGGGTTGTATGTCACGGAATTGATTGGGTTTGGAGTGAATATGGTCACCGGGGATTACTCGCGTGGGGCTTCGGGGTTTTGGATTGAAAATGGTGAATTGGCCTATCCTGTGGAAGAGGTCACGATCGCGGGAAATTTGAAGCAGATTTATGAACAAATCGAAGTCATCGGGAACGATCTTGAGTTTCGTGGGCGAATGGCGAGCCCGACGGTGAAAATTGCCCAAATGACTGTCGCTGGCAATTAGGTGGTATGAACGTAAGGTAGGATTGCGCGGAGCATGAGCCCTCCTGTAGCTTAAGTATCCTCACAGTTGGAAGATTTCTGTGGCACGATTTACGTTAGATGAGTTTTTGGATCGAGGTCCTGAGCTAATCTATATCTCAGGGAACTTGGTTGACGCGGAACATGTGGAATCCGCACTCGGTGGCAACGAGATTGATTACGCCATGAATATTGAGAACTATGAAAATAATTCATTCCTTGGAGGCACGTACCCAGGCGTATTTTTTTATGTGTCTAATCACGATGCCCAACGAAGTCGGGAATGCCTGCATGCCTGTGGGCTTACCGATACCATCGCCCCAGAATAATGAACATTGACGAAGTGGGGTGTGTGAATATTTTGAGAATTGCAATGTCGAAATGATCTACATTTTTTCTGAAACATCAAAAGCCGAGGCCCTGTTCAAAAAGGCCAGCCCAGCAATGCTGCAGGGGATTTGGCGCGCGGAGCGTGCGCGAGTACGTGAGCACGACAAAGCCCCGAGAACGCCGCTGGCGGACTTTTTTAACTGGGCCTGATTAGGAGTCACTCATGCTAGATACCGAAGATGGAACCAAAGCCCTACAACTCATTACCTCTCGCTATGATGCGCGTGAGTGGCGAAAGAAAATTGAAAAAACCTTAAGTCTTCCCCACAGTGGCTTAGAGGATGAAGCGCACCGAAAGATTTTTCTGCATCTCAAGCGTGGCTTGCAAGCGTATAAATCTCGACGAGCCGATGCTCCGTCATGGATTGTCGGTGGATATGCGACGAAAGAAGTGATCGATCGGGCCAAGATTCGTCCTGATGAAATTTCTCCGGGGATGACGACGGAACAGGTAGATTTCTTAGGGGTCGATCCTGGTGCTGAAGTTGACCTCGCTTGGTGGGAAGACATGCTGGTGAAATGGTTTGCAGGGTCAGACCAAGAATTACCTGAACTTGAACACCCCGATGAAGAGGGTGAAGAAGATTCTGACACTGAAGCTGAAACTAATTCAGAAACTAATTCAGAAACATCCGACGACGCCAAAGAAACAGCATAGGGGCCTGTTGAATATTTCATGTTCAGTGGCCATCGATGCTTCAGGACGGCAACCGACAGCAGTGAGAGGGACTGTTCAAAAAAGCATGGCCTGAGTCTTACCGAAGGGTTCGTCCAGCAAGGCCGCAGCCGTTTTGACGCGCGGAGCGTACTCCCAGTACGTGAGCGCGAGCGGCGCAAAGCGCCAAGTCTGCGAGCCCGAAGGTCAGGCAAAAGGGCGACTGTGCCTGTGCGAGCCATTTCGGCAAAGCCAGGGAACGCCGCTGGCGGCTTTTTTCAACATTCCCATTCTATCCGATGAGACCTTTCCTTCTCTCTTGAGGAGGGAGGGTTCTTTCAACGGGCGCCGTTTTCTTGAATTTCACAGTTGGCAGGTCTGATTCATTTGCGTCTGCCGATTACGCCTCTCCTTCCCTATGTTAACAGCGTTCAATGAAGTGGGAGGTCGCGTTGCACTATGGTACCCCCCACTACCTTTGCCTATCCCATTCTTCACTATCTGAATTCCCTCGTCTCTCGTGTCATGTATGGCGTGTCGCCTGTGCTTCCGACTCCTCTGCCTCCGACTGGCCCAGCTATTCTTGTCTCTGATCATTCAACGATGGGTGATCCCTTGGTATTGCTGGCGACCGCAGGGAGGCCTCTTCAATTTCTCATGGCACAAGAGATTTATGAACGGTGGGGGACTCGATGGGTGTTTCGGGCCTTTCAAGTGATTCCCGTACGACGTGGTGCCAGAGATATTCGTGCCATTCGCTCGATGATACGAGCGCTCAATCGTGGGGAAGTGGTCGCGTTATTTCCGGAAGGAGGCATTGATAATTTTCGGGATGAGTCTGGTCATCTTGGCGTTGCCTATTTGGCTGCGAAAACTGGCGTGCCGATTATCCCAGTGTCAGTGACCTGGGCCGGCCAACGCCCCGAGTCTATGTGGGGAACGCTAGTCATCCCAGGAAAGGTTGTGGTGCGGTATGGTGATCACTTGCAGTTTCAAAAAATCCCCAATCCCAAGCGCGAAGAGCTGGCGGCGATGACCGCAGAAATTATGCGGGGCATTAACACCTTACGGGTCGCTGGGTTGGGGAATGAATCAAAAGAGTGAGGTTGATTAAAACAAATCCATTTGAACGGGTTTGTCTTGGACGGGTGACGAGTGTTCAGGCTCATTGGTCATTTCATCCAGGATTTTTTTGAGTTTTTGAAAATCTTCCCTGAGCGGTGCCATGAGATTTCCTTGGTGAAGGGCTGCAGCGGGGTGCAAGAGAGGAAAGAGAATGAATTCGGGCAACTGAAACACTTGGCCGCGAACTTTCGTAATCCCAATTTTTTTCCCGAGTAAGGTTTGCATGGCAAAGTTTCCCAATGAGCAGACCAGCTTGGGTTTGATGATTTGAATTTGCTGGAGGAGGAAGGGCTTGCAGGTTTCGATCTCATCTGTTTGGGGATTGCGATTGTCGGGTGGCCGACATTTGACGACATTCGCAATGTAAATCTCGTCACGAGAGAGTCCGACGGATTCGAGTAACTTCGACAATACCTTTCCTGCCGCGCCGACAAAAGGTACGCCCTGTTTATCTTCATTTAAGCCAGGGGCTTCCCCTACGAACATAATAGAGGCATGAGGATTTCCTGTGCCAAACACCACCTGTGTCCGTCCTGACGCCAGTCGACAGGCTTGGCAATCTCGCAATGACTGATTTAGTTCCTCAAGAGTCATAACGTCGCATCATAGGGGGCAGAGTTTTTCCTTGTCAATTCGCCTTGTAGCTTTGAGTGAGCACCGCTTGCGCACATAATTCTCCACTAGTAATTGCGCTTTCTATTTCGGTAATGGCTCCAGTATCTGTCCAACTTCCAGTGAGCAGAAGATTGCGAATAGGGGTTTGATTGGAGGGGTGGTACGATTTCGTTCCCAATGGATGAGGAACAAACCCAAGGGGTTGGCGCACGATGTGAGATGAGTGCGGAGGATCGGAGGCCACATTTGTGTCATCGGCAAAGAGGTCGCGCAACGTTTCCATGGCACGAGCTGTGATTTCTTCATCTGACTGTGCGAGGAGGTCAGCGTCATGAGTCGATACGCATGAAAGGAGAGTGGATGTGCGGGTTGAGCGATGATGCGGTCGGCACAGTGTCCAGGAGAAGGGACCGTCATGAAGAAGCAGCCGAGGTTTATTCATCTCAAGATTGGTTTCCATCTGGAAGGTGACGATGGGCGCAAAGGTCGTCTGGCTTAGCTGCTGAAACGATGAGTAGCGAGCCAGCAGACGTTCTGGGAGCAATGATGAAAGCGCCGAAGGATGAAGAGTCGAAACATACCAGTCTGCGGTATGAAGGGACCCGTGAGGTCCACAGACTCCTGTGATCTGTTCGGACTCGACTTGGAGATATTCAATCGTCGGCCCGCGAGCAATGGTCGCGCCGCGCGCTGTGAGTTGTTCTGTAAGTGTGTGCTCAAGGCTTGTTGAAAGGTTCGTCGTTTGAGCGAGATGAGGTCGATGGTGTCGCGATAGAAAAAATACTTGGGTGAGCATGGCGGCGAAACTGCCTGCATGAGAGTGAGCCAGGCTTGTTCCGAGGAGGAATCGGCATAATGGATTCCAGACAGTTTTGTGCACAGGAGGAGGTTGGCCAATACTGAGCAACCATGATTCCGCTGTGTCAAGATTCAGTGCGTTGGGTAAGGTTGCCACGCCCTCCCAAACTTTTTCTACGAAATTGATCAAGTGCCATCGCTGGCTATACGGAAGTGCTGTAAAATTTAAGATTCCCAAGACCGTGTGCCAGGGAGCTGGGAGTAGGGTGTTGGGAAATCGAGATGGCGGTAACGATGGGGTCTTAAACTCAAAGGGGGCTGTCCTCCATCGTGGGGCGTGTGTTGCAATGTTCAATTCTTGCAACAACGAATCAGTCCGCTTGTGTGAGCCATACCAGACCAATGGGGTTGAGAGGCCGACATCATTGGGTTCCACGCGTTCGCTGTGAGGCGAATCCAAATTCTGAGAGATCGCTGGAGGAGGGAAGGAACTTGTGGTCTCGTCTGGATGGCCATTGGGCGTAAGAATGGTGACCTGGAATTCGGCCATGCAAAGCCGCCAGGCTGCGACTAAGCCTGACAAGGAATCGCCCAACACAAGAACACGAGGTTTCATGACTTTGCAGACCATCGATTCTTGAATGACGTGCGAAGCCAACACCCGATGGCAATGAGAATGCGTTTGGCGGGATGAATCCTGATTCGCGATTGATACACCGCATAGTTTGACGTTTCGATACGGGTCAGAATTCGGTAATACACGCCGCGCATGATTTCAGCCGCGAGAAGAGAACGGCGATCCTTGGGAGATAGGGTGCTATAAACGGCTTGGGCTTTATCATAAAATTCATGGGCTCTGGCCGCTTCGAATTTCATGAGCTCAAGGAATTGAGGGGAGTATGTTTTGGCCAACAATTGTGGTTCCGTGTATTTAAATCTCGCCAGGTCTTCTTGGGGCAAGTAAATACGTTGCCGCTCAGCGTCTGCCCCCACGTCTCGTAAAATGTTCGTCAATTGAAACGCGACGCCTAAGTTGATGGCATATTCCTGTGCCCGTGGGTCTTGTGTGCTGAAAACTTTGAGGCAGATTAACCCAACGATGGATGCCACTCGGTAGCAGTAGGGATAGAGATCATCGAAGGTGGCATATCGTGTATGGGTCAAATCCATTTCCATGCCGGTGACAAGTTCTTGAAGGTATTCTTCCGGAATGCTGAGTCGCTGAACATGCTCGGCTAAGCTGATGGTGACGGGGTATTGTGGTGTGCCTTGGTAGACGGCCTTAATTTCTTGCCGCCATTTAGACAGTTGTTCCTGGGGATCAGTGCCTGGTGGCGGTTCATCAACGGTGTCATCGACCTCATGGCAGAAGGTGTACACCGTATACATGGCCTCTCGACGAAACCGTGGCAGAAAGAAAAAGGAATAAAAGAAATTGCTTCCACTGGCTTTGGTCTTGGCCGTGCAGTAGGCATGTGCTTCTTCAGGAGTCATCTGGGTCATAGTAGCACGTCGTTCTAATAAGTTACTGGCAGAAGGGCTATAACGAATGATCTGCGGAATTGTAGCGAAAGTATCAGTGCGAGAAAAGGTGTTGTGGAAATTTGGGTGTTTCAGGGGTGGGGCTTGATCTCAATTCGACCAGTGGTGTGTCGAAGAAGGCCTTGGTCAATGTGTACGAAGGTAGGAGATTAGGACTGGGTTTTTAGTTGGTGTTCGCCAATCCATCCCGAAGCCCCAGATTTGGTATGAACCAAGTATATCCACTCGCTACCAATAATGGTGCCATCCAAAATTGTCAGGAGTTCTCCGGTTTTCACCGAAGGACCAGGATCTTTCCCTTGAGGATCCCCAGAAAGTTTCATGGACGTTTCCCCGGAATGTAGTGATGCGACCGCTACCAGCTGACCTTCTTGAAATGATGGCGTCGGAGCATGGGGCAGGGAATCGCCATGCTCTTCGTGAGTATCCGACGTCGTTGTCTCTGCTGCGGGATCATGGGTTTTTGATGCTGGGGCCATGACCATGCTGGTCAGAGAGGAAAAGGCACCAGGGTCCATCATGAAATACCCCACACCGGCCACTAAGAGAAGCAGGAGAATTAAGAGGAGGGGTCGTCGACTCGGTGGTTTTGGATCTAGATCATCGAGGTCATCCAAACCATCATCAAAATCGAGATCCTTGTCGGCATCTTGGGCAAACAAGAGAGCCCATGGGCGAAAAGAAGCAGAGGGCAAGGGCATGGAGAATTCTGGAGTCATGGAGAAAAACCCTCCGTCTCAGGTTGAGGGTAGGTCGTGTTCTTCAGTTTCGATTTTGTCTTTTGGGAAAATCTTTTATGTCTTCACACAAATGGCCTTACACAATACCATCCATTCATACCACCCAACATAGGTCATGTCAATCAATCTGCTACGGCCGAGAGGGAAATTTTCGATCGTGAATCTGAGATGGAAAATTGGTTTCAGGGTGACGGCTTACCACCGAATGGCGATCTGTTCCTCGTGAAGTGCGATGTGTAAATTTGGAGCTGTATGCATTCAGAGGATCTTGCATGACAGATGTCCTGCGAAAAATTTTCAGAAATATTTTTCTTTCAAGATCAATCATCGTTGGTGAGCATTCATAGACCTGAAAGCTCTGAGCATATGGGTTGCATATCCGTGTATCCTTATGCAGAATGCACATCACACACGGTGATTGTGACGTATTGCTTATGAAGTCGTATCGAGAAGAACTCTGGGTTGAAACCCAAAGCCGTCGTGCCTACATGAATATTACCCCTCAGGTTGAAGGGGCCATTAGGAAAAGTGGAGTCACGGAAGGACTTGTCCTGGTGAACGCCATGCACATTACCGCTAGCGTCTATATTAATGATGATGAAGCGGGCCTGCTCAAAGACTACGATGAATTTCTTGAAAAGCTCGCGCCTCATGATGCGCCCTATCGACATAACGACACCGGGGAGGATAATGGGGATGCGCATATCAAACGCCAAATCATGGGACGGGATGTGACCGTCGCCATTACCAACGGGCAGTTAGACTTTGGTCCGTGGGAACAAATTTTCTATGGCGAGTTTGATGGGCGGCGACGCAAGCGTGTATTGATCAAGGTGATCGGCGAGTAAGTCCTTGTGCCTTTCTGCCCTTGTGATTGCACAGTCAAATGCCGAAGAATACTGAAATGTGGAAACTGAAAATTGTTCAACCAAGATACACACCGCAATTGCGACGGAGATAGCATGTCGAGTTGGTATCGCCCGGATCCGCTAACGCGTGACTTAATTCATCTCATTAATGCCCGTCGCCATGATCACGGTGACTCGGAATTGGCACTTGAGGTGTTACAGGCATTGCTCGAACAGGATCGCGAGCACGATGTGTTAACTGTGCTTGCCGCGTTAGATGAAGAAATGGCCGAGTGGTTGTTCGACCTTCTTGCTGAAGCTTCTTGCTCCGTGATGATCGAAGGCGATCCTGAAGACAAGCCAGCCTATGCCGTACTTGGCGCTATTGAATTGCCGCTTCAGGTCAACCTTCCGAATCCACTGCAATTGAAACTAAATCCCGAGCGTACGGCAGAGTTATTGCGAGAATGTCTCCATATCCAACCTGGAACCGTGGTGACCGTGGAACGTCGGTTACTAACCGACACGACGCTGGACTTTCTCTCCCTTCAGAAAATTCATGACCATGTTTCGGCCATGGCGAGTTCGCATCGTCGCCTCCCCTTGGTGGCTCGATTGCATCCTCCCGTTGAATCCACGGCATTCTTATTCTTCGAACTGATTGGGGCCGGAGATTCTTCGTTGCCGGAAACGTTAGAAGAGAAAGACCGAGAGACATTGATTCAAGGCTTAGTGGATCAATGTCCGGAAATCGCGTTAGCGCCCAATACCCTGGAAGTGCCGGTGTATGCAGCGTATGCCATGTTCGATGCGCAAAATGCCGTGCGCTTACATCGATTGGCCGATGAAACCGCAGCCGTCTGGCACGATCTCGATCCACCGGTTCGCAGCCGCACGATTGTGCATCTGCATACGCAATGTGGGAATGGTGTCTACATGCCTGTGTGGACCGATCTCTTTGATCCCGAACTCCCAGAAGACCATGGTCCCATCTGGACATCGCCCGATGTCTGGGTCTTTACCGCTGACTTACCCATCGAATGGCCCGGCGAAATGCTCACCAATCGACTCCTCGCCGAAGGCTGCACCCGATTCGAAAACCACATCGTCGAAGCGCCGGATAATTAATCCATTTAAAAATTCTTAACTATTTGAATGATTGGCTTGCCCCAGTGAGAAGGGATAAGTGGGCCTGAAACTGAAATTCACCAGTTTTTTCAATGGTGCATGAGAGGAATGGAGAATTTCTTTTTAGTCAAAAAAATTCAACCTGTTTTCTTCGGGCCTTTTCTTTCACGAAAAAGAGGGCCAAAATTGTATCGCCATTGAAGTGCGAGTGACATCCCAATTAAGCCATCCAATGGGCTGCGAAGGAATCGCTCCCATTCGCTGTCATTGGGATACCTCCCAGCGTCCTTTTGTGTTTCGATTACCCAAGTATCGGCAGCATTTACAATTCCCATCCATCGTGGCGATAATCCTAGGATTGCCTGCAAACGGTCTAAGCTACTTTGAGAAATAAGTTCCTTACCTTCCTTTTCCCTCTTTGCGTTTGTTTTTTCAAATGCGACAGCTAATTTATCGATACTCTTTTCAATAAAGGCGTCATCTGTTTTCCCTGATAAGAGATTAAGGAGGGATTTGGCTTCCCAGTCGCTTTGATTGATATATGCAAGGAATCGTACAATTTTTTTTAACTCGGAAATATTATTTTCTCTGAGGCGCTTTCGATAAATTTTTGCGATTACACAGAGGTTCATGTCTGCAATTTGGCTTCCGGTTAAATAAGATTGTTTAATTATTTGTATCCGCAAGGGCGGTGACTTTTTCCGAGATTGGTAATCAGTGAGAAGGATTACTGCATCATGCTCATTTCCGAGGAGTCGTTCATAAGCGGAGAAAAATGGTTCGCTTGTGCAGTAGTTCTCAGATGGGGACTTCACCCCGAGCTGTAAGTCTGGAATATCAATGCCTCGAGCGGGATTGACGCGAAAGGGAATCAATGGGCTTTTGTAGTAAAATTTACATTCCAGAGCTGCAACAAAAACCATCTCCAGCACACTGCCAAGACTTTTGCCGTCAAGATTTGGAAGAGTTCCATCACGTTCCAATGTTTCATACCAATGTGGAAGTTTCCCCCTGCGACCGAGTCGTTCCACTGTAGGCTTCAACTCAATAAGGGCTTTCTTCCCCTTTAAGGCGGCGTTGACAACCGAAACAATATTGCTGAGTTTATCTCGAATGTCATCTCGAACTTCTTTTGCGGTGTTCATAAATTTAAGACCATTTGTGTATCCTTGACGGGTTCGATTGATTCAAGAGGAATTCCTTTTTGTGCTAAAACTTTCCCGATTACCCATTGTGCTAGAGGTGGCGGCACCGCATTCCCATAAAGACCATATTGATTAAAAATAGAGGTGTCTGAGCAATGATTGTCAGGAAATCCCTGAAGCCTCGCATATTCTTTGTTGGTCAGACGACGATAGCGATTTCCTACTTTGTATCGTTCATAGTGTCGGCTATGGGACGCAGTGAGCGTCGGTGCTACCCCGTCGATTCCAAAAACAGTGTAGCCCATACGTGCGCCGCCGTTCTGGTTGTACAGTATTCGAACACCACCCACTAAACGGTTGACGAAGATGCTATCTTGAATTCTTTGTCTTGTTGTTTTATCCATAAAGAAATCAGAATGTGGGTTTTCTTCCAGAACGGCAGCAAGTGTTCGTCCTGGCTGGCTTTCGTGGAAAGTGTCGAGATCGCAGGAATAGAAAGTTCCTTTATAACAGACCCCCCAACCAGGGAACGTCTTACGATGGTTGCCTAAGTTACGCCATCTGAAATGATCCTTAAGTTCGGCCAGATCATGTCGTATCACATTGGTTAAATCATTTGCATTGGCTAGAGCTATTGATGCCGATTTTATGTTTTCAATTCGAGTCCCAACCAATACAACTCTTTCTCGATTCTGTGGCAAACCAAAGAAGGTAGTATTGAGTAGTCTCCATTCAACGAAATAGTCTAGTTTAGATAGCCCTTGCAAAATGGTCGCAAAATGGTCGCCATGCTCCATTGAAATAAGTCTTTTTACATTCTCTAGTACAAACCATTTGGGAGAGTGTGTCCTTATTACGCGTATGATCTCTTCAAAAAGAGTACCTCGAGAATCTCGAATTCCTTGTTTTTTACCCGCGCTGCTGAAAGGCTGGCAAGGGAAGCCGGCTGTCAGAATGTCATGTGAGGGGATTGTCTCATGAAGTGATCTAATATCACCCTCATGAAGCGCACTCTTTCCAAAAGCGGTTTTGTACACTTGGCAGCTAAGAGGGTTGATATCGTTGGCCCATACGGTCTCAAGCCCCAAGTTGTCGGTGGCAATGCGAAAACCTCCAATCCCACAGAAAAGTTCTATAGCCTTAACTTTTCGCTTGTTGATATCGACTATTTTGCCCATTAATTTTGATCGCGATGGTGGATAAGCGCACAGATTAAGGCTGCCGCAATTTCTGGTTTTTCGTGCTCCCAAATCCAAACGATAGTCCATCCTTCTGCAGAAAGCTCGGCATCGTGCCTACGGTCTCGCTCAATATTACCTAGGATCTTTTTTTTCCACCACGTGCGATTTGTTTTTGGCCAAGTGGCATGATTTGGACAGGCGTGCCAGAAACAACCGTCCACATAAACCGCGACACGTGACTTTTTGAAAACAATGTCGGGCTTGGCCAGGGATTGCGTTATTGGGCGGGTGTGAACCAAAAATCTTAATCCAAGCTTGTGGATTTGGGAACGTATGGCCAACTCGGGGGATGTATTTTCCCGACGTATTTGTCGCATGCGGCTGCTAGTTGCTTTAGATTTTGGCTGTAATTTTTGGATTGGCATTAATCAGTTTTTAAGGAAAAGGTTCTTTGTCGTTTCTATTTGAGCGATAATATTATTTATGGAAAATCAAGGAAAGCAGTTTTTGCAAGGCCTTCGGTTATTTGCCTTAGCCTGAGTTGTATTTTCAAAAGATCGCCAGTTTGCCTCTTTTTTATCTTTCCTTTTGACTTGAAAGCAATCAGGGCAATGAAACGGGCGCCGTCCCCAAGGTTCAGTTAAATTATTTTTGGCAACCACGACGCGTTTTTTAGAATGGTCATGTTTTTTGTTTCTACAAAACATACCTTAGCTTTTGTGGGAACTCAAAAGTTTATCCTATCAATCTTCCATTTTCCAAATGGGAATAGGGGAGAAATCGTTAGCTAATTAGCGGAATAGACTTATTTCTGATTATTAAAACTCTAGTAATTTATTTCGTATTGTCGAAGTGCCGGATGCCACACTTACCTTTTTTCTTTCCTAATTCAAATCCCATACTTTGGTTAAACTCTTGAGGCTGTCCTTAAAGACTCCAACAACTTATCCGTGACCTTTAAATCCCCTTTACCCCGTCCTACATAAATACCTGGCTTAGCGGTGCCGTGGAAATCGCTGCCGCCGGTCATGAGCAAGTTTAGCTTTCTCGCCAGTTCGAGGTACTCGGAGGTTTGCCGTTTGGTGTGTGTGCTGTAAAAGACTTCGATACCCATGAGCCCGGCTTCCTTGAGTGTGCTACACATTTCGACAAGCTCCGGCCCTTTTCGTTTTGTCCAATGTGGATGCGCCAACACCGGCACCCCGCCTGCCTCGCGGATCCAGGTGATCGCCTCGCGCGTATCCGGTGACTCGCGTTCCACGTAGGCAGGAGCACCATCCGCAAGATAACGGTCGAAGGCATCTTTGGTGGAAGTGACGTAGCCTTTGTCGACTAACACGGCTGCGATGTGAGGGCGACCTATCGAGCCAGCGCCTGCTTTAGCTTTGACTTCTTCATAGGAAATGTCCAAGCCCAGTTGATTGAGTTTCTCTACCACCCGTGGGTTTCGTTGCTCGCGACTCTCTCGTAGTTCAGTGAGTCGGGCTTCAAATGTGGCATCCTGCCAATCAAAGAAATATCCCAAGATGTGCGTTTCCCGACCTTCATATCGTGAACTTAATTCGGTCCCGGAAATAATCTCGATGCCCAGACGTTCCCCTGCGGCCATGGCTTCGGGAAGACCTTCCACGGTGTCATGGTCCGTGATGGCCAACGCGGTGACGCCAGCTTCGTGGGCGAATTGAATGACCTCATCGGGGGAATGGCTCCCATCCGAGTAGGTGGTGTGAAGGTGTAAATCTATACGTGGCATGAAACTCCTTTATGGGTATCTTTAAAAACCGTCCTTTTTCGCGATGGCAGCGTCAACCGCGTGCTCAACTCCTCATGTATTCACCCATACACTCCGGGTTTCCGCGCGCGGCTTCCTTGCCCTCACAAAAAAATTCCTGGTTTTTAAAGATACCCATTATGTTTATACTTTTTGTGCGACGAGCCGTGCGGTGAATGGAGTTTCTTGCCCTGCCTGATCTGGATGTTGACCTTCTTCATAATGAAGGACCCGCAGTCCGTGGGCTAATGACAACAACTCATTATAGTCCAAGCAAAATTCTTTTCGGCGTGGATGTTGAAAGTGGTGATGATTGTCGATGAGAAACGTTTCGTAGATTAAGAGACCACCCGGCTTGAGTGCGTGAATGATATTCGGAAAGATCGGGCGGTATAAATAATAGAAGATGACTACCCCAGTGAATTCGTTTTCTCCAAGTGAGGGCGGGTTATCTACGTCGGTCTCAAGGTCGAGTTCCCGAACGGTCAAGTTTTTTAGATGCTTATCCTGAGCTGCCCGTGACAACGTAGCCAACGCCTCGGGGTTTCGATCAAGCCCCACGACTTCATAGCTTTGTTTAGCCAAATGAATCGCATGTCTCCCAGCTCCACAGGCGAGATCAAGTACTCGGCCTTGTGGAATGTGCTGGCCATACTTCAATAAGAATGGAGACGGTCTACTCGATGATGAATCTTCAATTTTAGATAATTGCGAGCGGTGATAGGTTAATCGAACCCCAACTGATCCAATGACATGTTCAAGGGGTGGCTTAGATTTTCGTACCCAAATGCGAAGCGTTTCAATGGGGAACTCGGCTAAGAGCGTGCGAGAAATTCGATCCCCAAGCGTTTCAAGAAGTGCGCAGGATTCGGAGCGGCCGATATCGACAACTCGGGAAGAGACCTGAGCATAGTCAATGGTTTTAGATATGGCGTCGGTTTGAATCGCATTTTCCGCCGAGCAGGAAAATTCAAGGTCAACTAATAGGGGCTGGGGTTGGGAGCGTTCCTCCTGGGAAACCCCACAGTGGCCCTGAAAACTAATGCCCTCAACGATAAGTCCTTCGTCCATAGGGGCATTGTCAGAGAGCCACCAGAGCATGTCAAGCTGGTTAAAAGGCGTATTCCTTTGCTTGACCTGCTTTTAGCCCGACTCCTATAATGCCACTCGAGTGTTCGCTCCAGATAACCCCTTGGAGATTGAGTAATCACACATGGCTGATTTTACCCATTTTAATGATTCGGGCCGTGCGCGGATGGTCGATGTGTCGGCCAAAGCCAACACCGAGCGCGTGGCGGTGGCTCAAGCCCGGGTGTTCATGTTGCCCGAGACCTTGCGTCGCATCCAAGATGGAAAAATTGCCAAGGGCGATGTCTTGGCTGTTGCCCAGGTGGCAGGAGTTATGGGCGCGAAACAGACGCCAAACCTCATCCCGATGTGTCACCCCCTCATGGTGACTAGCGTGAATATCGATTTTCTCGAAAATTCTCAACCAGACAGTTCGGGGCAATGTTCATTGACCATTCAAGCTGCGGTGAAAACCTCAGGACAAACTGGGGTCGAAATGGAAGCAATGACAGCGGTGTCGATTGCAGCCCTGACGGTCTATGATATGTGCAAGGCGGTAGATAAAGGCATGAGTTTCGGCGAGATGTTTTTGGTGTCCAAAGAAGGTGGGAAATCTGGCCTCTATATGCGTCCGGGTTCCGACGTGTTCGCGTCCACGACTTCTCCCAATGGAGGGCAATCATGACATTGACCGTGAAGTTGTTTGGCATGTTGAAGATGATGCTGAAACAGAATGATGATTTGACCCTAGACCTCCAAGATGGCAGCCAGGTGAATGCCCTCATTCACGCGGTGCAAACCATCAATCCGGAGCTTGGGGATTTACTGCTCAAGAAAAAAGTGTTGGTGTCAGTGAACCATGATATCGCTCATGGGGAAACGGTCTTGGCCGCGACGGATGAAATTGCCCTACTGCCGCCATTCGCCGGTGGAGCCGATAGTCAGGAGAGCGAGCCCATGTCTACTGTTGATGACGAAGTCGCCATGTTAGTCCGTGTGCAACGCGAAAATTTTTCCATGGATGAAGAAATTGATCGGGTCAAGAAACGGTCCAAGCGGATTGGTGGCATTGCCACGTTTTTGGGAACCGCCCGCGATCGTTCGCAGGGACGAGATGTCAGCAGCATTACCTTCGAACATTATGATGGCATGGCGCAAAAGAAGTTACGCGAAATTCGTGAACGTGCGCTGCAAGACTTCGACATCATTGAAGCGTTGATCCTTCACCGATTTGGCGCGATCGATATTGGTGAGAATATTGTGCTAATTGTGATTGGCGCCGAGCATCGAGCCGATGCCTTTAAGGCCTGTAAGTGGTGTATCGATGAGCTCAAACAAATTACCCCCATTTGGAAGTTGGAACAGACTCCCGAGGGGGAAGTCTGGGTGGAGCAACATCCATGAGCCTTGAATCCAAACAGTCCGTGACTAGCGATTTACTGGATACCTTTGATCGACCTCTCCGAAGTTTGCGGTTGTCGGTGACTGATCGATGTAATCTCCGTTGCCAATATTGTATGCCCGAAGAAGAATATGCCTGGTTGCCTCGCAATACTCTCCTGACCTTTGAAGAGATTAATGTCCTCGTGAGTATCTTTACAGAATTCGGCGTGGATCGAGTTCGATTGACGGGCGGAGAGCCGCTCCTTCGTCGAGATCTTCCGACATTGATTCGGATGATTAGCCAGCATGCCCGTGTTCAGGATATTGCGCTGACGACGAATGGAATATTATTGGAAGAACAAGGGCAGGATTTATTTGATGCGGGCTTACATCGGGTCACGGTCAGTCTCGATACTCTGAAGCCAGAACGATTTAAAGCCTTAACTCGTCGTGAAACTTTTGACCGCGTGCTTGTCGGAATTCAAAGTGTTGAAAAGTTTGGGTTCAAGGGCCTGAAGATTGATACCGTGGCCATGAAAGGCTTTAACGACGATGAACTCGTCGATCTCATTGAATATGGCAAGTCAGTGAATGCCGAGGTTCGGTTCATTGAATATATGGACGTGGGTGGGGCGAACGAATGGGCCATGGAAAAGGTGTTGTCTCGTGCGGAAATCTTATTGTCCTTGAGGCAAAAGTATGGCCCCATTGAGCCTGTGATCGAGAACAGTTCCGCGCCAGCTCAACGGTTTTTGTTATCTGATGGCACGACCTTTGGCATTATTCCATCGACGACCACGCCATTTTGTGCGACGTGCGATCGAAGTCGTCTGACGGCTGATGGGTTTTGGTATCTCTGCCTGTATGCTAAAGACGGTATTGATTTGCGAGAACCCCTTCGGATGAAAGACCTCGCTGAAGTCCGTAAACGAATTCAAACCGGCTGGAATGCGCGAACCGATCGTGGAGCCGAGGATCGGAAACAGCTTGAACAGGCGAGCATGCGTGGCCGATTTATCGAAATCGAAAAGCTGCGCCGTGACCCCAGACTTGAAATGCATGCCCGTGGGGGGTAATTTCCTCACTACTCCACTTCGCTCTTCTTACACTCAGTTGATGTTTTCTCACTTTCTCAGTCCAATCTTTCCCTGTTAAGTCCTTAGAAATTTTCACCTTCTGGAACTTCAGTTTTCCTTGGTGTGAAGTGTTGATGCTTTCCGATGGATTCCCTGGCAAAGGGGAGAGGTGAAATACTGTTTTCTTGATGGAAGGTAGATGCTGTGTTACATTTCCTCTTTTGTCCTCTGAGGTGTATTTCCTAATGAGGGCCTGTTGAATATTTCCTGCTCATTGGCCATAGATGCTTCAGGACGGTAACCGACATCAGTGAGAGGGAATGTTCAAAAAAGTTCGTCCAGCAAGGCCGCAGCCGTTTTGACGCGCGGAGCGTACTCCCAGTACGTGAGCACGGCAAAAGGGCGAGAACGCCGCTGGCGGCTTTTTTCAACATTCCCAATGAAGATTCCGCAAGGGTTGA
>JAQBUF010000069.1 GCA_027623995.1 Nitrospirota bacterium
TTATCGTGCCTCTTCCCACGCCTCATGGGCCACTGCTGTCTGGAAGAGGCAGCATAAGATGCTGCAGCTACACAAACGACTTGACGACCAGAGTCGTATAAATGGAGAGGAAGAATAACCCAGGAGGGCTTGCCATGCAATTAGGTGCGCCTGATCGTATATTTTGTGTGCTGCCAGA
Organism: Nitrospirota bacterium; assembly: GCA_027623995.1. GTDB lineage: Bacteria > Nitrospirota > Nitrospiria > Nitrospirales > UBA8639 > Nitronereus. The sequence goes on from JAQBUF010000069.1 coordinate 179, forward strand.
ACCATAAATTCTGTATGATCCATAAAGACTCAGCGGTTTTTTAGCTCTTTCCACCGCACCCCGACCTGCCAGGGTTCAGCATTGAGCGCTATACTGAGCATTCCAGTGGGAGGTTCCACCATGAGTTGAGGTGGATCAAAGAGGAGACGGCCAGGTTGGGGATCAATGGGCTCCAAGGGCCGTAAGTGATAGGGCGCTTCATATTGTTCGTTATCCTGCCAGATTCGCGTTTTGACACTGTGATTACTCAGTAAAAAGTGCAGTTCATCGCCTTTGACAAACAACCCACCTGAGGTCGTGAGTTCATACAAATCAGACACCTCGCCGGTTTCATAAAAGGTGACTAACTCTTCTGGAGTGGCTTGCGCCAACCCCTTGGCCAACAGCGGTGCGAAAAATTTAATCTCGGGCTCACTAAAGGCTCGCTGCCCTCCCGTGGAACTTGGCGTTCCCGCGAAAGGAAGAGAGAATGCCGTATTGTGGATTTCTACCCGTAACCCACGCATCACTTGGGCGAGTGCTTCCACGGGAATATCCAGCGGATGAGAAAATCCCTTTCCATTATTGGCATCAGGCACAGCCTGAAGTTTCACCACTCGATCAGGGCTTTCATAAATCGTGACCGTAAAAAAATGCGGTGCCGCGCAGCCAGTGCATAACATCGTCATCACCAACCCCATCACGTAATTCTTCATCCATCGATTGTTCATGTGACTCCTCTGCCTATGGTGTTTGCCTATAGATCCATTGATAAAAACCAACTTACGACCTTCGACATCGCATGCTCGACGAGTCTATTGACTCGCCCCCATTCTTTCGCAAAGGTCATTGGAAAAGCAAAGCCATTCCCCGTAAAAACCGCTGACTTTCAAGATTTAACTCAACTGTAACCGACCCGTGACATCCTATTCATTTCACGAAGATATATTGTCTCATGTGGGAAGGATTCAGAATCCGATTTTTTATCAAACCAAAGGAGAACCATATGGTTAAAGTCAGAGAGTTAATGAAGCAAAACCTCACTTCGGTCCAAAGCCAAGAAACGGCCTACGCGGCAGCCCTGATGATGCGAGTCTTAAAAATTGGCAGTGTCTTTGTAAAAGAGCATGATCACATCATCGGAATCGTGACCGAAACCGACCTCGTGCGGAAAGTGATGTCGATGAATCGAACACCTGAGAGCACCTCCGTCGCATCGGTGATGAGTGCCCCAGTGATTGGCATTCATCAAGATCGCCCTATCTGGGATGTGGCCGACCTCATGGAACAATCAAGCGTCCGACATTTGGCCGTGACCGATGATGACGAAGCGATTATTGGCGTAGTGAGCGTCCGTGATCTTTTGCACCCGGTGGCCATCGATGACTTTTAACTTTCTTTCGCCATCGACCTCGTCCACTCAGGAACCTGGACGTTCATGGAGACCAACTGGTCATTCTCCATTGGGGCATCTGTTGTCATTAAATATGACGGATATCTGGATGCAAGGGATCAAGGTCGTGTTGAGCTTACTCATCGTGACGATCTTGACCGCCCTGGCCGCGGGTGTGCTCATGACCTTTCTGGAACTGCATCTCCTCTTTTCCAGTCCACTCGAAATCGCGTTACGACAAGTCATCGTGAACACGCTCATTCTTTTGGCCATTGTCGAAGTCTTCAAAACGACCTTAACGTATTTCTCCGAAGGTCGGGTGAAGGTGACGTTTATCGTCGATACTATTCTGGTGGTCATGCTCACCGAAATCATCTCCATGTGGTTTAGAGACGCGCCCTTAGAAAAATGGAGCATCCTCGGGGGCATCCTTATTGCGTTGGCAATAATTCGAGTCGTGGCCGTTCAGTGGTCTCCGACAAAATCAGAAAGAATGCCCGAAATAGGCTAGGCTTTCAGGTCAAAAATACGATCAAGACTTTTCTTGAGGAAGGATAGGATCCACTTTCGTTCCGGGTCTAATTTCATCGGTCCCACGAAGGAGAATCTGGTCTCCAGCTCGCAAGGCACCAAACACTTCGATCTCGCTTCCACTCACCGTGCCCTTCTTGATAGGCACCCACTCCGCTTCCTGATTCGTGACGCGCACCACGAACGTGTGCTCGGTGGTAGTGGCCACAGCGCTGAGTGGAACAAATAGCGTCGGCATGGATCGTTTCACGGGCCACCGAACTTCAGTAAACATGCCAGAGGCTAATCGTCCATCCGGGTTCGCAACATCCATCTCTACGGGCATGGTCCGAGTCGTCTGGTCAACCGATCGAGAAACACGCGCAATGACTCCGGTGAACACATCTTCGGGATAGGCGGGAACGGTAAACTGCGCCTTAATACCGTTCGCAATACTTCCAGAATACATTTCGGGAACCGGGACGACTAATCGCAACCGGTGCACCTGTTCGATTTTCATCAAGGACATGTTTCCACTGGAGCCACCCCCCGGTCCGACCATCGCACCAGGATGCACATGTCGCTGAACAATGACGCCATCAAACGGCGCTGATATTTCCAAATACTTTTCCATTTCGCGCAAAGATTGCAGGCGAGATTTAGCGGCATCTTTATGATGAAGGGCAAGTTCTAATTCGTTTCCCGCCACCACTCCCGGCGTCGAAGAAGCCCCACGGAGACGTGAGTAGGTAATGTCCGCGCCGCGAAATTGCGCTTCGGCTTCAGTTCGTTGCGCACGAAGTTCAGGCGCGCTCAATCGGACAAGGACATCCCCCTGTTGCACGACTGATCCCCGATCAACGTGAATCTTTTCCACTATTCCCGTCACCTTGGGAATGACATCCACACTAAGATACGGACGCAGCTCTCCAGATAATTGAATGGTGCGTTCGAGTGGCCGGCTCACAACCTTGACCACTTCAGCCGAAACGCTTTGCCCTGATTGAGGTTCCGAGAGAGAGGAAGGGGCCATCGCAGGAAAAGACTCCTTTTGTGGAACATCTTCCGGTGGAGGAGGAAAGCTATTGAGCGACATGACGCCAACCCACACCAAGGCACCAAGCACTAAGCCGATGACAACAATTCGTTTCATGCCACTTCCCCTTGCACTGGCAAGGCAGGGCTACCGGCATCATAGTAGGCACTTGCCGTATCATCCGGGTCGAGGGACGGTGAATGGGCGTTTCCATCTTTCTCAATTAAGGCATAGAGTGCCGGCAACACAAAAAGGCTCGCGCACGTCGCCGCCAGTAAACCACCCACGACTGCCCGCCCAAGAGGAGCAACCTGGGCGCCTCCTTCCATGATCCCTATGGCCATCGGTAACATCCCAAACACCATGGCTAAGCCAGTCATCAAAATGGGGCGGGCTCGTGTTTTCGCGCCCTCCAACGCGGAATCCTTGGCCGAAAACCCAGCCCTACGGTGCTGCTCGGCAAAAGAGACCAAGAGAATGGCATTGGCCACGGCTACCCCGGTTGCCATGATGGTTCCCAAAAATGATTGAATATTGAGTGTGGTTCCAGTGAGGGTCAATGCGATCGCGACCCCCATGAGCACCGCCGGCATCGTCAACAAGACAACAATGGCACTGCGCCAGGATTGGAAATTCGCCGCTAACAAAAGCAGGATCACGATCATCGCCAAGACGAGACCTAACTTAAGATTATCAAATGTCTCCTTCATCGGGGCAATCTGTCCGCGCACCTCGACTCGCACTCCTTTGGGGGGTGCGCCGACTCGTTCCAAAGCCTGCTCAATACGACCGGCTGCTCGGCCCAAATCTTCTCCAGCCACATTCGCCACAATGGTGACCATGCGTTGCATATTATAGCGAGCATATTCTCCAACGGTCGTTCCAGGAATAATCTCAGCCACATCGCGAAGTAATGGTCCTTGGCCCTTTTCCGACTTTACGGGAAGATTCAACATATCCTCCACCGAAGAAAACTCCGATTGCGGAATTTCAACTTGCACCTGATAGGCTCGACCAGATGTCGGGTCTCTCCAATAAATCGGTTCGACAAATCGAGTGGAGGATGTGGCTGAGACCACAGCTCGTGCGACCTCACCTGCCGTCACACCCAACTGTCCCGCTCTCATACGATCAACTTCCACAAACATAGTGGGGTAATCCAACGGTTGCCCGAAATGCAGATCCCGAATCGTCGGAATCGTGGACATTTCCTTTTTCACCTGTTCCGCATAATTGCGGTTTGCCTCAAGATTTGGACCACTAATGGCAATTTCAATGGGCGTGGGGGATCCCATGCTCATGACCTTGGTCACAATATCTCCCGCTTCAAAGGTATACTGCGTTCCTGGAAATTGAGCAGGGAGTTTTTCTCGAAGCCGCTCTTTGACCTGTTCGAGAGAAACCTTAGAGCCAGGTTTCAGGGCCACCAGCAACACCGCTTCATGGGGGCCGCTGCTCCACATATACAAGGTATTCACCGGATAACTCGACGGATGGACACCAACAAATCCAATACTGATATTGATGTTCTCCGGCCCGATTTCTTCCTTGATCACCTCCAAGATCTGTTTCGTCAGGATTTCGGTACGCTCGACATGCGTTCCATCAGGAGCCAAAATTCGTAATTGAAACTGACCCGTATCCACATTGGGGAAAATGTCCAATCCCAACCGTGGCAAGAGAAGCAGAATCACAAACACCGTGGCCCACAAATACCCGAGACATACGATGGTCTTATGCCTCACCATCCATTCCACACATTCATCGTACCATCGAGGCCGATGCGCCTTCTCCTCTTCGGGGTTTCGGTGATACCCCTTCAACAACCACACTGCTAGTACCGGAACCAACGTGGTCGCCAGAATATAGGATGCCGCCATGGCGAATCCTACAGCTAACGCAAGAGGTATAAACAGTGCTTTCGCCACGCCACTCATAAAAAAGGACGGGAGAAAGACCGCGAAGATACTCAGCATGGCAATGAGTAACGGGATCACCACTTCCGCTCGTGAATCCTTGACAGCTCTCGCTAAGGATTTGCCTTTCGCCAGATGAGCATGGACGTTTTCGATGGTCACCGTGGATTCATCCACCAGAACTCCGACCGCAAGGGCGAGCCCGCCCAGCGTCATAATGTTGATGGTCTGTCCGGCAGCCCACAACCCCACCACTGCCGATAACAGCGCAAAGGGAATCGTCACGACCACGATCATGGCACTTCGCCAGTCTCGTAAGAACAACAGAATCACCAAACCCGTGAGCAACGCCCCCAACAGGCTTTCCACCAGCACCGCGTCGATGGCATTGGTCACATAGGGTGATTGATCAAATTCAAAACTGATCTTGATGTCACCGGGCACAGCTGCTCGGAAATTCGGGAGCGACGCTTGAATGCGATTAACTACGGCCATCGTCGAAGCGTCGGAGCGTTTGGTCACGGGGATGTAGACCGTCCGTCGGCCATTCACCATGCCAAAGCTGGTCACGATATCCGTCCCATCCTCCACAGTTCCCACATCTTGTAAATATACGGTCGGCCCAGAGCCCATGCGAATCGGGAGACGATTGAGCTCTTCCACTTTACTCACGATGGAATTCACGGGAGTGAGATAGGCAATATCATCGATGCGAATGTTCCCGGCCGGCATCAGCATATTCCCAGTTCGCACCGCCTGGACGACTTCGTCGGGTGACATGCTATAGGCGCGCAATCGTTCAGGATTTAATCGAACCACGACGGTTCGCGCCGTGCCTCCAAAGGGCGGCGGAGCGGACACACCGGGAACGGCAGAGAACATCGGCCTCACTCGAAACAACGCCAGATCCTGGATTTCCTTTAAATCACGGGTCGCACTTTGAAAGACCAAGTAGCCCACTGGAACGCTGCCCGCATCAAACCGGGAAATAAATGGCGACACCGTTCCCGGCGGCATGAAAGCCTGCGAGCGATTCACATAGGCCACGGTTTGGGCCAGGGCCTGATCCATATTGGTATCAGGATGGAAAAAGAGTTTCATCAACGCTGCCCCCTGAATCGATCTTGATTCCACATGTTCGATGCCCGTGAGATAGAGAAAATGGTATTCATAGAACGACACCAGGTGGGCTTCCATTTGTGCGGGGTCCATGCCGCCATACGGTTGCGCGACATAGATGGCTGGCAATCCTAAGTCGGGAAAGATATCCACGGCCATTCGATTGACGGCCAGGGAGGAAAAGAGCGCAATGGCCAAGACCGCCACTATGATGGTGATGGGCCGGCGCAAGGCAAACAGCAGGAGTGTCATGGGTTAGGGAATCTTTCGGCTCTTCCGATCGAGGACATCAACAAATGGTTGGATCGTGCCTTGTGAACCGGCCAACGCCATGAGGGCTCGCCAGATTCCAATACGAGCTTGGGTATCATCTAATGCCGCCTGTACAATTAAACGTTGTGCATCGGCAACCTCCACCACCGTCGCCAAGCCGGCTTTAAACTGCGCACGTGCTTGGGTTTCAGTGTCTTTAGCGGCCGTGATTTGGATGGGAATATGCTCGGCAATACGCCTGGCCAACTCCAAAGTGGCGCGTGATCGAGCCTGTTGAGCCCGAAGCTCTTGCACCAACTGGTCATATTTGGCGAGTTCAGCTTCTTCTTTATATTGCTCAATGCGTTTCTCCGCCCGAATCGGCGCAAAATCTGTGAGGGAAAAAGTCGCGGTCAATCCGACGGCCCAATTCGGAACATCAGGTAACAACCCATCCGTATTATCTGTTCGGTTTCCCTGAGCATCCCACCCTGACCCACGAGAATAGAGCGTGCTTTGGAGATTAAACTTCGGCGCCCATGAAGCCCCTAACGCCTCTTGACGTTTCTTCGGAATATCAATGGCCGAAAGTTGGGCCGTGGCCAACGGGTGATGTGCGACATCGGTATCTTCGAGAAAATCTTCGTCCGGCAAGAAAGCCAATACGGGGTCATTCACGGTGACCTGATTCCCAGCTAACCCTAGGGCCTGTGCGAAAATGGTCATGGCAATCCGTTCGGTCTGCTCCGCCTCGATCAGCTGAGTCTGCGCACGTGCCAATTCCGCTTTGGCACGGGACAGATCTACCCCTGGCCGAAGTTGGTGTTTCACTAACACCCCAATGGTCTCGGCAAAAACCCGCCGCCTGTCAACATTTGATTCAAACACTTTGATAGATTCTTGGGCCATAATGAGCTGGAGATAGGCGAGGCCGGTTCCCAACGCCACATTCAACTTGGTGAGATCCGTTTCGGCGAGGGTTCCTCGCTCATACGCTTGAGCCGTCCCGACATTCGCCGACCGCAATCCAAAATCAATCGGCTCCCATTGAAGGATAATTCCAGTCGCACTTCCCCAGGCACTGCTATACGATCGCCTCCCTAAATCAGGACCGGCAATGGGTTGGAAAAAGGAACTAGGGAAAAACATCCCAGATACATTATTGAAGGTCCCATTCGAGCCTTGTATCCCCATCGTCGCTTGAGGCAGGTAGGAAGTTTTGGCCAAATCAATGCCGGATTGAGAAGCGGCCACCCTAGCCAGGGCTTCTCGCACGGCAGGATAATGCGCCAAAGCAAACTCCATGGCTTGCTTCAAGGTCATGGGAGAAGATGGAGGAACGGGATTTTTGAGACCGGCAACGGCAGAGCCAGGAATCGAGAGGCATTCAACAATAAGAAATCCCGCAACCAGAGAGGCACACAATATTCGGTTGATGCGGTTTCTCATAAAATTCACGCGGATTATACTGAATCCAGAAAAATTTGTACAAGAGCGACAAAGACAGGATTGATGCCTTCCGATAATTGACGGCTTGTAATCTACCGGAAAATGAGAATCGCTTTGCCTTTTCCTGACTCGGGTCCTCTGTTACAATCCATTCTCGCTTTGGATGAATCATGAGGTTATATGCGCTGTATTTTATTTCGACATGGTATCGCGGTGGAGTGGCATGATTGGAAGGGTGATGACCGGACTCGGCCATTGACGGAAGAAGGTATCGAGAAAACGAAGAAAGTGGCGAAGGGATTGCTTCAACTTGACGTTCACCCAACGCAACTATTGTGCAGCCCTTTTACGCGCACACAACAAACTGCAAAAATTGCACAGGACATTTTGGGGATTTCCGACGATGCCCAATTATGTCAAGAATTACTGTCGGAGGCGTCCCCGGAACATTTCGTGAAATTCCTTGCTTCATTTTCCCGTGACGACACCGTTCTGTGCGTGGGGCACGAACCACATCTTGGGTTCACGGCTGGGGTGATGGTGTGTGGGCAACCAATCTCGGGAATGTCGCTGAAAAAGGCCGGAGCCTGTTCTATTTACTTTGAGGGAACTCCACGCGCCGGGACAGGATTTCTCGAATGGTGGTTGCCACCAGCGCACCTGCGCAAATTTGGCAAAGAGTAGGATGGCGTAAAAGTTGGGATTCGGTGTAAAATTTCAAGCAACTGCGGTGATAACGAATTGCACTTTTCGCTTGTACAACTTTTCGAACAAGTCCGCTCGATTCTGTGCGGTCCACACTTCCAATTCTGAATCCCCTGACACACTCAGGATAATCTTTACGGTTTTTCCGACACGGACCTCGAGATCCTGAATAATGGAAAAGTGGCTGCGATCCAAGCCATCGGCAATTCGCAATATCGCACTTAATGCTCTCACCTTTTTTCGATCCGATACCCCAAGCGCTTGATAGGCCACGTGGCGTGGCCCGGGATTGGCCCCCCGATGATACCGGGTCAGGTTCGCGATCATTTCGATTTCTTCAGCGGTAAATCCCGCCAGGTCACTATTCGTGATGAGATAATAGCCATGCTTGTGATGTTGCCGAGGATTAATGACATACCCTACATCGTGCAGGAGTGACGCATATTCCAACCATTCCCGTTCTTGGTCCCCCAACTGGTGAAGAGGCCGAGTTTGGTCGAACAGCGAGGTCGCCAAACGCGCGACGTGATGGGAATGGGTTTTGGGATATTGGCAACGTCGCGCGAGCGAAATGACATTGCGAAGCCGCACATTGAGGACTTCTTGCTCAATCAGAATTTTTTCCTTGTTTTTTTCTATGAAGTCATAGATCAGGCCTTCACGTATGGCTTTGTCACTAATCGTGACTTCCTTCTGTCCCGTCAACTCCAGCACAATTCGGAGTACCGCGGTGGCAGGCAATAGGGTATCGACCCGTCGGGGATCCAGACCTGGAATTTCCATCCGTTTCACCAGATTACTTGCCGCCAATCGATCCTCGATGAGCCGAATTTCTTTGAGACTGATCGTAGACATATTGATTTGAGGAATCTGCCGGCCCGTCCGTTGCAAATACACAATCTCCGCAAGATTCGCGGCCATGCCCGACGAGGCAATAATTCGATCCACCGCCTCCAGTTTCAATTGATCCAAGGCCTCACGAAGGTCATGGTCAATAGTTTTATAGAATTCGCGAAGTTTGCTTTTGGACGGAGGAGCCTTGGCCAAGAATTGATCTTTCAGACGAATCGCGCCAAGTTTCAAACTTTGAGCACCAATCAAGCGTTCACGCGTGCCGGCAATGATTTCCACCGACCCACCCCCAATATCCACCATCAAGGAAGGCGTCTCCAACAATTCCATACTATGGCGGATGCCTAAATAAATCAGGCGGGCCTCTTCCTGACCCGTGACGACTCGCACGCGTACCCGTGTCTGCTGAGCCACGGCTTCGATAAACTGCCCACCGTTTTTGGCCTCACGCACGGCGCTGGTGGCGGTCATCACGATTTTTGAAAATCCCTTATTTCTGGCCAGAGTTGTGAGATTGCCAAGAACGTCCAGCCCTCTCGCCATGGCAGCTTCGGACAAGCGCTTCTGTTGAAAGGTCCCATCTCCCAGTCGTGTCATATCCTTGAAACTATCCAAAATCTTATACGACCCATCGGACTCAATATCCGCCAAAACCATATGGATGGAATTTGTTCCGATATCAACGACTGCAAGCTTCGCCATCGCTACCTCTTCCTGGCTGTCAATCACCCTAGACTCAATTTGGAGAAATGCTTATTCCGGCAAACAGAAATGATGATCAAAACTCAACGAGTTTCTTCAGTTCCTCTACGATCTCTGGGGTTCCGAAGAGGACATCGATTTTATGAGGGATTGCAGAAGGCCGCATCAGCATGGTCCCACCAGCTTCTTCAACTAACACTTGCGTCGCCATGGCATCCCAAGGATTTAGGGCAGGATCGAGCATGGCCGACACGGCCCCGCTCACCACCATCGCATGCCCAAAGCAATCAGTATAGGTCCGCAAATAGGGACAATGCTCTGATAAGGTTTGGTAGGTGCGCTCTCCACCAATGCTGATAAATTGCGCAATGTCCCCGGTCGCAATCATGGCGTCCTTTAAAGATTTTGGTGAGGCAACCAGCAGAGCATCACCATCACAATGAGCCCCTAATCCACGAGCCGCCGCATAGGTGCGTTTCAAAACTGGAAGATGAATCACTCCAAGCAACGTCGTGTTCTCCACCGTATCTTCCAACGCCACAATGGTGCCAAATAGGGGAATATGATTCACGAATGATCGCGTGCCATCAATTGGATCAACCAGCCATCGGTATCGAGCGCCTTGCTCTTTCTGCCCATACTCTTCCCCAAGAATATCAAACCCAGCAGCCAGAGGATGCTCGGATAAGATCTTTCGAATGGTTGTTTCAGCTTCACGATCGGCCATCGTGACTGGCGACCCATCACCTTTATGTTCAACGGCCAAAAGATCCGCCTCAAACCACTGAACAATTTGTGGAGATGGTGTTTCCGCTGCGTTCACGGCCAGATCGAGCAATGCTGGTAAATCCAATGTATCCATATGTAATAAAGTGCCTTTATTGAGATGAGTAATTTTCCACTAAAATTTTCAGAAAGCGCAGAGTATTTTCTCCTACTTCCCACCCTTACCACAACCCAGATCGCGCCTTCCAGCCATGAGGCATCCAGGCAAGGTGAACCCTAGTAGCTGCTATCCTATCAGAAGAACAGCCTTGATCAATCATATGAAACAACCGATATATATCATTGACGCGACTCAAGCCGGTCCCACACAAACCGCTTGTCGCATGAAGGCCTTTGGCCTACTATAGAGGTATGGATTGCCACGCCGGAGATTAAACCCATGCCAGCGAACCCTGCTCCCTCACATTTACAGGTCGTACCAGATCCAATTGATCTCGACAATCCACGACTCTACATCAATCGGGAATTGAGCTGGCTTCATTTTAATGCCCGCGTGTTGGAAGAAGCTGAAGACCTGAAACATCCCCTTCTTGAACGGATCAAATATCTCTCAATTTTTTCTAGTAATCTCGATGAATTTTTCATGATTCGGATATCCGGCCTTCGTGAGCAATTATCTGGAGGAGTCCTGGAAGCACCACCTGATGGCATGACTCCCTCTGAACAAATCGCGGCAATCCGTCAGGAATTGATGGGTCAACTCGCGCGGTTTTCCCATTGTTGGCAGCACGATATTTTACCCAAGCTCGAACTATCGAGCATTCATATCTTACGATACAATGAACTCCAACCAAAGCAGAAAAAACTCTTGGGACGCTACTTCTCACGGGAAATTTTTCCTACACTTACCCCCTTGGCTTTTGATCCAGCACATCCGTTTCCCCATATCTCTAACCTAAGCTTTAATTTAGCGGTCGTGGCCAAGGACCCGGAACGAGGAGAATGTTTCGCTCGCGTCAAGATTCCGAATACCTTTCCCCGCCTCCTCCGCATTCCCAATGAAGATATGGTTACGGAAAGTGAGCAACTCGGATTAACTGAATTAGCCGCCAACAACTTTGTCTGGCTAGAAGAAGTCGTGGCCGCCAATATTGGGCTTTTGTTTCCTGGATTAAAAATCTTGGCCACCCATCCATTTCGCATTACCCGGGATGCCGATTTTGAAATTGAAGAAGACGAAGCTGCGGATCTCTTGGAATCGATTGAAGAACAGATTGACCAACGACATTTCGGCTCAGTCGTTCGGTTGGAAATCGATCAATCTATGCCAGATACCATTCGAGAGATACTCGTCAGAAATCTCAGCCTAGCTCCCTATCAGGTCTACACCCAGGATCTTCCCCTTGGGCTATCGAACCTTATGGAATTAACGAAAATCGAACGACCCGATCTCAAATTCCCCCCCTTTCTCCCTGCCACTCCGGAACTTCTCCAAAAAAGCGAAAGCCTGTTTTCCACTATACGCCGTGAAGATATTCTCCTGTATCACCCCTATGACAATTTTATGCCCGTGGTAGATTTCCTTCGTGAAGCCGCCAAGGACCCTAATGTCTTAGCCATTAAACAAACGCTCTATCGAGTCGGGTCAAAATCGCTCATCGTGGATGCGCTGATGGAGGCCCGACAAAACGGCAAACAAGTCGCGGTGCTCTTTGAACTTAAAGCCAGATTCGATGAAGAAAATAATATTGAATGGGCACGAAAACTTGAAGCCGAAGGCGTACACGTCGTGTATGGAGTCTTAGGACTTAAAACCCATGCCAAAATGTGTCTCGTCGTTCGCCGTGACGAAGACGGCCTTCGTCGGTATGTCCACTTGGGGACTGGTAATTACAACCCCGTGACCAGTCGAATTTACACAGACCTCAGCTTTTTTACATGTCATCCCGCCGTAGGAGCCGATGTCTCTGATTTGTTCAATGCTCTCACCGGTTATTCCCGCAAAGATTCCTACAGCAAACTTCTCGTGGCACCACGCATGATGAGAGAACAATTACTCCAACGCATTCATCGAGAAATTGAGCGGCAACAGACTAACAAAGATGGCTATATCGCCTTCAAAATGAATGCGTTGGCTGACAAGGCTTGTATCCAAGCCCTTTATCGCGCGTCCCAAGCTGGGGTCATCATCAATCTACAAATTCGGGGGGTCTGTGGGTTACGTCCAGGGGTCCCCGGTGTCAGTGACAACATTACCGTCACTTCCATAGTGGGGCGCTTTCTCGAACATGCACGAATCTATTATTTTCGAAATGGGGGGCAAGACGAGGTATTTTTAGGAAGCGCAGACCTCATGCCTCGCAATTTAGATCGTCGAGTCGAGGTACTCTTTCCTGTGGAGTCGACTCGCCTTCGCGAGATGGTGGTACACGACCTTTTGGAAATCTACTTGAAGGATAATCTGAAAACCCGACGATTACGCCAAGATGGAGACTACGAACGCATTCAACCCAAAGCTCAAGCCACACCGTTAAATGCCCAAGAATGGATGCTGAATTATCGAGGAAAGGGCACCGCCGACAAAGTCTGACCAACACCCGCCCGCCCTAAAAGTCATAAAGGCATCTGACCTTCTCTCATCTTGTCAGGTTTTCCGCCAACCGTTTCTCTAACCATTGCACATAAGTTTCGAAATCCGAATATCGAAATACGAAACAAATCCGAAATCAGAAATTGGGCCTGTTCAATATTTCATGTCCTACCCCACAGAGATGCTCCAGATCAGACGAGCAGCACCAGTGAGAGGGAAAATTCAAAAAAGTTCGTCCTGTCCTGAACGCAGTCGAAGGGAAGGCCGAAGAATTTCTTTTGATAGGGGTAGGGAGGGCGCATTGAGTTGCGCTCCCCCTCCCTCCGAACCGTACGTGCAGTTCTCCCGCATACGGCTCTCCAGTCAG
>JAQBUF010000013.1 GCA_027623995.1 Nitrospirota bacterium
AGTCTTCATAGCCGCTACCATATAGGCAATCCCTCATTTCTGGCAAACCCCAACTGCCGGATTTAGGATGATGTGGGCGAGTATTTGGTGGGCTATTACAATCGGGAACGGGTACACAGTTACAACCATTATGTCACCCCCGAAATGCAAGAGAATCAGTGGCAACCACCCTGAGCCGGGGTCCAATAATACTTGATCCCCACAGTAGGCGGAGGGCCCCCTTGGGGCCGCAGACGGGCAGACATGGTTTTGGGTCCTTTTGCCGAAAAAAAGGACCTCGCCTGCCTGGCGACACCCTGTATCTAATTATTCCCCCAACAAACCCATTCATCCAACCGACTATCTGCCAAGAAAACCAACCTGGCTTCCCGATTAAAAATGTCGAGAACGACAGATTTTGGAATTATTGGCCTATACTTTTCACAAATACTTTTTATATTCGAACAATCAGGTGTTCACTTCGCCTGACGCATTGTGTGCAGCAGAGCTACCTTCCAGAATTTGGCTGCTTTGCGAAGACTGATTAAGCGCAGCGAGTATACGCCAACGCTTTCATGCGCGAACCCTAAGGGTTTTCATTGATTAAGCTCCTTCCCTGTGCTAGGATTTCTTCTATGAGTATAATCCCTAGGCCTAGGGGAAAATCCATCAAAAACGAACCGCCTTCCACGTCTTTGGGCCTGAGCCGGGAAATTCTCGGGATAAGTCTTCTGACATTGGGCGTGCTCGTTTTCTTAAGCGTGTGGTCATATTCCGTCCTTGACCATTCCTGGCTGAGTTCCCTGACCGACCAACCGTCGATCACTGGTATTACACAAAACGTTGTTGGCATCGTGGGGGCCACCATTGCTGGTGGGTTGGTATGGCTCGTGGGGTCGGCGGCTTTGGCTGTTCCAATTTTGATTCTGTTGCAAGGGATCAGGTCATTCCAAGACGAAACCCTTCAAACAAAAATACGAAGCCAACTCGGTGGGTTCTTACTGGTCCTGTGCCTGAGCGCGCTCTTCCAATTGTATGGACAGATGCCAGCATCCGATATTGGCGGCGGTGCATGGGGGGAATGGAGTGGGGCGCTGCTGGCTCCCCTCTTTGGAGAAATCGGCACGACTATTTTACTCGCCTCGGTGCTTTTGGTGTCCGTGTTATTGATTGCGCCATTTTCCGTGGCGACTGCCTGTGGAAATATTCCTGAGGCTTTTCGGTCTCTTCGAGATCGCACACCCCGGCTGTCTTTTGGTTGGTTGGCTTTTCCAAAAAAGATTCGACTTCCCAAGGCCAACAAACCACTGAAGATCAATCGAGATTTGGCGATCCGAGAAAGTGCCCTTTCAATCTCACGAAAGGAAGACTTTCTCTCAGACCCTGATTTTCTTGAGGATGATGAAGACTTGGACATGGGCCAGCCTGACGAGGTCCAACCCGTTCGGCGACCCAAAGGGGTCAATCGAAAAGTGCCTGAGGGCTACAACTTGCCAGACCCTATGGCACTTCTTGAGGCCCCTCCGGTTTCGAAATCACAGCAGACTGATGACATATTAGAATCCCAATCACGAGTGCTGACCGGAGCTTTTCAGAATTTCGGCATTGCCGGGAAAGTCACGGAAGTGCATCCAGGTCCAGTGATCACGATGTATGAATTTGAACCAGGACCGGGGATTAAGGTCGCGCGCATTGTCAATTTGGCTCATGATTTAGCGATGGCGCTCAAAGCGACCCGCGTACGCATCGTCGCTCCGCTGCCTGGAAAATCGACGGTGGGGATTGAAGTCCCGAACCCCGTCAGAGAAATGGTCACGTTCCGAGAAGTCTTGACCAGCGATGTTTATACGCGGTCACGGTCGAAGCTTACCATGGCGTTGGGAAAGGATATCTTTGGTCGTCCCTTTGTAGCGGATCTCCAAACCATGCCGCATCTGTTAGTGGCGGGTGCAACGGGGGCTGGGAAGAGTGTTGGTCTCAATAGCATGTTATTGAGCCTGTTATTCTCTGCGCATCCTGATGAGGTGAAGCTTCTGCTCATTGATCCCAAGGTATTGGAGCTTCAAGTATACGATGGAATTCCGCATTTGTTACGCCCTGCCTTAACCGATCCAAAATCTGCGGCGCGAGGCTTAAGTTGGGTGTTGCAGGAAATGGAACGCCGCTATCGGTTACTTGCGGAGCATGGAGTTCGGAATATTCAATCATATAACACCAAGGTGACTGCGGCTGCCGAGAACCAAGCGACTCCTCCCTCCCAAGCGAATTTGCCAGTTGATGAGGACTTAGATGAGGAACTCATTCCGGAGCCCCTTCCCTACATTGTGGTGGTCATTGATGAGTTTGCCGATTTAATGATGGTGGCGCCCAAAGAGATCGAAGAAAAGATTGCTCGTTTGGCACAAATGGCACGGGCGTCCGGTATTCATTTGATCCTTGCCACGCAACGGCCTTCGGTCGATGTGGTGACTGGACTGATCAAAGCCAATTTTCCAGCACGAATTGCTTTCCAAGTGTCTTCCAAAACAGATTCACGCACCATCCTTGATGCGAATGGAGCCGAAGCGCTGCTTGGGTTGGGAGACATGCTGTATTTGGCACCGGGCACTGGCCGGTTGGTACGGCTTCATGGATCCTATGTGTCAGATGAGGATGTGCGACGTGTGGTAGAATACGTCAAAGCTCAGGCTGGTCCAGACTATAGTGATGACGCCCCTTTCAAAAATGTCGCGGAGCTTGAAGAAGACGTTGAGCGAGACGAGGTCTATGAGCAAGCTCGAGAAGTGGTTTTGACCTCGGGCCAAGCCTCGGCTTCGCTGATTCAACGGCGATTACGGGTTGGGTATCCACGAGCAGCACGAATGATCGAACAAATGGAAGAAGAAGGGCTGGTCAGTGCTCCAGGCCGTGATGGGCGGCGCGAAATCCTTGGGCCACGACCCATGATGCAAGAACGGGCGGGATGAAACGTTTAATCGCGAGTGTGCTGATAGGGCTGTCTTTCCTTTCCTCCCCAGCTCTTGGGAAAGAAAATGTCGAAGATCAAGTCCGTGCTTTGGTGAAGCAGGTGGATTCTCGCTATGCCTCGACCAAGGACTTTCAAGCGGATTTTATCCAAGAAACTCAGATCGAGGGGTTTGATACACCCTTTCAGTCTTCAGGCAAAGTCTTTATTAAAAAACCTGGCTATTTGCGATGGGATTATATTGAGCCCACAGTTGAACATATTTATGTTCATGATGATCAATTGGAGATGTATGTGCCCAAGCATAATCAAATATTGAAGGGCAATCTCACCATGATGGTGGCGACGAAAGCCCCCTTGCATTTGCTCCAGGGCGCAGGAAAACTCACCGAGCATTTTGAGGTGCGGCCCACAGATAATGGTCGCACTGGAGAGGGAGGATTACCCCTGTTGACGTTGATTCCCAAAAATCATGGGCAAGCAGGATCGCCCTCCGTGACTCGAATAGTTTCGGAAATTCAGCCAGGTACCTATTTTATTCGGTCGCTGGCTTTACATGAGATCAGTGGAAATATTTCGACTTTTCGGTTCAGCAATATCAAGGCCAATGAAGGAATCGACGATACAGTCTTTACCTTGGATCCACCTGCGGGAGTGGTGATTGTGGAGGATGTCCTTCCTCAGAGCTGATGTGGGCTCACAAATTCGTTCCTCCTGCATGGTTATTTCCGTGGAGATCCTCAAAACTTTTGGTCAAATTTACACCCTGTGCTATATTCGGCTCGGCTTGATCCGCTGATTCGTCATATCGCTAAAAATGAAGGAGTAAGAAGCTGTGGCAGGACGCATGCTCGTAGTCGATGATGATGAAGGAGTTCGTGATGCCCTCACCCAGTTTTTAAAAACTCTAGATTTTGAGGTGGTCACCGCAGAGGATGGAGAAGACGCCCTCAATAAATATCAAAAGGGAAATTTTGATATCATCCTGGCCGACTTGATGATGCCCAATCTTGATGGGATGGGGCTACTGAAGCGCATTCGTGAGGTCGATGAGGATGTGATTTTTCTCATGATTACTGGGCATCCCTCAATCGGATCCGCAGTGGAATCCATTAATTGTGGTGCGGAAGACTATATTACCAAGCCGTTTCATTTAGAGGATGTAAGACTGAGAATTGAGAAAGCTCTTGAAAAGCGGTCTCTGAAAGGTCGATTGAAGACAGCGCAGGGCTTGGCCTGGGGGCTGATGTTATCGGTTCCCTTGTGGCTCCTCCTCGGGATTATTTTAGTGATTTTGATCAAAGGTTAGTGGCTTTCCTAGTGTTCCCGCCTGTGGTTGCCTGACCTTCTCTTCTTGTTCACCATGGCCTCTTCCACGAAGCCAAACTTTTAATGTCCCCCAAGGTCTTGCATCGTTTCTTTTATTGCTATGAGCACCCGTCAGCACACGACTGTTCATTGTAGGCTCTCCAGCCTTGCCCTCGTTTTGATGTTTGGGCTGGTTTGTTCCATCACGATGGGCCAAAACGCTGCGTTGGCCTTGACTGGTGATCTCACGAACGATCCCGCCGATATTGTAAAAAAATACCTTTCCCTGGATAAACGGGGCGTTCGGCTAGAGGCGCTTTCCTATGAATCCGTGAGACCCTATGTTGCCTGGGAGGAAGAGCCGTCCTGGGGGCAGGTCGTGATCATTGGCGATTATGTTGTGAGCGATGATGTCGAAGAATGGGAGATCATCAGTAGTACGGAAGCAGTCATTCCCGTGACGTTTCAAATCCTGGGGGTGATGCATTGGGAAGCCGCCACCTTTCTCCCTGAGCGACGGGAGGAAACGCTCTTGTTCCGTGTCCGAGCCGTGTTAAATCACTGGCGTATCATTGCTCCGATGTTCCCGCCTCACGTTGGAAGAAAACGACTGATGGATTTTGTCCGTGCGGCGATGCTTCAGGAAACCGACGAGGAGCGAAAAGAAGAGTTGCAGCGCCTTCGTACAGCAATAGGAAATTCAAAATCATGAAATTAAATACTAGAAATTCACATTTCGAATTAGTCATCTTTGATTTTGACGGAACATTGATCGATTCGAAATACGACATTGCGACGTCGGTCAATTTAACCTTACAAGATATGGATCTGCCGACGCGGTCTCATGAGGAAATTTTTAGTTTTGTCGGGGATGGCGTGAAAAGTCTGCTTCGCTTGTCGGCAGGTGAGGGGAACCAAGCACGATACGAAGAAGCGTTAGTCATTTTTCGAGAACATTATCTGGCCCATTGTCTGGATTCCACAAAATATTATGACGGCCTTGATTCTGTGTTCCAGATGTTACAGGGCAAAGCTAAAGCTTTGGCCACGAATAAGTCCTTGGAATACACGCTCAGGATCGTGGAAGGTCTTGGCGTTCGCGACACCTTTTCTGCTATTGAATGTCCAAACGATCAGTCCGATCTCAAACCCGACCCAGGTATGCTTTTCCGTATTCTTGACCAAATGGGAGTGGCTCCAGAGAACGCCGTGCTTGTGGGAGATAGCACCAATGATGTCCGAGCTGCACAAGCTGCTGGTATGGCCGCTTGCGCCGTAGGCTACGGATATGGAAATCGAGAAAAAGTTTTGGCCCTTACCCCAGACTTCTATTGCGAGACGCCGGCGGATTTATTGGCGGTGTTTTCGAAATAGTAGACTTTGGCCAGAAATTCCTACATAGTTTTTTCCTAGCCTCACCACTGTATCCATTCCAGTAGATATCCATGGTTGTTTTTTAGGGTTCACAGGGAACAAGGTCATACCTTGAACGCAACCCACCAGATGACCCTCTTGGATAATACCCTAGAGCAATCTCCGATAGGCGAGTAATGTCGAACCTGTACCTATTGGTCGTAACTATTAAGGGGAGACCAGAAAATTCCGAATGAGTGTACAACGACTTCAAACGGCATGGTTTTTTATGGTAAGTCCAGTTTCTCTTGTCGGGAAGATATTCCAAGGTTCTTCAAGGCGAAGATGCAGAAAGGTTGATTTTTCAGCCAAGGCAAGTACTTCTGCGTGTGTAACTATTCAAAAGCTTCGCATTGATTGCTTGGAGGAGGAAGTATGTCATTTCATCAATTAAGAATTGGCGCTAAGATTGGATTGGTTCTCGGAGCCATTGCGCTCATTCAGTCTGCTATCCAATTGTATGTGGTGGTCGGGTCTGATCAAAATTGGCTGCATTCTTTCGGACATTTACTTGCGGTCATCATCACTACATTAGTGATGGTCCAATGGCTCGTGCATAAAATGGTGATTGTCCCGCTGAAAAAATTGACGACAATTATAGAAGATATTGCACAAGGGGACGGGGATCTGACTAAACGCGTTCCGGTCACTGAACTAGATGAAATTGGCCAACTAGGGATATTGTTTAATCAATTTATCGATAAAATGCAGTTATCAATTAAAAAAGTTGGCGAAGTCACCAGCCGAGTCGCTATTGATGCTCAAGAAATGTCGTCTACGGCAGATGAAATTGCGAGGGGTGCTGATACCCAAAAAGTGAAAATGACCCAATCAGCGTCATCGGTTGAAGAAATGTCGATGACGGCTGGCGAGGTGGCCCGAAACTCCCAAGAGGCCTCGGGTATTGCGCAAGAGGCATCGAGTACCGCTCAAGAGGGACAGCGAGTGGTGGCGGAAGCGGTGGCGAGCATGCAACTCGTGGCAGAAGCTGTGGGCCAATCTTCTACCGTCATTGCGGCATTGGGACGGTCTTCTGATCAAATTGGTGAAATCGTGGGTACGATTGAAGATATTGCCGATCAAACGAACTTGCTGGCCCTGAATGCAGCCATTGAAGCAGCGCGGGCCGGGGAGCAAGGCCGAGGATTTGCGGTGGTGGCCGACGAAGTGAGGAAATTAGCCGAACGGACCACAAAGGCTACGAAAGAAATTGCTCAAATGATTCGGCAGATCCAAGCAGACACCAAAATCGCCGTGACGTCTATGGAAGAAGGGACGGAACGGGTGGGGAATGGCGTCATGTTGGCGAATGAAACCAGCGATGCCTTAACTCGTATTCAGAGTCTCGTGATGCAAACAGCTGGAATGATCCAACAAATTGCCGCCGCAGCTGAAGAGCAGTCCACCACAACTTATCAAATTGCCAAAGACCTTGAAGCCGTGACTCAAGTTGGGGAAGAAACGAGCGGAGGCGCAGAAGAGTCAGCCAGACGAAGTCATGAATTACGAGGTTTGGCCGGTGAACTCCAACAAATACTCGAAACCTTCAAAGTCTAACTACGGTTAGCGCGATAGAGTCTGCAACCGCTATTCTTTAAAGCAATCTTTTTACAATTCCTGCAACTTCAGCGAGGTCCAGATATTTGGCTATCAAGGATGGATAGTCCAATGTCTGGATATCCCCTGGAATTCTCAATCCTCTGTAACGTCCTTCTTCTTCTAAAGACTTTCTCATAGCGAGTATAAAATTTGGTAAAATATCGTAGGGAGAGGTTTCTTTCCTCGAGAGAAAAGGAGGGTGATATGGATATGAAAAGACGGGCCTTGTTGGGCGTGGGAACTTTAATGGGCATTGGTGTCGTGGCGAAAGCGTTAGGACTCGGCCAGGTCCTCGCCCAAGAAAAGCCGATGCAGTTCGAGTGGAATAAGACTGATGAAGAATGGAAAGCGATTCTGACCCAGGACCAATACTACGTGCTTCGGAAGGAAGGGACTGAGCGGCCCTTTACCAATCCCTATCATAATAGTAAAGCGGAGGGGGTCTATCACTGCGCCGGTTGCGATCTTCCCCTGTTCTCATCAGAAAAGAAGTTTGATAGTCAAACAGGATGGCCAAGCTTTTGGGAGCCTATTTCTCCAAAAGTGGTAGGGACGAAGACGGATTGGAAGCTTCTTTATCCACGCACCGAAGTGCATTGCATGCGGTGTGGAGGGCATCAAGGTCACATTTTCGATGACGGCCCACCACCGACTGGTCTGCGGTATTGCATCAATTCAGCAGCGTTGGTGTTTCACTCTGCCTAGAGCGGGGAAATTTCTGTGGTATTCCTACGTAATGGCAGGAAATAGTAGATTGGATTCCATGCAGGTGGGAGAGGAAATAGAAGCCGTCTGTTCTTGTCAACTGGCTACCAAGAATTTAGACGGCTTTTTTCACAAGGCCAGACCGCAAACATCGGGTACACACTTTGATTCGCTGGGCGGCACCATTGATGAGCGCTCGGACGGACTGAATATTTGGGCGAAACACCCGTTTGGTTTTATTGTTGGCATGACTGACATTGTTCCCAGCCATTCTGTTTTTTCCGCAAATCGAACATGAAAACGCCATTGATCTCTCCTCCCTCACATGATTGTACACGGCAACCACTCTTGTTACCATACCCCCAGTCTTTCTGACAACCCTTACCTAGCATAATCTTTGTACTATTTGGCCTGGAAGAGGTCTACACAGTATAACTTCTCTGGATATGACCATGTCATCTTCCAATGCCCTCCTGTACCTTGAAGGACTCATTTCGAGGCTTACGCGGCCTATTGAATTGGCGCGTCAGCTTGGTGGAGTACGAAAAGCCTCCATCAAAAATCTTGATGGCTTTATTTCGGATCAAATTGTTCGGGCTTTAGGTGATGTCGTCCTCCCACGAAAAATAGAGGCGGAGTTGTTGGCCCTTCGATCGTTATTTCAGGCCAATGAGGAATTATCTGAAAAAACGGAAATACATAGGTTACAGCATGCTCTAAACATCTTGAATCGCCTTGGTTTCATGATACGGGTAGGCACGAATGAGGCAATGGCTCCAGGTAATTTGCCCTCCTCAAAGATTCTTCCGTCAAACATCTCCAGATCATGTAGCAATGCTCGTGAAGTCGGATCCTCGAGCCATTCTGCCAACCAGCCGCTACATGAAGTGTCGATTCGTTTTGCAAAGGGCGTAGGGCCAAAGCGCGCCATGTTGCTGGAAAAGCTAGGGATTCGGACGGTCGAAGATGCGCTGTGGGTGTTGCCGTGGCGGTATGAAGACCGGTCAGTGATTTCATCAATGTTCACGCTCGTGGCCGGAGAGAAGGCGACGGTGTCGGGTGTGGTTGATCGAGTGATGCTACGACGGATTCCTCGACGCAATATGACGCTGGTCTCGGTTGTGGTCCGTGATGAAACAGGGTCGCTGGAAGTGGTGTTTTTTAATCAGCCCTATTTAGAGAAGACGTTTCAGGTGGGAATGCGTGTGGTGTTGAGCGGGCTAGTTAGTGTCGCACCCGGAAGACGGGCGCATTGGCAGATGCGATCTCCGCAGTTTGAAATCGTCGATCCTGAGGAAGATGTGCTTCTTCATGTGGGACGTATCGTGCCTGTGTATCACGAAACTAAGGGCCTGACCTCGCGCCACCTACGGCGATTGATGCAGACTCTCTTGGACGAATATCACCACCAATTGCAGGAAATACTACCGCTAACACTCCGTCAACGGTACCATTGGCCGACCATGGGCGAAGCCATGCGCCTGGTGCATTTCCCCGACGAACAGATCGATCTCAATGATCTGAATGGATGGCAGACTCCTGCCCATCGACGCTTGGCCTTCGAAGAATGTTTCGTGCTCCAAGTCGCGCTCGCTATTCGGCAAAACACGAATCAAAAAGAAACCCCGGGGATAGCTTTCAAGGCCCATTCTCCATTGATCGATCAGTTGTACACACAGCTCCCCTTTCCCTTAACCAGGGCGCAAACTCGTGTCATCAAAGATATTCAACAAGACATGGTCAAACCCTGTCCCATGAATCGGCTTATTCAGGGCGATGTGGGATCAGGAAAAACCATTGTTGCGCTGCATGCCATGTTGCTTGCCGTGGGGTCAGGCTACCAAGCAGCCCTCATGGTGCCAACCGAAATCCTGGCCGAACAGCATTATCTGAATTTGCAACAGTACGTGGCCGGCCTGGGTGTAAAAATGGCTCGGGTGTCGGGAGGGCTTTCCACCAAAGAACGGGCAAAGGTCTATCAGCAGATCACATCTGGAGAAGTCCAACTCATTATTGGCACCCATGCGCTTCTTGAAGAAACGGTGCAGTTCGCAAAACTCGGGTTGGTCGTGGTCGATGAGCAACACAAGTTTGGTGTGTTGCAACGCGGGGTACTCCGAACCAAGGGTGTTCACCCAGATGTCATCATCATGACGGCCACGCCCATTCCTCGAACATTGGCCATGACGGCCTATGGAGATTTGGATGTCTCGGTCATCGATGAAATGCCGCCAGGACGAAAGCCCATTCAGACCAAGGTGTTTCGCCAAAGCTCCCGCTCCCGAGCCTATGCCGTGATTAGAAAACACATCGAAGCTGGTCGTCAGGCCTATATCGTCTATCCGCTCGTTGAGGAATCTGAGAAAATCGACCTTGAAGCCGCAACCCAAGCGGCGGAACGGCTTCAAAAAGAAGAGTTTCCTCACTATACGATTGGGCTCTTGCATGGACGCATGAAGTCCGAAGAAAAAGCCAAGGTCATGGCAGCCTTTAAGGATGGCCTCGTGCAGGTCCTTGTGGCCACCACGGTGATTGAAGTGGGATTGGATATTCCCAACGCCTCGGTGATGGCCATCGAACATGCCGATCGGTTTGGCTTGGCGCAATTGCACCAATTGCGTGGACGAGTTGGACGAGGGGCACATCAATCTTTTTGCTTGTTAATCAGTTCAGCCAGGAGTAGCACAAGTGCAGATCAGAAAGAAGAACTCTTTCAAACGAAGGATGTGAAATTTGCACCAGAACTGCCGCTGGATATTCAAAAAACATGGGCGGCACGCAATACCGCTTCCGTGACACAAAGCGCCTCACAACGATTGAAAGCCATGGTGAATTGCGCAGATGGTTTTGCCATTGCCGAACAGGACCTCCTCATTCGTGGCCCCGGAGAATTTTTGGGCACACGCCAATGGGGCGTTCCAGAATTTCGTGTCGCTGATTTGGTTCGAGATAGTCAGTTACTTGAACAAGCTCGCGACGAAGCGTTTCTTTTGGTGCAGCAAGATCCACACTTAGCCGTACCCGAGCATCAAGAACTAAAAACCGCTATGCTCCGCAGGTGGCAAACCAAATTAGAGTTAGGATCGATTGGATGAAGCAAATCGTGAAGCGTCGTTCGTGAAGCGTAAAGGAAAAAACGGGGATCGTATCTCGTGAAAAGAAAATTTCTTGGCCCTTCGTTTTACGCTTCACGAACGACGCTTCACGGGTCATAAGATACGAACGACAGTTTTTTTACGAGCGACAAGCAACTAGCGACGAGCAACTTAAACTATGAGAGTAGCAGCCATCGATATTGGCACACTGACCTGTCGTTTATTAATCGGAGACGTTGACGGTCCTGGCGCGATAAAGCCGGTGTTCTCCGGACGAAAGATTCTGCGATTAGGCGAAGGCGTTGATCAAACCAAAAAACTTAAGCCCGAAGCCATGGCGCGTGTTATCGAAGCGATCAAAGAATGGCAAGGCCTAATAGAGCAACACGACGTACGTGCCTCTACAGCCGTGGCCACAAGTGCCGTGCGAGAAGCTCATAATCGTGAAGAATTTCTTCAACGAGTCAAACAGGAAGCTGGCGTAGAAGTTGAAGTTATTGATGGCCAGGAAGAAGCCAGGCGAACACTCCTCGGTCTTCGCTCCGGTCTTTCAGCCTCTGTTGGTGACATCTTGGGCCTGGATATTGGTGGCGGCAGCACGGAATTTATTGTGAGTCGCGAAGGCCAAGAAGTACAAACCATCTCGATTGACATGGGCGTCGTGCGATTATCCGAGCGTGTCTTAAAAAGTGACCCACCATCGGAATCTGAAATTCAAGAAGCCGAACAACTCATTCATTCCTTAACTAGAGAAGCCTTAGGAGTTCTTGGTGATACCTCCAGCCTAAGGTTCGTTGGAACCGCAGGGACAATCACTTCTCTTGCCGCCATTGCCCAAGGACTTACGGTGTACGATCCCGACCGTGTTCATCATTACACCCTCAAACTCGAAACCATAAAAAACATCGAGCACACTATTCTCCCAAGAAAAAAATCCGAACGCACCGGCATCCCCGGCCTAGAACCTGGCCGAGAAGAAGTCATCGCCGCCGGCACCCTGATCATCCGCTGCATCATGGAAGAGCTTGGAGAAAATAAATGCCTAGTCAGTGAATACGGACTTCGGGAAGGGGTGTTAGTGAATTTGGCCCGGCAATCAAGCAAGGTGATTCCATGAAACTTAAACAACTGGCATTCATAGATTTTGGAATTTTTGTCCTGGCGGTCATCCTAGTCTGCCAACTGACTTCCCTACCAAAAACCGTATTTGCGCAAGACAAAGAAAGGCGAATTCAACCCATAAGTGCACCACTGGTTACTAATGGCTCTCGTGTTTGAATCCATTGCATGAACACTTCCCAGGGTGTTTGAAACCCCAAGCATTTGCGTGGACGATGATTCATCGCGTCGACCGCCGCGTCGACTTCCTCTCGGACCACGGTATCAAGCCGCCTCCCTTTTGGGAAGTATTGGCGCAGCAAGCCATTTGAGTTCTCATTGAGGCCGCGTTCCCAGCTGTGATAGGGCCGCGCAAAGTACCCTTGGCAGGCCAGCGCTTCAGCAATCTCTTGATGTCCACTGAATTCTCGCCCATTGTCATATGTGATCGTCGCCACCCAGTCTTTCCAGGGTTCGAGAAGCGTGATGATCGCCTCCGTGACCAACTCGGCGGTTTTGCGGAGGATCGGTAGCGCCAAGAACAGGCGCGTTCGTCGTTCGGCGAGGGTCACGATCGCCCCCTTGTGCGCCTTCCCCATGATCAAGTCCGCTTCCCAATCCCCCACGCGAGCCCGAGTCGCCACCACAGCGGGACGCTCCTCAATCCCCACCCGACCGGGGATGGTTCCTCGAGTATCCGTCGCTCCATACCGTTTGCGATAGGGCTTGGCTTGATGGCGGAGATGCCGATAGAGCTGGCCCCCTTGCTGCTGGTCCTTGAGCACGACCCGATAGATGGTTTCGGGACTCAGGGACAGGGCCTGCTCTTGTTCGAGCCGCCCACAAATTTGTTCCGGGCTCCACCGAGCTTGGAGCTTCTTCTGGATATACTGTACGACCGGCTCCGTCACTTTCACGGCTTTCGGTTTTGTCTGCTGCCGCTGGTCGGCGAAGCCCTGAGCTTGGTGATGCCGATACCCCCGTTGCCCTGTGTTCCGCTTGAGTTCACGACTGAGGGTCGTGTGGGAGCGTTCCATCACCGTCGCGATGGCTCGATAAGTCTGCCCTTGCTTCCTCATCATCTCCAATCCATACCGTTCTTGCTGCGTGAGCTGTGAATACTTCTGCCCCATCTTGGCACCTCCTCCTTGAGTTGAGCCAGCAGTCTACCAACTGGTCAACGAATAATGAGGTGGTGCACTTATTATGTGAATTCAAGAAACCCTAAATATTATGGAACGGCTTGAAAGGCTTGCTCAAGAGATAGGAAGTTACCAGGCCGATGTGAAAACGGTTACGACGATAAACGGAAAGACCAGCATATCTAAGGGGAAGATGAAGTTTATGTGGCCCAATTTGCGTTGGCAAGAAAACCGACGTTCAACAAAAAGAGGGGAACGCCTTAACCTGTTCGTTTCAAATGGAAAAGTTCATTGGAGCTACAGTCCAAAACGGAAATTTGCCTTTAAAGAAGACTTGAAATCGCTGGATGAAGATGCGCGGGAAAAAGGATGGGCTTCGTCTGGCTATTTGGAGGAAGGAAGCATGCAGTATGTAGGGAAGGAGAAACTGGAAAATGTTGTGGTGTTTGTTTTTGAAGGGAAACAAAATATGCTCAGGGTCCCCAGAAACTCAAAGCAGCCAGGAAAAACACGTGGATACTTTGGCGCCCAAGATGGCATTCTAAGAAAATTTGTTGAGTATGATCACCAAGGACGGGAAATCACTTCCCAGACTATTTTTAATATACGCAAAGATCCCTCCCTGTCGCGGAATGACTTCGAGTTTACCCCGCCAGAAGGCACGCAGATCATGGAAATGAAGGATGTCGGTCCGAGAAGGAACCCAAATGAGTGAAGAGGATGAGCTCTCTAGGGCAGGTCTAGCTTAAAAAGAAAACCCGCTTATCTCTGGCTATACCAGCGGAAGCCGCCGGATTCTTGGTAGGCGGGGCGTTTGAAGCCGCCGGGTTTTTCGAGGATGAGGGCTTTGAAATCCCAGAGGCCGAACCATGCTGGATCGAGGATGTTGTGGTAGTGCAATCCGGTGAGTTTTGGGAGGGCTTCACCGAGGGATTCTTTAAGTTCCGCTTCGGTATAAGCTCGCACGGCGAATTTCTTTCCTTCGGCTTCTTGTAATCGCCGAAGGGCATAAACCGCCCCAGTGCAAAGCACTTGGGTGTCGCGTTTGATGGAGAGGAGTTGCGGAAGGGCGCAGTATTGTTCGTTAAACCCCAGCCACTTGGCCACATGCCGCATGTGCGTGTATTGCACTTCGTATTCCGTATGTCCGGGAAGTCGCACCGGGTCAGGCCAGCCTGAGTCAATGCCAAACTCAATGAGTAGTGCTCGCCCGCCTGGTCGTAACACCCGCCACAATTCAATGAGAAATTGTATGGCCCCGTAATTGAAGATAGCTTCATCGGGATAGGGTTTATCCAAATTCAATCGAAGCTTCTGAATCAAATCCAAGCTCCGTTGATGCTCCTCGTTGGCCCCTTTGCCGGACTCCAGTTCTTCTTTGCTGAAGTGGGTCGGGGTCATGTCCGCTAAATTTTCATTGTCGATGACGAGGTCCACGCTCGCATCGGCCAGTGGCAAAAATTCTGCATTCGCATTCAATGCACGTGCGTCCCATCCAGCTTTGGTGGCCAGGTCGAGCTGAGAATGGAGGAAGGGGCGAGTCAGATCCAGAAAAATATATTCGACATTTCGTCGATCTGCGGGTGAGAGTTCCTTGGCCATCTCCTGTGAGAGATAGCCTAGGCCTGCTCCAACTTCGACAATCCGATTGGGTTTGGGGTTCCACCAGCCCATTTGCTTTAAGGTCTTGGCAAGGAGCTGTCCATAGGACAACCCGTTCAGCGCTTCACAGGGCTCGCGGAGTAAATGGGAGACGGTGGTTTCGACGATTTCAAAATGCCCGTGGTGGCTTTGAATGCCTTTATGGTGAAAATCGGTGAGGTGCTCATCGGTTTCGACGGCCACATTTTTATGCCATTGTTCTCGGACTTTCTGAAGCAAGAGATCCCACTTCGCATTCACGCTATGCCCGCTCGGCGCTTCATCACCGTAATAGCAGAGGGAATAGCGTGGCGACGCCCAGCGCTCCAAATACGACCGGCCGGTTTCTTGATTCGGGCCACAGACCCATTTACCGAATTGATCTAAGAGCGATTGAATGGATGATCGACCATCCATGGCTCCAAGCAAAGAGGCTCCCATACGATTGAGTTTTACGAGGGGAAGGTCTTCATCGAGGGGAGCGACCCACCATTCTTCAGTGCCGTGCTGATAGACGATGAGGTCGGGCATACGCCATGCCCGTTGTCGAAGGACATCGCCTTCGAGGGCTTGTAGTTGACTAGATGAGGGGGGAACTTGTGAAGAATCCGACATTCAATTGAAGGGAGAAGCATCGGAAGGATTGGCATCAAAGACAGCACGGTACATGCCATCCCAAAATTCAAGCCACGCATCCGCAACTTCACGAGCGCCGATAGCCACTTCGTATAAATCTTCGTCCGATTTGGCGGTTTTGCGAACCGCTTCGATCAGCCACTCACCATGCGCTTCTTCTTCGGTCTCGTGAAGCTGAAAAAAGGCAAGATCTCCACTATTAAAGTGGCCATATTGTTGGAGACCGGGGACAAAGTATTGGAACTCGGACACGGCCGTGGTTTCGACTGCCAGTTCTGCACCCAAGGCGGTTAAGTGACTTGGACCTGAAAACAGTCGGCGTAGCGTATCCAAATACTGTGTGACTTCGGGAATTGGTTCGGTATCTTCTAGATCTAGCGGGCGTAATCCAATCGAGTTGGCAAATCGTTCGAGCTGTCGAATATGTACATGTTCGTGAGAGCCGCTGCCTAATTCTGAATAGAGCGTTTTGGCCAACTCAGTTCGCATTTCCACTTGTGCAATCGGGGTGTGATACAGCAGCCCTTCAAGCACTTTCACAAATTGGAAGCAAAAGTAGTGGTATTGGCGAATAAAGAGTCGAAGTTGGCGAGGACTCAGTTGCCGGGCTTTAAACATCCGAAAGAATTCGTTGCTATTCACCGGATGGGTTTGTATTTCATCAATAAGCGAATCTATATCGATCGGTAATTCTTGAACAGGACCCATAACCCAACTCCCTATAACACAAAAAAATATGTATAAAGTGGAATGAATATTGGCCAAGACTACACGAAGATCTTGGCCAGTCGCAAGGGAGGAAGTCTACGCAATGAGGCGTAGGGTAGAAGGTGTTTTAGGGGAAAATACTAGGGTTTTTGCGCAAGAATGCTGGCATAGGCCGATTGGTCATCATCTTGTGTTTGATAGCGTAATTCCGTGAAATTTGTGAAATGATTGAGGAGTTCATTGGGCGTTAAGAGGAATTGCTTAGGGAACTGATTGCGATATTTCAAATGATCCAAGGTATACGTCTCTACAATCACTATCCCGCCTGGTTTGAGCGCTTGAATAATTTGCGGAAACAGATTTTGTTGTAGGTAGTAGGTGCAAATAATGACATCATATGTCTCGACAGGTAATTGGTAGGTTTCAAGATCGACCACTTTGGTTTCAATGGTGAATCCATGGACTTTGGCGAGGGCTTGCGCTTTCTGGAGCCCGTTCTCTGAAATATCAATGCCGGTGATCTCAAACCCTTTGGGGGCAAGAAGCACCCCATTGCGTCCTTCACCCATGGCAATGTCCAAGGTTTTGCCCTTAGGCAAGAGGTGCAGGTGTTCCTGGAGAAACGCGATCGGGGCTTTTCCAAAAATATATTCCTCGGTGCCATATTTATGATCCCAACGCTCTTTGTCCTTCGGGGTGGCTTCTCCTATCGAGGGGATGAAGAGGGCGAATGCTATCGTAAGGCAAAGAAAAGCGATCGTTTGATGAAAGAAAACCCGTCGACTGTGCCACATTGAAAGAGCCATTGAGGTACACCGTTCGGCCATGATGGAGGCTGAAATATCATAGCCCATCTACCACTCCTTCTCCAACCTTGTGGACGGTTTATCTATTCGTTAATCTTTTCCTATGAATGAGGGTGAGGAACATTCAAGCAATCTGGGTTTTGGGACTATTTCAAGATGGCATTGTGTTAAGGACTAAGGGGAAAAACTGATGCGTGTGCTATTAGCCGTAGATGGATCAGCCCATTCTCAACATGCAGCAGAAGCCGTCGGGCAACTCTCGTCCGTCAAGAGCCTCACGGTCGTGCATGTCGTGAATTTGCCGAGACTCGCCTATCCGGCACTCGGACGTGATATTTCCCAAGACCTGGCCATGACCATTGAGCAGGCTATGCGGGAGGAAGGGGAACAGATCCTCAAGCAGGCCATGTCTCATGTGTCCTACCACAACGCGCCGGTTTCGAAACGATTGGAAATAGGTTCACCAGCTGACTGCATTCTCGCCGTTGCCGAAGAGGAAGATGCAGACCTAATTTTGATCGGGGCTCGAGGGATGGGTCAGGTGCAAGAACTTATCTTTGGCAGCGTCTCGCATCGCGTGTTGACCCATGCGCCTTGTTCGGTGTGTGTTGTGAAATCGCCCATGGCGAAATTGGACGAAATCCTTCTTCCGCTTCAGGGCGAAGGGGATGAACGGACGGCTACACAATTTTTTGCCAAACATCCCTTCAAAGGCACCTCGGAGATTACGGTATTCAATGTGGTCCCCATTCCACGGTCTATTTTTCGGGCAGGAGTCTCGGCTTCGGAAAGCAAGATCCAGAGGGCGCTGGAAAGCGCGGAGGCGTTTACCGATCATGTGGGGGGGGGATTAAAAGAGCTTCACTACTCAACCATTGCGAGAGTGGGCATGGGTGCGCCTGGGGAAACAATTTTGGACCAGGAGGCCAGCACGAATCCTGATCTCATCGTCATGGGAACCCACAACCCCTCAATCCTTTCCCGTTTTGTCCTGGGAAGTGTGTCCCATACCGTGCTGCATCGCTCCACTCATTCTGTTTTGCTTATTCGCCCAACCGGCCAGGAAGGTTAGAGAAAAAACCTGGCCTAAAGTAGCTGTAGCATCTTATGCTGCCAACCAAGGCGCCAATTATTTCCACCGACGCTTCAGGTCATCTGCGAAATCTTCGTACGCTCTAATAGGAAGCACCTCTTCTACTTCCAACACATTGGCCATGGGAATCCCGGCCATCAAAATTTGATCGAGTTCATCGTGGGATTCGACATCGGCAATGGCTAGCACTCGCCGTTGCCCTACTACCTTATAGAGCGCCTTCACTTTACCAGCCTGCTTGGCTCCAAGCGCAGATTCCGCTTCCTTTTCCCAAAGCGCCCATAACTCATCCAACGACATCCCTTCGTGCTTTACTCGGACTTTCACGAAAAATAACATTTTGGCCTCTTTCTTTTTTGAGATACTTTAATATGGAGAAAGATGCATGATACCCATTCTTTATCAATTCGTCATTTCTACAAGTTTAATTTGGAATCTGAATTTATTAGATGCCGGGTTTCGCCCCGGCGTGACGAGGTCCTTTTGTTTCGGCAAAAGGACCCAAAACCATTTCCGCCCGTGCGCGGCCCCTATGGGGTCCCTCCGCCTACGCACCGAATAAGATGGCTCAGAAACTCGCTGCGCTCAGACAGTCTTCGCCAAAAAAGTCGATTCGGTGCTACGGCTCCGCCTCGCCCAAGGCGGGGAAATAGGAAATTTGGTAAGATCTAAAAAAATACCAAACTTCACAGAAAATATGGAGGGGAAGAAAATGGCTGTTCAAGTGTATGGATGCAATCATGTGGTGATTGAAGTGGATGATGTGGAAAAGGCAGTGGAGTTTTATGCAGATGTGTTTAATCTCGAAATGCTACGACAAGGCGGGGAAGGCGCAGCCTGGTGTAAATTGGGGGAGCATCAATTCCTGGCGATCTTCGAAGTGGAAAATCCACAACCCGATCGCATGAAACACTTTGGCCTCATGGTGAGAGACGAAGAGCAAATCAACGAAGTACGAGAAAAGCTGATCAACAAATATGGCATTACCCCAGAACCCAACTTCCGCTGTGACTTCCGCGACCCCTGGGGCAACCGAATCCAAGTAGGCGACCTCCACGACGAATCCCTAGTCTGGCTCCTCCCCTACCGCGAAGTACAAAATACAGGCATTCAGTTTTCCTAATGAATTTTGAAAGGGTAAAATCTTGACACTGGCTATTGGAAGTCGACTAAAGGTTTAGAAACACCCCCTCGTCTTTATACTTGACTCTACTCGAACTCATTTCTCACGCCGTGTGACCATTGGTTTTGGTTTAGGGTTACTATCTTTCCTAAACAATTAAATTTGTGTATCTACTTCTTTCTGGTTAAATCGATATTTGTATTCTCGCCCATCATATTTAAACACATACGTAAAATCTGAAAATTCCTTGAGAAAATTTTCAACTGCAATCCCTTCTCTTTTTGCATTAGGGTCACGAAACAATGCTCTTATCCAAAATTTACATTTTGGCGGTATTCCGTTTGTCTCTTCAGGCGGCATTGATTCAAGTAAGATTGGGATTTTTTATTAGTAATATTAGATTGAATGTATCCGTCTACTTTTAATATTGGGTTATTAGTATTGTTTTGCCCTCTGATCTGCAGGGAACTGATATGGATATTGGTGCCATTCTCAGCAGACATGCCCAAAAAATATCCCGTAAAGTCCCATGATACGCTCCAAAACTTTAGCTTTCTTATTTGGTGGGCAAGAAGTTTTGGTTGCGAAATACCAAAACGAAGGAGAGAAAATAGATACTTGAATCCACCGATTACCCATAAAAGAACCACAACTCCAATGCCAGAGAAAAGCCATTCCTTATTGTCCCAGATAGTGTCTATCATAAATTCGAATTCTAAATATTAGGTGGCTGCGGGCTAACTATGCAGAATAGCACCAATTCTTTCCAAACCATGAAGTGCCGATTTCACTATAAAAAGGTTTTGGAGGAAAATCTTTTGTTAAAAGCTTGTTAGAGGTAAAGGCAGCAAAGGGTTCCGCCATCCCGCGTTGGGCGTGGCTGGGCCGCAGGATCGAATTCGACATTTTGGCGAGGGCTGTCTGAGCGGAGCGAGTTCCCGAGCCATTTAATTCGATTCTGTGGACCAGGGACCCGCAGGGCCACGCACGGGAGAAAATGGTTTTGGTCACTTTTGCCGAAACAAAAGTGACTCGTCTGCAGGGACGAAACCCTGCTAAGATTTATTTATCAAACAACCCCTTCAATAACTCTTTCCCTACCTTCTCCGCCGACTTCCCCAACTCCTCAGCCGTCTTCCCAAATTGCTCAAGACTCTTAGGAATAAGTTTCCCAGACTTTGTGACCGCCTGAATAATAGCGACATAAATTGCATCAAAGATTTTGGCGGAAGCCTTTTGAAAACTCGTCCCTCCGGCGTCCTTCCCTATATCGCGGAGTTCAAAATCTGGCAGGATCAATTCGATTGCTTCGGTTTGCCCACCGAAAAGACTCAAATTAATTTTCGCGTTCATCATGGTCACTAATTTAATGTGGACTTTTTTTTCTGGCTCTTCCCCGTCCTCATGTTTTTCGGCCTTCTCTTCTACCTTGTCATCCGAATCAGCACCCGTTGAGCGTTTGACGTTGTCCTGAATGTCGCCAAGGTTGCTGCCCATCAATGACCCTTCAAACGTAATGGCTGGCCCGTCAATCAACACTTCTTCGATGACGACGGTGTCGGTGAGCACGGAGTTTCGGTCCACCCTCACACGAATATTTGGGAGAGAAAAAGCATAGTCAGTTTCATACCCCTCGGGATTTTTGATGACGAGTTGATCCAAACTGGCTCCCATATCTGTGCCGCCGGAAAGAAGCGAGATGTCCACGTCCTCTAAGGTCACCGGGACTCCCAACACTTTTGGTCCCATGGTTTCCACTCCAGTTTTGACCAGTGCATTGATGGACATGCTCAACACGAGGAGGCCAATA
The DNA here is from genome assembly GCA_027623995.1 of Nitrospirota bacterium. GTDB lineage: Bacteria > Nitrospirota > Nitrospiria > Nitrospirales > UBA8639 > Nitronereus. The sequence goes on from JAQBUF010000013.1 coordinate 21,122, forward strand.
AAGGCCAGGAGGCTGACAAGAAAAATAAATCTTAGAAAGAATTTCATGTATGTATTCCTCTTGGCCTCAGTGGCTTAAGGGTGGGCCTTTAGAGCGGTGATAATTTTCTCGCGCGTTTCTTGGTCAATATCTTCGTCATAAAAGCGAAGAAAGAGTTCCCGTCGAAGATCCACTGGTGTGGCATGGGGCATTTTGTCTTTCAATGACGCGTTCACTATGGCTTGGGCTGTGGCATGCATTGAACAACCCATTATTAATCGGTCTTCCCCTGAGCGTGCGAGTATAAGGTCTCGAAATCGTTGCTCCATTTCTGGTGAAGTATCATTCATTGAAGTGTCTCCTTGTACAAGTCATTTAGACCAAGATCAGTACTCCATCTTGACAAGTATTCTCGATCAAGGTCTTGGACGCAGCTTAAAAGATTTCGTACGTCTCGGAGCTGCATTTCTGAATGGGAGTCTTTGGCCCATTCAAGTTTAGAGAGAATCAGATCCTCGGGAGCCACGATATTGAGTTCGTGGCCACCAATCTCTATCCCCTGTTTTCGTGAAAATTCTGTCCGCCGATACTCATTATCTTTGCGAACAATGAGATCGACTTTAATGAGGTAATCATTGTGAATCACGTTAAACATGGATCTATTTTTTACTGCACCTTGGACCATTTCTTGGTCAATGTAGAAATCCTGTTGGAATATTTGAACGGCGAGGTCGATATCGGACTCAACTAATTCAACGACAATATCAATATCTCTCGTCATTCGAGGAACGGCGTAGTAATTCATGGCTATTGACCCAGTGACCATATAGGGAAGATTTGCTTCAGCTAATCGCCCTGTCACCATTTGGAGAACTTCTAACTCTTGGCTCATGGTCCTATTTCTAAGGTGGTGAAAATTTCCAGATGTCTGTTACGCGGGTGCCTGTAACACTTTAATGATTTGTTCATGGATGTGCCCATTACTCGCGATAATTTTATTGCCATAGATGGAGTAGGGTGCCCCGTCGTAGGTGGTGAGTTTTCCGCCGGCTTCTTCGAGGATGACTACTCCTGCTGCGGTATCCCAAGGATTTAGCTTCATTTCCCAAAATCCGTCGAATCGTCCACTGGCGACGTAGCAAAGGTCTAAGGCTGCGGAGCCGGTTCGCCTGACGCCCTGGGTCTTCAGAGTAAAGCGACAAAACTCATCGAGATTGTTGTCAGCGGTCTCGGCGACATCATATCCGAACCCGGTACATAATAACGAAGTGCCCAGCTCCGATACTTGGGACACGTGAATGGGTTGCCCATTGCACGTGGCCCCGTTGCCACGTTCCCCGACAAAGAATTCCTGGCGGGTTGGGTCTAACACCACACCTAAGATGCATGTGCCTTCATATTCCAACCCAATAGACACGTTATAGAAAGGGAAGCCATGCGTGAAATTGGTGGTGCCATCCAAAGGGTCGATCACCCATTTGTATGGCGACTGCTGGTCGGAATGAATGCCTTCTTCTTCGGCTAAAATTTGATGGGTGGGGTAGGCTTTTTTGATCATCGCGACAATGGTGCGTTCTGATTCTTTATCCGCATCCGTGACCAAACTCAATCGAGTTTTGTGTTCGATGGCAAAGCCCGCCTTGGCATATTTTTGCAAAATTTCGCCACCCACTTGGGCTGCCTCAATGGCCATTTTCTTTAACGCATGCAATTCGGAAGGCGCTGGAAGATTGATCGTAGACATAGGAGGCATCCTACCATACCGCGTAAAAAAGGCCACCCAATGATTGCCGTCCTTGAGTCTTGCTCCTATGAAAGTAAAGGTCTATATTTCCTCACCGAATTAGACCAAAAATTTCTCTTCCCATTGTATATCGATCTGCTTTTAGCGAGAGGAAGCATTCATGGCCACGAAGAAGAAAAACCATAAAGCGGCAGGGAAACCCAAGCCTTCAAAGAATGGCACTCAAAAAGTCTTGGCTACTTCCAGCAAAAAGACTACTCCTAAAAAAGTTGTCACCAAGGCAAAACCCATCAAGGCCAAAAAATCGGTAGCATCGAAAAATTCTGCGGCCAAACCCAAGAAGCCTACGGCTTCAGCCAAAAAGGCGAAACCCGCGACGTCTTCCAAAAAGAAAGCTGCACCAATAAAAAAACCAACGGCCTCAGCCAAAAAGCCCATACTAGGCGTGCCTTCAAAAAAGAAAGTCGCATTCTCCAAAAAGCCAACAGCAAAGTTAAAGAATTCTCCTTCGGCGGGGAAGAACACGAAATCCACAGTGGCTTCCAAAAAGAAAACGGCCCCACCATCGACGCAAGCCAAAAAGAAAAAAACCAATATTTCTCGATGGCAAGTTGCAAAGAAAGTGACTGCTCAAAAGGGGAAGGTTCCCAAGAAAGTCACTCAGTCAAAAACTTCGACGGCCAAGAAAGCCGCTATTCAAAAAAGTGTTGCACAAGTAAAGGCGAAATCACCTACGAAGAGCGTCGGGACGCTTTCGCCTCAGGAACGTTACAATGCTGGCGGGTTGTGTGCTTGTGTGATTGAGACATTTACGAAAGATGGACAGGGTCGTTTGCAGCGAGTGTTGAAGCACCTTGGTCTTTCCGAGATGGATCAAGCCAATCTGTTCCGTGTTTCGCAAGGGTTGCGAATTCCCAAACTGTTTGCCGATGGGTTGGCGAGTGAAGAGTCACGGCGCGGTGTGCTTCAGGCACTTACCCAATTTGCCAAGGCAGACGATTCATCCGGCAATGGTTGGAAAACTGAACTGGAAGATTTCGCGAGATTGTTGGGAGACTAAGAGCGTCATGCGTGAAGCGTGATCCGTGAAGCGTAGGAGAAATAGAATGAAGGAGTTTCTTCCACGCATTACGCATCACCCATTACGCATGACGAAAACAAAATTTGCGGGTTGCGCTACCTTCTCTATGAGGGGCGTGTTTTCTTCTGTTGGGATTTCGCGCCGGCTAGAGTTCCCGCCTACCTTCGATGGATTTCGTCAGGGTAATGTCGTCGGCATATTCGATATCCATGCCCACGGGAATGCCATAGGCAATCCGAGACACCTTGACGCCATAGGGCTTGAGGATCTTGGTGAGGTAAATCGCGGTGGCTTCACCCTCAATGGTGGGGTTCGTGGCGACAATGACTTCTTCTATCCCTCCCCCTTGCACTCGTAGCTCCAGCTCTTTCAGGCGAATATCGTTCGGGCCGACGCCATCGAGTGGTGAGAGTGAACCCATTAAGACGTGATACAAACCTTTGTATCCACGGCTTTGGTCAATCGCAAATAATGTGCTGGGTTCTTCAACGACCAAAACTTTGGTACGATCCCGTTTTGGATCTTGGCAAATTTCGCACAATTCACTTTCCGCAATGTTGCGGCATTGCACACAAAAGGCCACAAATTCTTTGACATCACGAATCGCATCGGCTAATCGCAGCGCCTCATCCTTATTAGCCTTCATCATATGAAACGCTAATCGTTGCCCAGTTTTTTGCCCAATGCCCGGCAGACGCACAAACTCTTTCGCGAGTTTTGCTAAAAGACCCTGTGGCTCTTGGACGCTCATGGTTTTTTTGTGCTTTCTACTATGGAACTTACGCTCAGGATCATCAAAGGATTTGGAGTTTTAACATTGGCTGAATAATCGTTATGCGTAAAGGGTGATGCGTAATGCGTAAAATAAAAAAAGCCAACTCCTCTTTTCGCTTCACGCTTCACGGATAACGCTTCACGCCTTAAAACATCCCCGGAATGCCCATACCCCCAGTAAGCCCTTTGACTTCTTCGGCCATAAGCTCTTTGGCTTTGCGAAGGGCTTCGTTGGTGGCCGCGACCAATAGGTCTTGAAGCATTTCGGGATCCTCAGATTTTAAGACCTCGGGATCGATGACGATCTTCGTGATCTTCATGCCACCATTTGCGGTGATGGTGACCATGCCGCCGCCAGCTGACGCTTCAACGGTTTTCGTTTCGGCCTCTTCTTGAATTTTGCCCAGTCGCTCCTGCATCTCCTGCGCCTGCTTCATCAAGTTGCCCATATTTCCAAAGGGATTTTTCGACATGCTTATGCCTCCTTGTTCTCGATTTTTTCGACCATACGGCTAGCTTTGATTACGGCTCCCCCAAATAACTCCATAGTTTGCTTCACGAGGGGATTGGCTTTGGCTTCCTTCAGCAATGCATCATCATCTTGTGTCTGACGTTGGACACGCATCTGTTTGAGGCTGAGCCCACTCCGATGATCCTCGGCTAATTCGACGACTCGCAATTGGACTGTGGCTCCCAGCACTTCTAGGCAAACGTTGGTCACCAATATTCGATTTTCTTCTTTTTGAATGCGAGAACATGCCACTGACGCGGTTTTCGGAAATCCTACAATCACCTGGCTTCCTTCGACCTTGACCAACATTCCCATCTCTAGAAATGAGCCGACATTCGGGTATTTCTTAATCATCGAATTGACGACTTTATGCCAATCCTCTGATTGAATGGCTGGGGTAATGGTTGGTGAAGGTTTCCCTTTCGGTGGAGCCGCCTGCGGTTGGGGATCTTGGGATTTGACTTGCGGTCGTTCAAGTGGCCGAGTCGGCGATGCAGTCTGTTGAGGCCTGTTCGTGGCTTGGGATGACCTTTCAAGCGAAGCCGGTTCTTTTCGGGGAGGTGGGGCTAGGGATTCCCGCCTCTGTTCTGGTTGTGGCGGCCTAGTGATGGGTGGTGCTGGGGCCGTGGTCGCCATGGGCCTTGGCGGCATCGCAGCTTTATGGGGCACAGGGTTTGGAGGTGATGCTATTGACTGTCTCGTGGGGGCTACAGGTGACTGTTGAAGTAGGCGAGCCGCTCGAACGGCTGCGACTTCAAAGGCAAAGCGCGGATGCGCTGTTGCACGAAGCCGATCTTCGGCTTGGGCAAACAATTGAAGCAGCTCCTGTAACTGTTCAACGGAAAAATCTTTGGCCTCGGTCATCAGTTGTTGAACATCTTCACTCGGCAAGTCCATCAACCCTTCGGCTTGCTCTGTTCCAGTGACGACTGCGGCGATCATGAGGTTTCGCATCCGTTCCACGACCGCTCCGCAATAGGCGCGAAGATCATACCCATGGTCAATGACTTCTCCGATTAAGGATACGGCGGCGGCGGCGTCTTGGCTGACCACGGTTTCCACCAATCGACGGACCAATTCATCTGGCACTGACCCGAGCATTTCTTCAATATCATGGTCGGTGATCGTTTTTCCACCAAAGGCCACGGCTTGATCCAACAAACTCAGGGCGTCACGCATGCTGCCTTCGCTAGCTTGGGCAATCGCGCCTAAGCTACGTTCCTCAATGATTACTTCATTGCGTTGGGCTACGGCTTGAAGGCGTGCGATGATTTCCCGGCGTGGGATGCGGCGGAAATTAAAATGCTGACACCGTGAGGTAATGGTCGCAGGAATTTTATGGACCTCAGTGGTGGCAAAGATAAAGACGGCATGGGCAGGTGGTTCTTCCAGCGTTTTGAGCAAGGCGTTAAACGCAGAGTTCGACAGCATGTGCACTTCGTCGATGATGTAGATCCGGTACTGGCCACGGAATGGGGAATATTTTACATTTTCCCGAAGTTCTCGAACATCATCGACGCCAGTATTCGATGCCCCGTCGATCTCAATGACATCCACCGAATTGCCACGGCTGATTTCTTTGCAACTTTCGCATTGTTCGCACGGATCGGAAGTCGGTCCGTTTTCGCAATTCAGCGCTTTTGCAAGAATGCGGGCCACTGTGGTTTTGCCCACTCCGCGCATCCCGGAAAACAAATAGGCATGGGCGACTTGTTTGCGAAGAATCGCATTGCGCAAGGTTTGGACAACGTGAGGTTGGCCAATGAGTTCCTCAAAGGTGCCCGGACGAAATTTTCTAGCAGAGACTTGGTATTCCATAAGACGTTATGCGTGAAGCGTGAAGCGTGAAGCGAAAAATGTGAATACGGATTGTTCTTTACACATTTCTAAGCATGTCTCACTCATAGTGATTAAGGACTGGTTGAAATTTTACTCTAATGATCTATCGATGCTGAAGATGATGTGAGCATCATCAACAGGGAATGTTCAAAAAAGTCCGTCCAGCAAGGCCGCAGGCATTTTGACGCGCGGAGCGTACATGGAGTACGTGAGCACGGCAAAATGGCGACGATGTCTGTGCGAGCCGCTTCGGCAAAGCCAGAGAACGCCGCTGGTGGACTTTTGGGGACATTCCCATAAAAAAACCGGGGCCAGGTGATCCTGCGGCACACAAAATTGCCTGCTTACCGTTGCTTCCTTCCGGACCTGGCGGGGTTCACAAGATTCTGTTGCACAGGGCCCAGCCCCTTTTTGATTTCCTGAAAGAATTTCAAATTCTAAGTCGCGAAACATAATTTACTGAATTACCACAGGCGCTTTTTTGCAAAAGCACGACCTGAACCGGTTTTTAGATAGCGCTCAAAAGCCAGGGCCTTTGAGGTATCTGTAAATGCGAAAAAGCTCACGAGTTCCCAAGGTATAAATTTGGAAGTATGATGTGACTTCCCAGCATTGTGCCCGGCCAATCGCTTCTCAACATCGGAGGTTAACCCAACATAACATTCCTGAGAATGCGGTATGCTTCGAATGAGGTAAACATACTTCATTGTTCGAAGAATATAAGGTAGCCCTCCTTCGCCAAGGCTTCGGCGGGCAGCCTTCGCCAGGCTCACAATGACTTTTTAATTATCCTAATGCTTTCTCTCCTTCTTAAGCTGGCCTGCCAGCCGAAGCCTTGGCAAAGGCTGGCGGAGAGGATGGGATTCGAACCCATGGTACCGTCGCCGGTACACGTGCTTTCCAAGCACGCCGAATCGGCCACTCTCGCACCTCTCCGCGCCATATCAACTAGCGAGTTTTAGGCTGAACAAGAAGGTATTTTTCTCACTTTCAGCGAAGTTTGCCATATTATCACGGGCCCCTCTGGTCCACAAGGATTGCCTTCCTGAGGCTGTCCAAGCCTCGTTTCGTGAAGCGTGAAAGAAGCTCCGCCGCATTTTTCTCTACGTTTCACGCTTCACGCATGACGCTTCACGTCTTTCAAGACCCCAGGGATCGTGCATGAAATTGCCGCTGTCTTCTCGATGATCCATGTAACGCCTTAAAGAGGAATCCGCGAAATAACATCATTGTGACCAATCCAATTGGTGTTAAAATTAGGACAACCACTGTGGAAAGAAGGGAGGAAAGTCCGAGGAATTGGAACAGCTGACTGAGTATGGCAAAGGGCAACTGTAGTAATTGCAAAAAGTCTAAGCCGATCAGTCGGCCTCCCTGGCTTGATATCCCAAAGAAAAAGGACAACCCAAACGGTGCGAGAACGACTGCCAACGGCAAAAACCATTCAATCCAGTTTTCCAGCACAAATTCATAACTCTCTTTTAGGCTGTCGAGCGGGGAGCCCAGTCGGGCTTGATAGATAATTTCCGGCACGGGATTGAGCAACAGAAAGAGTAGGAAAAACACTGCTGAGACAATGGCCGGTCCATAGGGATTGGCTTGCAGGCCGATTTCCAAAAATTGCAACGGGATCAAAACAATAAAGCCAATGGAGATGACATCCCAGAAATATTGACCAGCCGCATGTCGCAGGTCTTTCCAGGTCATGGGTTGTGAGCTTAGGACGGCTTGTTCCACCAGAGCCAACAGGGTCCCTACGGCAAACGCATTCGCGGCGCCCAGTAAAAATCCCCCGAGCATCCATAAGGCCATGGCAAAACTCGTGATGAGGAACATCAAGGTCGCAAGTGCCATGACGGCGACAATAAGGACCCAATTCCTGGTCAATGAGGAGGAGGTGGCGCGGAAGGCTTCACGATATAATTGCAGGGTGGCTCTGACGAGCTAGGACATAGTGAGTGTTAGGTTTGAGGTACTTGGGGTGTGGGCTTAGGTGGGTGTTTGATCGCAAGAATGTCCTGTTGTTGTTTGTCTCGTTCTTGCTTGATCATGGTGAGTCGCTTGGGGCGATCGAGGGTCCACCATTTGACCTTGTCCTTGAACGCGACCAATTTGGGACGGGTACTTCCCTGATGGTTTTCCTGAAAGTTATAGCCCGCGACGGTGTCGTGTTTTTTGGCAAACTGTTCGTAAATATCGAGGTAAAGTTTCTTCAGTCCCATGGCCCTTCACCATAACTCACTTGCCGCAAATGTGGCAAGATAAAGAATGCTCATCGTAAATGGTCAAAAGGCGCTCCTATTCAGCATTGCCGAATCTTCACGCTTGCGCGCCTGAGCGCTTCAGCGCGCTGGCATGAGATGCGAGTGGCGAGATCCGAGAGGCAGTTTGTTTCGTCGTTGACACTACAGGCAAGGTGTGGGTAAATAGCAAAAACGGCTTCGCAAACAAGGGTCTGTGAGAGAGCAAAGGCCTTCTGTTTTTAATCCAGGTACATGAGCCGCGATTCGATTCATCCTCATGAAAAAAGCACGATAGCGATTGACGCGAGAGTGGCGGAATTGGCAGACGCGCGAGATTTAGGATCTCGTGGTATACCGTGGGGGTTCAAGTCCCCCCTCTCGCACCACGTTTCGGTGGTCTTCTGTTCATCGATTCATTCATAAATCATTAGTAAGGTAGAGACGCATCATGAAATTGGAAGTGACAGAATTAGGGCCCGTCAAACGTGCGATTAAAATCGAGGTTCCTGAAGACGCCGTCAATAAAGAATTTGATCGGGTCTACTCTGACATGAAACGCCAAGCCCGCATTCCCGGGTTTCGTCCTGGCAAGGCCCCGATGTCTATGTTGGAAAAGCGCTATGGGAAGGCGGCGGAGCAAGATGTCATTCAACGTTTGGTGCCGGACTACTATCACCGGGCAATGAAGGAAGCCGATGTCACACCTGTGTTAGTCGAAATTCCCCCGCTTGAGCGGATGAAAGCCCAACGCAATACTACGCTGACCTTTACCGCGACGGTCGAGATTAAACCAAAAATCGAATTGCGCGATTATCGTCCGCCCAACCCAATTTCGCTTAAACCTGATCCTCGTTCAATTTCTGATGAGGAAGTGGACAAGGCGCTAGAGCGATTGCGGGAGTCTCAAGCTCGAATTGATGCGGCACCTAAGGATACTCCCCTTGATGAAGGTCTCTTTGCTGTCGTCAACATAGAAGGGCTTCTTGATGGGCAACCCGTTGAAGGTTCGAAAAAAGACGGTCATCTTCATACGGTGGGATCGAACGAACCCGTTGTGGGCATCAAGATTGACGAGGCCTTAATGGGGAAAACTGAAGGGCAAACTGTAGAAGTTATTCAGGAATATCCCGCAACTCACCCGGATGAACGGTTGGCGGGGAAGTCGGTGACCTTTCGCATTGCGATTGTTGGCGTAAAACAGAAAAACATTCCGGCGTTGGACGATGAATTTGCCAAAGATTGCGGACCTTTTGAAAATCTTGGGGCACTCAAAGACAAAGCGCGGACTGAATTAGAGAATGCGCTAAAGCGTGAGGTCGAAGAAGGGCATAAGGATCAAATCATCGAGCGGCTTGTGGAAATGCATCACTTTGATCTTCCTGAGATCTTGGTAGAGCGTGAAGTTAAAACTATGGTTCGGCAACGCTTGATGGATGAACAACGTAAAAAAGGTGCAGGGCATGGCCCAGATGACCAGGCCTATTGGGAGGCTGAGGTCAAGCGATTGCAACAAGATCTTGCCCCTGATGCCAAAAAACGGGTCAAACTAGGTCTGATCCTTGAATCGATTGCGGATAAAGAAGGTGTCGCTGTCACCGAGCAAGAACTTCAGGAGGAAATCACCAAATTAGCTCAGAGTCTCCAGATTCCAGTTCAGAATATTCAGGAAATGATCAAGTCTGGCGGCGATACGTCGCGCCAGGAATTTCATGACCGAATTCGTGCAGAAAAAGCGTTGCAACTCGTATATCAATTTGCGGTGATTCAAGGGTAACGTTTCGATTCACTTGCTACGCTCCGACAATGTATATTGTCCGACAGGTCTTTCCTGGTTGCGTGGGCTGCGTTCCCGACCGCTTGAACCGTTTTCAGAACAGAAAGGGCAGACCCGTATGTTAGTTCCAATGGTTATTGAAACGACGAATCGCGGTGAGCGTGCATATGATATTTATTCCCGCTTATTGAAAGATCGCATTATTTTCCTTGGTGCCCCGATTGATGATGTCTTTTCGAACCTCATTATTGCGCAATTGTTATTTTTAGAAGCTGAAGATCCGGAAAAAGATATTAATATTTATATTAACTCACCTGGTGGTAGCGTCACGGCTGGGCTTGCCATCTATGATACGATGCAATATGTGAAGCCGTCGATTACCACGATTTGTTTAGGTCAGGCGGCCAGTATGGGAGCCTTTTTGCTTAACGCAGGGGCCACGGGGAAACGCTATGCCTTGCCGAATGCTAGGGTCATGATCCACCAACCAATGGGCGGATTCCAGGGCCAGGCCACGGAGATCGATATCCATGCCAAAGAAATTTTGAAAATTCGCGAACAGTTGAACAAAATTATGGCTCTCCACACAGGTCAGCCCATAGAGAAAATCGAACGTGATACGGAGCGTGACTATTTCTTGTCCGCCGAGGAATCCAAAGAATATGGGTTAATTGACGAAGTCATTAGTCGCCTCCCAGATAAAGGAAAAGAGGGCGAGGCGAAGTAGATTCTCGTAAAGGGAATTTTTACTCAATCGAGGTAGACCATATGGCGAAGCAACTGAAAACAGAGGCGAATCTCCGGTGCAGCTTTTGCGGGAAAAGCCGTGACCAGGTGCGTAAGCTTATTGCCGGTCCCACCGTCTACATTTGTGATGAATGTGTGGGTTTGTGCAACGAGATTATGGCGGAGGAATGGCAAGAGGCTAAAGAAGAAATTTCATCAAAACTTCGCAAGCCTGTTGAGATCAATCGTCACCTTGATCAATATATCATAGGCCAACATCGGGCAAAAAAAATCCTGTCGGTTGCCGTCCATAACCACTACAAACGAATCGCCGCAAAAGAGTCATGGGATGTGGAACTTCAAAAAGGGAACATCCTTATGGTCGGTCCAACGGGGACAGGAAAAACGCTACTTGCCCAAACCCTGGCCGATTATTTAGATGTCCCCTTCACCTTGGCAGATGCGACCACGCTGACAGAGGCCGGGTATGTCGGTGAAGATGTCGAAAACATCATTTTGAAATTATTGCAGGCTGCTGATTATGAGGTTGAAAAGGCAGAACGTGGCATTATCTATATCGATGAAATCGATAAGATTACCCGGAAGTCGGATAGCCCGTCGATTACTCGAGATGTGTCGGGTGAAGGCGTTCAGCAAGCGCTGCTGAAATTAATCGAAGGCACCGTCGCGAATGTGCCTCCACAGGGTGGGCGCAAACACCCTCATCAGGAATTCATCCAAGTTGATACCAAAAATATTTTAGTGATTTGTGGTGGTGCTTTCGTGGGATTGGAAGACATCATTGAGCGGCGATTGAATCAAAAACGAATGGGATTCCGGTCTGATGGCAAAAAATCCCGTCATGAACGTTCGGGGACATTGTTGGCACAAGTCCAGCCAGAAGACTTGCTACGCTATGGGCTCATTCCTGAATTTATTGGACGGTTGCCTGTGGTCACAACCCTTGAGGAACTTGATGAGAAGGCCCTGCTCAGGATTTTAACCGAGCCTCGCAATGCCTTGTCCAAGCAATATCAAAAGTTGCTGTCTTTCGATAAGGTCAAATTGAAGTTTACCGAAGGGGCACTTGCCGCTATTGCAGTGAAGGCCCATGCACAAAAAACCGGAGCCCGCGGACTTCGTGCCATCCTCGAAGATGTCATGCTCGACATTATGTACGATATTCCTTCTCAGACTGAAATTCGGGAAGTGGTGATTACCGAAGATGTAATACTGAAGAAGGGCGAAGCCATTAAGATATTTGAACAATCAAAGGGGATGAAACCTGCGGTTGGCTCTTAAAAAAACTCGTGATGGGTGATGGGTGATGCGTAAACCGTAATGCGTTAAACAGTACGGTTTTTTTTCGCTTCACGCCTCACGGATTACGCTTCACGTTCTACCCCGCCTCTTGAAAATCGCAACTTTCTTGATAGCATTCAATACTCTTTCCAGCTTGCTTACTAAACTTTTCAATGAGGAATGGGGCCTGGCATTTGGGACAGGGGCGGCTGACTGGTTTGCTCCAAATCGCAAAGGTGCATTTGGGATAGGTGCTGCACGAATAAAATGTTCGGCCTTTTTTGGTGCGGCGTTGTGCAAGATCGCCGGTGCAGCCTTCAGTCGGACATTTCACTCCCAGCGATAATGGTTTCGTGGTTTTGCAATCGGGGTAATTAGAGCAGGCCAGGAATCCTCCGAATCGACCTTGTTTGACTACCATGGCATTTCCGCATTTTTCGCACACTTCTCCAGTGGTTTCTTGTTCCTGTTCGACTATCGTAATCGTTCCTGCCTCGTCTTTGGTAAAGGGCTTGGTATTTTTGCAGGTCGGGTATCCGGGGCAGGCTAAAAAGTGGCCATGGCGTCCCCATTTAATGACCATGTTCTGCCCACATTTGTCGCACACGATATCCGTGGGCTCTTCCTTCGCCTTGAGATCCTCCATATTCACTTCGGCGTCTCCAAGGTCTTTGGCAAACGGAGTGTAAAACTCGGAAATCGTCGTGACCCAGTTTTTTTCGCCTTCTTCAATATCATCCAGTTCGGATTCCATTTTAGCCGTAAAGGCGATATCAAAGATTCGTGGAAAATAGGTGACCAATCGATTATTGACGGTTTGTCCCAATTCCGTGGGCTTAAACCGTGCCTCGTCTTTTTCAACATATTGACGGTCTTGAATGGTGGAAATAATCGTGGCGTAGGTGGATGGCCGACCGATTCCCTTTTCTTCGAGTTCGCGGATCAACAAGGCCTCGTTATAGCGTGGAGGTGGTTGCGTGAAATGTTGTTTAGGCAGGAGGCCATGCCCCTCAACTTCAACGATGGTGAGATTGTCTCCGACGGCCAATTCCGGCAACTGTTTGGTATCTTCTTCGTCATTGGCTGATGCTTGTGGATCTGGAGCCCCTTGCCCAGTTTCTGGGGCATCAGTCCCTTCAACATAGATTCGTCGAAAGCCATCAAACTTTTCCACGGTTCCTGTCGCGCGGAGCCCGTACTCACCGGCTTGGATCGTGACCTTGGTGGCCTCGTCGAGTCCCTTCGTCATTTGAGAAGCCAGGAAGCGGTTCCAAATGAGCTTGTATAACTTGTACAGGTCGTCTTCCAGGAATGGTTTGACGGCTTCTGGATCACGATGGGCGGACGTTGGCCGAATGGCTTCATGGGCTTCCTGAGCGGATTTGGCTGTTTTGTACACATTAGGTTTGTCTGGGAGATACTGATCCCCAAACCTCGTGCGAATGAGGTCGGCCGCCTCCGTTTGCGCATCATTGGAAATTTTCGTGGAGTCGGTCCTCATATAGGTGATCAACCCGACCGGCCCCTCTTTGCCAATTTCAATTCCCTCATAGAGCCGTTGAGCCAACATCATGGTCTTTTTGGCACTGAAGCGCAGCTTTCTTGACGCATCCTGTTGAAGACGACTTGTGATAAACGGTGGTGGTGGATTCCGACGTTTTTCGGTTTTCTCTACAGCCGAAACATTAAAGGAGGCATTTTGGAGGGCATTCATCGCTCGATCAGATTCTTCTTGCGAGTGAATCTCTAGGGGCGCGCCTTGAAACTCTTGCAAACGAGCCTCAAACATTGGGGGTTTCGGCCCTTGGAAGTTGGCCGTAATCGTCCAATACTCCACCGCTTCAAACGCATCACGTTCAGCTTCTCGTTCACAGATGATTCGTACGGCGACTGATTGCACCCGCCCGGCACTCAGTCCGCGTCGAACTTTTTTCCACAGCAAAGGGCTCAACATGTACCCGACAATGCGGTCCAACACCCGGCGGGCTTGTTGCGCGTTGACCTTTTTCATGTCGATCTGACCAGGCGATTCTAACGCTCGCTTAATGGCCCCTTCGGTGATTTCATTGAACAGGACACGGTACACTTTGTCGGCTTTGCCGTTGAGCTCTTCGGCAATGTGCCAGGCAATGGCTTCGCCCTCTCTATCCGGATCAGGTGCCAAGTAGACTTTATCTGCCTTCTTGGCTTGGGCTTTGATTTCGTTGAGCGTTTTGCTTTTTCCTCGGATGACGACATATTGCGGCTTGAAGTCGTTTTCGACATCTATGCCCAACTTACTCTTGGGTAAATCTTTCACATGCCCCACGGAGGCCAGCACTTGATAGCCTCGACCCAAATACTTGGCAATCGTTCGTGCCTTGGCCGGGGACTCAACGATGATTAGAGATTTCGCCACAATGTGCAGTTCCTTGTCTCTCCGATATGGTGAACGGCTTTTAGTCTGAACATCAATTCTCTCGTTACGCTTATCGTCGTATATAGCACGAACCTGGCCTTTGCTGAATGACCCCTTTCAGTTCAAGGGCCAGTAAGATACCCATTACCTCGGCAGGAAGAAAGCGGGCTTGAGCCAAGACTTCATCAACCGAGGTGGGGGTGTCCGTCACCAGGTCAAAGATTTCCTGTTCTTGCGTGCTGAGGTCTGCCGTGGGTTGAGGTGGCTCTGAGGCCGCATTCTTTACGTGATCCTGAAACGACTCGTCAAGTTGGGGGAGAAGCTCCCCAATGATATCTCCCACGTTTTCAACAAGTTTGGCCCCTTGTTTAATGAGGCCATGGGGGCCTTCATGTTTTCCTTCTTTGACGGATCCTGGCACCGCGAAGACCTCACGATTTTGTTCAAGGGCATAGCGTGCCGTAATCAGTGATCCACTTTTTATGGTGGCTTGCGTCACGATGACTCCATAAGACAATCCACTGATAATGCGGTTTCGCCGAGGAAAATTAAATGGCAGCGGTGGGGTCCCTAACGGAAATTCTGAAGCCACGGCTCCCTGCGTTTCAATGGCTTCGCGAAGTTTAGCATGTTCAGGGGGGTAGGTGGTGTCAATGCCACATCCCAACACGGCTATTGTTCTTCCACTGGCCTTGAGCGCTCCACGATGCGCGGCGGCATCGACCCCTCGGGCCATGCCGCTGACGATCGTAAAGCCTAATGTCGCTAATGTCCGACTTAATTCTTCAGTGAAAGCCAGTCCTGGTGGGGTGGCGTTACGCGATCCCACAATGGCAATGGCTCGATCATCTTCAGGGTCAAGGGCTCCGCTCAAATATAATAGTGGCGGGGGATCAGGGATCCTGGACAGTTTTTCGGGATATTTCGGATCGAGCACAGTGATCACCGAAATCCCCTGTTCAGCAATGCGACGAGCTTCCTTCTCGGCCTTTACCCGAGCTTGAGGATGTGGTCCCTCATGAATTGCGGTTGCCACAAACTTAGTAATGCCCCCTTGGCACTGTAGCTCTTGTATGGGAGCTGACAACACCGACTGCGGAGATCCAAATTCTCGAACGAGCCTCGTGAGGGTTCCGTCACTCAAACCTTTGACTGCTCGTAGAAGAAGCCATGGTTCGAGAGACTCCACTAATTATCCTCATCCAGTTTTTGACTATTGCCTGTTTGTTCGTCGTTCGTTTTAAGAATCTTCATGGCTCTCTTTTTTACGAACGACGAACGACGAGCGACAAGCGACAAGCAACGAGCGACAGCCGTATCTGAGATGAATGTTATTCTCGTGCCGCTCCCTCTAAGACCACAATATCATATTGCTCCAGATGCAATAGGGGATCGCCTTGGACGACGATTTGATGACGACATTCGCGTTCTATTTGCTCGAGTCCTTCATGTTCGGTGTCCAGAAGCATATCCACAATAATAGGATTCGCTCCAATGACGACCTTTTGTTGACCGGAAGCTTTCCCAATCCGACGAATGTCGCGGAAAATGTCATACACCACTGTGGTGGCTGATTTGGTATATCCACGTCCATCACAATCGGAACACAGGTCGGATAGGGTACGCATGATATCTTCGCGCACACGTTCACGTGAAATCTCAATGAGCCCTAAATCGGTAATTCGGGAGATGCGTGTCCGTGCTTTATCCTTGGCCATGGCGTCAACCATCGTGCGATACACCTTATCACGATTGCGTTCGCGTTCCATGTCAATAAAATCAATAATAATGATGCCCCCAATCCCTCGAAGTTTGATTTGGTAGGCAATCTCTCGCGCCGCCTCCAGGTTGTTTTTTAAAATCGTTTCTTCTTGATCCTTTTTCCCCACATACCGACCGGTATTTACGTCAACCACTGTCATGGCCTCAGTATGGTCGATAACGATATGGCCGCCTGACTTGAGCCATACCTTTCGGCTCAAGGCCCGTGAAATTTCCATTTCGACTCCCAGATGGTCGAAGAGGTCTTCTTCTTTGTCGTAATGAAAAATGCGGGAAGTCTGTTCAGGAAGATAGCGCTTCACAAAGTCGCGCACGGCGTCACATTCTTCTTTTGAGTCAATGATGAGACGATCAACCTTTTTGGTAAACAAATCCCTGACGACTCGGAGGGTTAAGCTGAGGTCAGTATGCAGCATCGCTGGTGCAGGACGTTGCTCCTGCTTTTTCAAAATGTCTTGCCACAAGGCCGTCAAAAAATCCACGTCTAATCGAAGATCTTCTTCACTCACGTCCTCACTCACGGTCCGCACAATATACCCGTAGCCCGGTTCTCGGATTCGTTTCATGATATCTTTGAGGCGTGCGCGTTCTTCGTCTTTCGCAATCCGACGAGAGATCCCTACATGATCCACATTGGGCATCAACACCAAAAATCTTCCGGGCAAGGAACAATAGGATGTGACTCTTGGGCCCTTGGTCATAATTGGGCCCTTTGAGATCTGCACCATCAGTTCTTGTCCTTCTTCTATGAGCTGTTCAATGGGAAGAACATTTTGTCTTTTGGGACGCGGAAGTTCCGGGCCCTTGTCGTCATCATCATCACCACCATCGACAAGGATGTCTCCTGGCTCTGTGCCAATTGAGAGATCAGAGACATGAATGAACGCGGCTCGCTCTAACCCGATATCGAGAAATGCGGCTTGCATCCCAGGTAACACCTTGACGACTTTTCCTTTGTAGACATCTCCGACAAAATCTTTTTTCTTGGCACGGTCCACATATAATTCCGTGACCACCTTGTTGTCTAACACCGCCACCCGCGTTTCTTGCGGGTTGACATTAATCGCGATTTCTACACCCATACCGGCTCCTTAGACTCCGAGCATTGTAGGACCACAAACTGACTGAATAAACAGGGCCGCGCATTGGCGAAGACCTTTTGTGGTGCACACTTATGTTCTACATAGGCTCAGAGATTAGTTAAGATTATTGAACCAAAGTCATTCGGCGCCGTTTCACGCTCAGCAATAAGCCCAAGGCGGCCATTGTCATAATTGTCGCACTGCCCCCGTAACTTAATAAGGGCAAGGGAATACCAACAATGGGCGCGAGCCCAACGGTCATGCCGATATTGACCACCACATTAAACGCCATCATGCCCACAACTCCCACCGCCAAAAGCGCACCTAACATATCTTTGGCTTTGGAGGCGATGTCCAGTCCCAATAAAAACAATGTAAAAAATAATAAGACTAAGACGATGGCACCTAAAAATCCCCATTCTTCTGCAAACACCGCAAAGATAAAATCCGTATGACCTTCAGGGAGAAATTTAAATTGGGTTTGTGTTCCGCCATGAAGGCCTTTCCCCATGAGTTCGCCCGAGCCAATAGCAATACGAGACTGTAATCCTTGATATCCTTTGCCCCCCGTATCATAGGCCGGGTCAACAAAACTCAAAATTCGTTCTTTCTGATAATCGTGGAGTGACCCCCACAGCTCGCCCCAGGCAAAAGGAAAAATCATGAGCGCTGTAAGCAAGACGAGGCCAAAAGCCTTTGGTTTTACTCCCACGGCAAGAAGTAAAATGATGTAAATAGCAATAAAACTCAGACTGCTTCCCAAGTCCGGTTGCTTAAGAATGAGAAAGAATCCCGGAAGGGCCAGCAGGCCTGGAACAATGACCCGATAGAGCCATCCACTACGGGTCTGGGAAGCATAATAGGACGATAGCATGAGCAAGAGCGGCATTTTGACAAATTCAGAAGGCTGGATGGCCACCGGTCCTAATGAAATCCAACGTTGAGCCCCTCGACTCGTTTTGCCACTCAACATCACCACTAGCAACAAGAGAAGCCCCAGCCCATAGAGGATGTAGGAAAACCTGGCCAGTTTGTGGTAGTCCATGCTGGCGACGACGACAAAGGCCAAAGCCCCGACCCCAATCCACACTCCTTGCTTGGCAAAGATTGGGAACTTACTCCCTTGTCCATTGGCGGTCACACTGTAAATGGTGAGGACTCCAATACAAAGAAGTGCCACAATCACACCAAGTAGTGACCAATCCACTCCATCAAATCTTCGAGCTCTCGTCACCAGAGAACTCTCAATGACGTTATGCGTGAAGCGTTATGCGTGAAGCGTAGCTCGGGGTTCGTCTTTCGTATCTCGTCGTTCGTATCTCGTGAAAGAACAAAACCGGCCTTCGTTAAAGCTACGGCAGCCATGTGCGAGATTTGAAATACGTATCCTGTTCTATTCATCATTGATCACCCATAACGAGTTACAAGACCGGCCTTTTCGTATTTTCCCTCTGTTGGCGGCTCTCTCCTACTGGATTCCTATTCTTCTTGATAAATGCCTCAATCAATTCTCGGGCAAGGGGAGCCGCGGCAGAACCACCATGTCCGCTATGCTCGGCCAGGACGGCCACGGCAATTTGCGGATTATCAAATGGAGCATAGGCCACGAACCAGGCATGGTCGCGAAACTGTTTAGGAGTTTCTTTTTCCTTGTCTGGGCGAAGCGCCACGACCTGAGACGTTCCGGTTTTTCCGGCAATGGTGACGAGTGGAGAGTTAGCTCGTCGTGCTGTGCCCTCTGAAACGACTGATGCAAGGGAGCGTTGAATTCCTTCCACAAATGTTGGATTAAGACCCAATGGGGTGGCTTGAGGTATTGGCCAGGTTTCGATCTGACCGGTATTTCGGTGTCGTACCCCTCGAATCAATCGAGGTTGATGCGCCACACCATTATTACTGATGGTGGCAATCACCTGTGCCATTTGCAGCGGGGTGACATTGACGAATCCTTGTCCAATCGAAACAGAAATGGTTTCTCCAGGGTACCATGGTTCTCCTCGAGCCTTTTGTTTCCATTCTGCCGAAGGGACAATGCCTGATTGTTCGGAGGGCAAATCAATCCCGGTTTTTTTGCCTAAGCCAAAAAGCTTGGCGTAGGTGGCGATGGTTTCAATGCCAAGCCGGTGTCCCATTTTATAAAAATACACGTCACAGGAATGCATCATGGCTTTGTGGAGATCCACCGTTCCATGTCCACTGGCCTTCCAATCACGATAGGTCCGGTTTCCGAAACGAAATCGCCCACCACATTGAATCGTCTCGGATATGTCCACCGTATTTGACTCCAACGCCGCTGCTGCCATGATGATTTTAAAGGTGGACCCTGGAGGATACAGTCCTTGTATGGCTCGGTTGGTCAGTGGATGCCGTTTGTCTCGAAGAATGTCTTGCCAATTCTTAGAGCGCAGTCCACGGGATAGGGCATTCGGATCAAAACTGGGTCGGCTCGCTAATGCGAGGGTTTCGCCAGTCTTGGGATCTAGTGCCACGATAGCACCAGCCTCCACTCCTAACAAATCTTCGGCCAGTTGTTGGAGATCAAAATCGATGGTCAGGTAGAGGTCATGGCCAGCCTGGGGTTTATCGACAGAGATTGTTCGTTTCTCATGTCCTAAGGCGTCCACTTCAATGAGCTTGCTCCCCGCTTGTCCCCGCAGGAGTTGATCGTATTCGCGTTCTATTCCATATTGACCGACGATACTTCCCTGACGAAGGCCTTCAAAATATTCCTTGGACATTTGTCGCTCAGACACTTCACCCACATACCCAACGACATGGGCAGCATAGGGTCCTTGAGGATTATTTCGTTGAAATTCTGGTTGAACTACGACACCTGGTAACGCCAGGCGATGTGATTCAATGAGGGCCGCCTCGCGAAGCGTGAGACTGCCTTTTAATTTTACCCGTGTCCGGCTGCTCTGTGTTCGAATTTTTTCGCTGACTTCAGACGCATCAATGTTCAGATACTCGACGAGTTTCTGGATGAGGCCTTCTCGATCCTTGACATCTTTCAGCTCCACATACAAGTTAAAACTCGGAACATTATTGGCGAGAAGTATTCCATTTCGATCGTAAATGAGCCCTCGGGCAGGATGTAACAGAATAGAGCTCGTTCGATTGTCTTGCGAAAGTTCAAGATAATGTGGCCCATCACGAACCTGTAATTGCCACAGGCGTAAGGTCAGCAGGCTAATGACGACCAATACCACGACTTTTAGGAATACTAGTCGTTGTTGAATATCGGATAACCCGCTTTGCTGAAATCCACTATCACTCATTTCGCATCCGTGTTTGGGCGACTAAAATTATAGGTTCCATGGTTCGTTGCTAGTCGCTGGTTTCTAGTTGCTCGTGTCATAAGACCTTTAAAACCATTTTTTTCAGCGACCAGCGACCAGCGACGGGCAACTAGCCCCTTTCATAGAGGCTGACGGATTCTGGCGTCCAGCGAGTAATGACCCAATGGGCGGCGACGGCCACGAGTCCATCGAACAGGGCTTGGGGCAAAAGGATTGAGGGGAAACCTTGCAACACATCCCACAACTCCATGCCCACCCTTGAAGAGACTAAAAATACCACACCAGAAAGCAGCGAAAAGATGGTCATAAGCAGAAACGCTGAATGAGATGCGGCATTGGCCAAGTTTTTGGCAATCAATCCGGCGAAGAATCCAACGCCGGACTTGGTAATCGTATTCAGCCACAGGTCGCTGGCGGAAAATAGATCTTGGGTAAACCCTAGCCCAAATCCTAAGAGCAATCCATGGACCTGTCCGGTAAGCAATCCAGTCAAACATGCGGCGATGAGACAGAGATCTGGGCGAATGCCAAACGGACTCACTCGCCCTAGCACGGTGGCTTGGAGAGGGACGAGCAAGAGTATCAAGCCAAGAAAGATTCCGGTTTTCATGAATCTTTAGGTTTCTCCTCAGGAGAGGTGAGAACATTCTCAATCGATTCAGTGTCTTTGGCCCGTTGTGGCGAAATGAGGATTAAGACTTCTTCCAATTTCCCAAAATCGACCACAGGTGCCACCCGAGCAGTTTGAAAGAGGTCTCCCTCTCGCTCTCCCACCTGGAGGACCTGGCCAATAAGAATCCCGCGAGGAAATCCTCCGGTCAGTCCTGATGTCACGACCGCATCGCCTTCTTTCACGGCCGCTAATGGCGGAATATACTTCATTCGGACCAAACCCTGGGCGGTGCCCTGAATAATGCCTTCGTCTCGTGTGCGTTGCACCAGGCCGGTCACGGCGACATTCGGGTCGGTAATTAACAGAGCAATACTGGTTGAACTGGCGACTTTCACAATATTCCCAACGATCCCGGCTGGGGTGACCACTCCCATTTCTACGGCAACCCCATGATCCTCGCCTTTGTTTAATATGACACCGCGATACCAATTTGAGGCGCTTCGGCCAATCACCCGTGCAGCAAGGGTAGGAAGAGCGCTTTCTTCCTGAAACTCCAGTAAGGCCGATAAACGCTGAGAAGCCAAGGCTTGTTCACGGAGTTGGTTTAATTCTCCTTCTAATTCCTGGATTCTGGACTGCAGGTGCTGATTCTGGTCATAGATGCCTTGCACTGCGATATATTTGTTCCACCAATTGCGGACCCCACGGTCTACCCCTGCCATCATTTCCAAAGGGATGCTGACAACGTCTGCCACTGGTCTGCCAAGATGCTGGAGGAGAAATTGCGTTTGTCGAGGAAAGAGAAACAGCAGTAGCATGGCGACAATCATCAAGATGACCAACAGTCGCTTTGTGCGGGTACTCCAGAGGACTAAAGGCCGGACCCGGCCGATCATCGATATGCGTTCCTTTACGATCTCATGGTTGACATGGAGGCGACACTCCGCAGTAAGGAAAGCTCTTCAAGCGTCTTTCCTACACCTAAGACGACAGAGGTCAGTGGGTCATCGACCGTGACGATGGGAAGCGCGGTTTCATCACGTAACCGGGCATCCAATCCCTTCAAGAGCGAACCCCCTCCAGTCAACACAATTCCTCGATCAATGATGTCTCCTGCCAGCTCAGGCGGAGTATTTTCTAGTGCCACTTTGATGGCTGCAACAATGGTCGCAATGGAATCCTGTAAGGCTTCACGGATTTCGGTATCTTCCAAGACAATGGTTCGTGGGATCCCGGATATGAGATCTCGTCCTTTCACCATCATTTGGGCTTTTTCGGGAAGAGGATAGGCTGAGCCAATCTCCACTTTGACTCTTTCTGCCATATGCTCGCCAATGAGAAGGCTATACTCTCTCTTCACATGATTGATGATAGCGGAGTCAATGTGGTCTCCAGCCACTTTCACAGATTCGCTATACACGATTCCGCCCAGAGATATCACCGCGATATCTGTGGTACCCCCCCCGATATCCACCACCATGTTCCCTGAGGGTTCCATAATAGGAAGTCCCGCACCAATAGCCGCAGCGACGGGTTCTTCAATCAGGTAGACCTCACGGGCTCCTGCTAATTCAGCGGATTCTCTTACCGCACGTTGTTCAACTTGTGTGATGCGCGAAGGTACGCCAATGATGATACGCGGGCGGACAAAGGCACTGCGATTATGCACCTTGGTAATAAAGTAGCGGAGCATCCGTTCCGCCATCTCAAAATCAGCGATGACGCCCTCTTTCATGGGCCGAATTGCGGCAATATTTCCAGGAGTTCGACCAACCATTCGTTTGGCCTCACTTCCCACAGCCAAAATGGTATTGGTATTTTTTTCAATAGCCACTACGGAAGGTTCGTTGAGCACAATCCCCTTGCCTTGGACATACACCAAGGTATGGGCCGTTCCCAAATCGATCGCCATATCACTTGAAAGTAAACTGAGGAACCGACTTATTAGCCCCACGCACCACTCCCTTAACTCAACTGGGCATCTAGCATGCCAAATAAATCAAAACTATAGGAGAGCCTCGTTCGCTTGGAACGTATGACTCTCTGTTTCTGTTCCCTACTCAATCACAAGAAGTACGTGCCAATTGGCTAGCTTGAGAGTCACATCCTGTGACAGAGGTGGGTTTGCTCGAAAGTTCTCTGAAATTTATTCGAGCATCAATCAATCTCAATAGAAAATGAGATTTTCCAACTATGGTCAAACCCTAAACGACCGAATGTAAACGAAACCCTATAAAAAGTATAGCAAATCCTCTGTCACCTACTAATCTATCTTGCTTGGTGGCTTATGGAAAGAGGAAGGTCATTTTTTAACATTCTCATGGTCTCGGTGATTTTTGGCCCCCAGGGGCAGGCGGGGGATGGAATGAAATCATTGGAAATGGTTGCAAGGCTTAAGCCATTCTGCGCATTATATCGGTCCGCAAATTTACACAAAGGAGTTAGGGATGTCCGCGAAGACACTCTTTGAAAAGATCTGGGAAACGCATGTGGTCCATGAGGATCCTGATGGGACAACCCTTCTCTATATTGACCGCCATCTTGTCCATGAGGTCACGTCCCCTCAGGCCTTTGAGGGTTTAAAAATAGCAGGACGAAAGGCTCGACGTCCTGCAGCCGTGTTAGCCGTTCCTGATCACAATGTTCCCACGACTAATCGGCAGGCCGCCATTGCTGATCCAATGAGCCGAATCCAAATCCAAACGTTGGAAAATAATTGTCGTGACTCTAATATTTCGGTATTTACGATGGACGATATTCGTCAAGGGATTGTGCATGTCATTGGTCCTGAACAGGGATTAACTTTACCAGGGATGACCATTGTCTGTGGGGATTCACATACTTCTACGCATGGAGCGTTCGGGGCGTTAGCGTTTGGCATTGGAACCAGCGAGGTCGAGCATGTGTTGGCCACGCAATGTTTGGTACAAAAACGTCCGAAGACCATGGAAATTCGAGTGGAGGGCACGTTGCCACCACATTGCTCCGCTAAGGATATGACACTGGCGATTATCGGGAAGATTGGCACGGCAGGTGGAACCGGATATGTGGTCGAATATACGGGATCAGCAGTTCGAGCGTTGACGATGGAAGGCCGGATGACGTTGTGCAATATGTCGATTGAAGGTGGCGCGCGCGCTGGCATGGTCGCTCCAGATGAGAAGACCGCAGCCTATGTGAAAGGACGTCCTTTAGCTCCGCAAGGGAAATTATATGAACAGGCTGTACAATCGTGGGCGAATTTAATCACCGACCCTGGGGCTTCATACGATCACACGATTTGTCTTCAGGCTGAAGAGATTTCCCCGCAAGTTTCTTGGGGTACCAACCCTGGGATGGTTTGTGGGGTGGATGGCACAATTCCTGACCCACGTTCCTACCCTGACGGAGAAGCGCGTGATTCGATTCAGCGTGCTTTAGATTATATGGGGCTCACCCCAGGAACTCCTATCCAAGAGCTCAAGATTGATCGCGTGTTTATTGGGTCATGCACCAATTCTCGAATTGAGGATTTGCGCGTGGCTGCCTCGTACTTTAAGGGGAAAAAAGTTGCCCAAGGTGTTCACACCATGGTGGTGCCTGGCTCTGGACTGGTGAAAAAGCAGGCAGAGGAAGAAGGATTAGATGAAATATTTCGCTCTGCAGGGGCTGAATGGCGTGATGCTGGATGTAGCATGTGTCTGGCCATGAACGCCGATGTGCTTGAACCGGGTGAACGATGCGCATCAACCAGCAATCGTAATTTCGAAGGCCGTCAAGGCAAGGGAGGGCGAACGCATCTGGTTTCTCCTGCTATGGCTGCCGCGGCGGCGATTGCCGGGCATTTTGTTGATATTCGGCATTGGATCTAACGTGAAGCGTCATGCGTGAAGCGTGAAGCGTATGATAAATTTTTTTTCAACGGATCACGCATGACGCATCACGTTTTAAAGGAAACAGTATGGAACCGTTTATAACTCATACCGGCATGGTGGCGCCGCTTGATCGAGTCAACGTCGATACCGACCAAATTATCCCGAAGCAATATCTCAAGACCATTCATCGAACAGGGTTAAAAGAGGGATTGTTTGCTGATTGGAAGATCCGACCCGATGGCACCCCCGACCCTGAGTTCTTCATGAACCAATCGCGCTTTCAAGAAGCGACGGTTCTTTTGACGCGTGATAACTTTGGGTGTGGATCATCACGGGAACATGCCCCTTGGGCATTGTTGGATTACGGTATTCGTTCAATTCTGGCACCAAGTTTTGCGGATATTTTTTATAACAACTGTTTTCAAAACGGTATTTTACCTGTGACGCTCAAGACCGAAGAAATCCAGCAACTCTTCGACGCCCTGGTCAGCCAAGGGACCTTGCAGGCAACTATTGATCTTTCCAACCAAACAGTGGCTACCCCAACTGGGTTACTCTTTCATTTTACGATCGATCCTTTTCGAAAGAATTGTTTAATCGAAGGCTTGGACGGGATTGGGTTGACTCTAAAACGTGAAGCGGCCATTACGGCCTACGAACAAAGAAGAAAATCAGAAGCCCCGTGGTTGTTTCGCGACTTATTAGCCCCACACAAATAACTGGTTAGAATTGCCTTTGCTTTACACTCGGAATTCGACCTGCGAATAAGGTCCAGGCTTTCTGTCCAGAATCAAAGATTCTGTCTCTTCGGAAATTTTTTCATTGTCCTTCCGTATCATCTAACCTCCCACATCTTCGCTTTTGTCAATTCGGTGAGTCAGGTATAGTGCCGGCAATAGTCCTTGCCACTTCATTGGAGTGTGATGGAAGACATTAGCATTTTACGAGACATCATCGTGATCTTTACCGTCTCCATCGGGGTGGTCTATGTATTTCAGAAAATCCACCTGCCCTCTATTGCAGGGTTTCTCGTGGCGGGAACGTTAGTCGGGCCGTATGGCCTGAACCTCATCTCTGATCATGATCAAGTCCAAGTCCTCGCCGAAGTCGGCGTGATCCTTCTGCTCTTCACCATCGGTCTGGAATTTTCCCTCACCCAACTGAAATCTTCAAAATCGTTGTTTCTCATTGCAGGACCAGCCCAAGTGTTTGGTGTGTTGGTGTTGATTATGGGGGGAGGATTGGTTTTTGGGCTGTCAATGAAGTCCGCCATTTTTTGGGGCATGCTTCTTTCGCTCAGTAGTACGGCCATTGTACTCAAAGCACTTGCGGAGCGCAGAGAAAATGACACGCTGCATGGACGCTCCACCATTGGCATTTTAATTTTTCAGGATTTAGCCGTTGTTCCCATGATGCTCATGACTCCATTTTTGAGTGATAATGGAGCGGAGGGTATGGGGCAAATTCTCTGGGCTCTCGCGCAGTCACTCGCCTTGGTCATTGCTGTCGTCATTGCGGCCCGAGTCATTGTTCCCAAATTACTGGAGCATATTGTTCGAACTAGAAGCCGTGAATTATTTCTTCTGACCGTGATCGTGCTAGGGCTAGGTACGGCAGGGTTGACCTCACTTGCCGGGCTTTCCTTGGCGCTGGGGGCTTTTATCGCTGGCCTGCTGATTTCTGAATCTGAATATAGTCATCAGGCCCTCGCGGAAGTACTCCCATTTCGGGATAGCTTCAACAGCTTGTTTTTCGTGTCCATTGGCATGTTGATGGATCCTCGAGTCTTATTGGAGCATCCGTTCCTGATTCTGGCCATGGTGGTCACGATTTTCATTGGAAAATTTGTGACAGGGGCCGGTGCCGCTCTTGCGGCAGGGGTTCCGGTTCGTTCTGCAGTGTTGTCTGGCGTCGCGTTGGCCCAAGTGGGAGAGTTTGCGTTTATCTTGGCGCAAGAGGGGCTCAAAGTTGGCATTCTATACCGAGAGACGTACAACATATTCCTCGCGGTCTCAGTGCTCACAATGATTGTGACCCCCATAGTCATTCAATGGTCCCCCAAAATTGCGCGTCGCACTGAAGCCTTTCAACGTCTGCACCAATGGTTTCCAGGTCGAATTACCCTTCGCTCTGAATCCTCTAAACTCAAGCTAAAAGATCACGTAATCATTGTGGGGTATGGGTTAAATGGAAGAAATCTCTCCAAAGTTCTTGGAGAGTTTGAGCTGCCTTTTGTGGTCTTGGAGATTCGTGGAGATGTCGTCCAGATGGAACTGGGAACTGGCGTCCCCATTCACTACGGCGATGCCACGAGTCCTACAGTTCTCCGCCAAGCACAAATCGAGTACGCGAAGGTGCTGGTGGTGTCTATATCCGATCCTTTTGGCGCAAGGCGTATCGTTCAATTGGCACGAGACCTCAATTCCACGGTACATATTGTCGTGCGCACCAGGTATTTGAAGGAATTGGAAGAGCTTCAGCAACTTGGGGCCAATGAAATTATTCCAGAAGAATTTGAGACATCGATCGAAATCTCCTCCCTGGTACTTCAAACGTACAAGTTGCCCAAACAGATGATCATGGAAAAGGCCGAACAGATTCGTCGGGAAGGGTATGCCCTACTCCGACGAGGAGAACTGCCGGAATTGGCTCATCATTTGAGGGCTGGCACTTTGGTAGATGTCGAAATTGAAACTTGTCGAATTGAGGACGATTCTCCTGCGCTTGGGAGATCCCTGGGGGAACTCTCGATTCGGCAACGAACTGGAGCTTCGGTGGTCGCTCTGATGAGGGCAGGGGTCACCCAGTCAAATCCTACCAACAAATCTGTGCTTGAGGTGGGAGATGTGTTGGCCCTTTTAGGCACGACAGATAACCTTCGTCGGGCTATTGGGCTTCTGGGCGATCCTAAGTCTGAATGATGTTTTCGGGCGAGGTGATCATTCACTTCGCACGTGTGTTTGCCTTCCCACCTTCATCTTATTTCGCAATAATTTTGGTAATCCTTATTTTAGGTAAAAGGACTTTCTTCAGAGAGCCCTCCCCATGTCTGGGTGAGATAATCCAACAAAATAGGAAAAATAGAGATAAAGACTTAAGTTATGAACAAGAGTAAACCGAAATAGTTAGAAAGAAGGCAAATAATAAAACCCGTTTTGCTAAAACTCTGGATAATAATTTCAAAGGATGGGCATTCAGGAGGGAGTAATGCTGACAATTACACAGGAAACTCAGGGGAGCGCCACGGTCTTGAATATATCAGGACGACTAGAATTTTCTGGAAGAAAAGTCTTTATGGATGCACTGGGGAAGGCCCAGAATGGGTCATTAACGCATCTCATCCTGAATCTTCAGCAGGTGCCGTATATTGATAGTGCCGCCCTCGGATTGATGGCTCTGGCCCAACAAAATCTCAAATTGAAAAATGCTCGCGTCAGTATTGTCAATGCTCAGGAATATGTCAAAAAAGTGTTGGATCTCGCGAATTTTTCAAAAATTATTTCCATGTTCCCTACCGTACAAGATGCGGTTCAATCGCCGGTTCACGCCTAAGAGAAGTCCTCGAAAGATCTTTCCTGTGGCTACGATTCTTATCATTGATGATGACCCGCACATTCGAAGAATGTTACGTGAAGCTCTCGAATCTGAGGGCTACACTGTATTGGAATCCACTAATGGTGTGGAGGGGGTTGAATCCTACCGATCCAGGCCTGTTGATTTGTTGATTTGTGACTTGTTGATGCCGGAAAAAAGCGGAATCACGATGATCCGGGAATTGATACAAGACTTTCCCAATCTTCGGTTCATCACCATGTCCGGGTTTACCGGCACTTTGGGATTTACCTCCTTGGAATTTACTAAAAACATAGGCGCTCAATGGACACTTCCCAAACCCTTTGAATTGGAGGAGATGCTCGCAGCTGTGCGGGGCGTGCTCAGTCAAGCAGAAACTCAGACTATTTCTTGTTCTTAAGCGAAGTGCCCTAAGATCCCTAAGATCCGCGATGGTCCATTCCACACAATGAAATGAGTCCCTCTAAGCATGAATGAGTCCGTACAAGATTTAGATGAGCCGACCCTTCCACAGAGGAAGGTTTTGGTGGCGGAAGATGATCGAATTTCGCGTCGCACCGTCGTGTCAGCATTGACCCGCGGGGGGAATCAGGTCGTTGAAGCCGAGGATGGCGTGCAAGCGTGGGAGGCTCTTCAGGATCCTAATGCCCCACGACTGGCCATCTTAGATTGGATGATGCCCGGCTTGGATGGACTCCAATTGTGCCGTGATTTGAAGGGGGCGAGTGACGGGAAAAACCGCTACCTGATTTTGGTGACAGCCAAAGCCGAACGCCAAGATGTCGTGAAAGGACTCGAGGCAGGGGCTGATGATTATATTGTCAAACCCTTTGATGCGGAAGAATTACGTGCTCGCGTACGAGTCGGATTTCGGGTCCTTGACCTTCAAGAAAAGCTTGCACAACGGGTCGATGATTTAGAGCAAGCCATTTCCCAAATTAAACAATTGCAAGGTCTCTTGCCAATCTGTTCCTATTGTAAAAAAATTCGAAATGACGGGAATTATTGGCAACAGGTAGAGGAGTACTTAGGGCACCATTCTGAAGTGAAGTTCAGCCACGGCATTTGCCCGATGTGTTATGAAAAGGAAATGGTCCCTCAACTTGCAGCGCTCAAAAATGAGAACAGGCGCTGACAAGCTCGTCTTCCCCCACATTATTTTCTTTCCCTAGGCCGCAAAGCCTCTGAAATTTCACCAGCCAAAGTATTTCGCCCCTTCCCTCAGGTCTTTACTTCGGTGCATTCTCAGAGTCGGTAACTTTCGAGTCTGGGGAAATATTTTCAATGGCCCATGTTGTCCACAGGTGGACGATGGCGGTGGTATCTTCCTGCGCCGCTTTTTGTAGAGAAATCAGATCGGCCTGATCCCCAAGTTTTCCAATTCGGTAGGCGGCTTCAGTTCGCACACCCACACTTCGATCTTCCAGCAAAATTTTGCGCAAGGAGGGAAGTACTTGCCGATCTCCTAACTCACCCAAGGCGGCAATGGCTCCTTGTCGAACCTCGGCATCAGAGTCCTTTAATGCCGTGAGTAGGGCAGAATACGATTCTTTTCCCTCAAGCTGCATGAGTGCTTGGACGACCGCACGCCGACTCTTGACCTCACCAACGGTTAATCCTTCCAGGAGTAAAGGAATCATTGGCTTTCGGAGTCCAACATTACCCAGCGCCTTGGCTGCAGAAGCTTTGACCATGGGGTGCTCGTCTCCCAAGGCTGCCACTAAGGCCATCGCGGCATCCGTGTTGATTTCTTCTCCGATTTGGCCGAGTGCCCACGCACTATATTCTCTGACTAACGTGTCAGGATCAGATAGGGCGTTGACTAACCCTTGGGTTCCGGCTGAATGTCCAATTTTTCCAAGAGAAAGGGCCGCCGTTCGTCGAATATCTGGGGAGGAATCTCGGAGTAGTTCCACGAGCGTGGCGGTGATGCTTAAGGGATCGTGTTGCTTGGCTTCTGGTTGACATCCGACAGTACCTAGCAAGATCCAGGCACTGACCGCGATAGAGAATAGGACATTGTTCACGTGCGAGGTTGTTCGAACAATTAGGGTGACGGGGGAGGGTCTTTGGGTAATGGCGGCTGCTTGGCGATTTCGATGGTTTGTTCCACTTCCTTTTGCGCTGCATCTAATTCGGCTTGAATCGTTCGCATCTCGGGATCAATGGCGTTGCGCACATCCGCAGTGGCTTCTCGAAATGTTCTCAAGGCACCACCGAGCCCTTCCCCAAGGCTCTGCATGTCATCTGGGGATCCAAGGCTTGGTTTCGCTTGGGCAGCCTTTGCTTGCATGGCGGCTTGTTGTGCTTGAACTCGTGCCACGGCCTCTTTATTGATGACCGCTGAAGGTCGTTTCCCTGTTGGGGCCGGAGCGGCTGATGGGGGCAGGGGGGGATATTGAGCCATGGGTTGCGGCACTGAGCTCGCCGCTCGTTGTTCCATGGTCACGGGTGAATGTCTTTCGACATAGGTGGATACTGGAGCGACCACGGGCTCAGTCGACGGAGGGAGAACCGGTTCTGGCTTAAGCCCACTATACACCATAGCGGCCAAAGTCCCAGGGGTTTGCTCCGTACCTGGCTTATACGGTTGTTGTGTCGCGGGTTGGGCCACCGGTTGAGCGGTTCCAGCCTCCTGGACAGCAGGAGCAGCGGCAGGCTGGGCTTGCATTTGAGCTTCAGGAGCGGGGCCAGGATTTTGTTCTTCAATCGGGGGCGGAATCTCATTAATTTCCTTTTTGAAACCCTTGAGCGCTTTTCCTACCCCTTCACCAATCTGCGGGAGTCGGCCGGCCCCAAAGATAATCAAAACAATAACCAGAATAATGACGAGTTCCGAAATGCCCATTGTGCCAAACATATGATTGTTCCTCAGCCTAAAGTACGTGAAGTTCTTGATCTATAGGTCTAAGGAATCATGGTAATGACCTAGAACTTGTGGTGTCAACCCATGAAAATATTGAAAACGAGAGCAGTGGTGTTGTGGAGCATTTCCTGTGCTCAGGCAAGGGATACGCGTTGTTCTTGTATTGATCCCTTCCCATGGTACAATCCGGCCATGTCGGATATGGCTTTGCCAAAAATTCCACAATACCGCATGACCTTGTTTTATGGGCCGGAGCCTCATGAGGCTGACTCAGCGATCGTGTATTGCGTGTTTAACGTGAAGAAACGAAGTTGGAAGGGAGGGGTGCAAGTGGCTATCGAAATGACCCAGACTCAGTTGGCCGACATTCGCGAACGCTTTGAATTTGGTCAGTGGCTCCAGGGAGCGGTAGTTCACTTTCCGGAATCAGAGCGAGCGGACTTCTTGGAACGGGGACCAGACATATTTGTTCAACAGATTTGTCTTATGAAACTCCATCTGGCTATTGAGGTAGGGATCCAACAGGAAAATAGCCGAATATCCAAAGATGCTCTCGTTGCAGAATTAGATGAAGTTCTTGAAAAAAAAGAATGGTCGGTGAAACAAGAAATTTTACAAGAGTTGGATATTGAGCTTCAGGCCTAACCAAGATTCATTTGCAAGATCCCGATGGATCGGTTAAATAAAACAGAAGGGCTTTCCCTCTTACCGCTAGTGAATTCAGGAAGAGTTCCCTTTTTAAATCTACCACAGTGTTTATGTCGTCAAGGAGGGACAACCAATGGAACGTCAGAAGTTTATCAATGTGCGCTCATTTTCTGAAAAAACAATCAGCTGGGCCAAACGGCTCTTGATTGTGCCAATGTGTTTAGTGTTGTTGGCTGGTGGAGTGACCGTGGCCGTGGCCCAAAGCAATTCCGACCCTGCAGAAGAAGCTGGCCTTGGCGTGGCTAGTGCCTTGCTGACCCTACCCTATGGTCCTGCAAAAATTATTTATGCGGGGTTGGGGGGCATTGTCGGAGGTGCAACTTGGTTGTTGACTGGGGGCAATCTTGAGACGGCCCAAACGGTATGGGAACCGAGTTTTTATGGCGACTATGTCATCACCCCTGATCATTTGACTGGCAAAAAACCACTGAGATTTTTTGGTGTGAGCCCTTACCAAGAAGATGCCTACGCCGAGTAATCAATCTTCGTTGAATCTTGCGTGAGCATGAAACCAATCATTGGTATCACCCCAGATTTTAATCCTGGCGATCGTGAGGATATGGGAGGGAAAGAACCCTTCTATTTTCTTCGTGCTCGGTATGCCAAAGCCATTGAAGATGCCGGTGGCATCCCGTTTATTCTTCCACTCATGCCTGATCGAGCAGCGTGGAAAAGAATCGTCTCGCAAGTCGATGGGCTACTCATTACTGGCAGCGGGTCAGACCTTGCGCCAGAAACCTACGGAGAAAAACAACAATACAAATTCAAACGCATGAGTATGCAACGTGCGACGTTGGAATTGGGCGT
Source organism: Nitrospirota bacterium (assembly GCA_027623995.1). Taxonomy (GTDB): domain Bacteria; phylum Nitrospirota; class Nitrospiria; order Nitrospirales; family UBA8639; genus Nitronereus. The sequence goes on from JAQBUF010000013.1 coordinate 54,077, forward strand.
GTCCAAAATCGCCTATCAAGCCGACGTGCCAATGCTCGGTATTTGTGGAGGCATGCAATCGATCAATGTCGCGTTAGGCGGCACCCTGTTTCAAGACATTGATGCACAAATTAAAACACCCATTGCGCATCTCCCAACCTATTCCGCGACAAAGACGGCGCATTCAATACAGATCGAACCTCGTTCCTTGCTCAGACGAATTGCTGGTAAAGCCAAAATACAAGTCAACAGTTCGCACCATCAATCAATTAAAAAAGTCTCTAAGTCGCTCGTCACGACGGCAGTCTCACCCGATGGCGTCATCGAAGCCATCGAAGCCCCAGACAAAAATTTTCTCCTCGGCGTCCAATGGCACCCCGAATTTCTCTACGAAAAACACCCCATCCAAAAAAAGCTTTTCCAAGCCTTGATTCGCGCAGCCCGAAGTTTTTCCTGTCGCAAATAGGGAATGTTGAAAAAAGCCGCCAGCGGCGTTCTCTGGCTTTCCCGAAGCGGCTCGCACAGACATAGTCGCCCTTTTGCCGCGCTCACGTACTGAGAGTACGCTCCGCGCGTCAAAAGGACTGCGGCCTTGCTGGACGGACTTTTTTGAACATTCCCTCGATACAATTAGGCATTCCTGGTGCATCTGTGGGCCTTGGGCCTGAAATATTCAACAGGCTCATAAGGCCCAAGGGTACTAAAGAAGTGTAGTCTTGAAGCATCTCTGAACGTGATTTGTGTCCTGTGAGAGAAAAATTCAGAAGAGGGAAAATTAATTTACAGGATTTTCGGATGGTGCTTCGGGTTGGGCTGTAGGTGAAGCCGAAGTTTGAGATTGTCCTGTCACATCAAGAGCAGGAGGAGGAGGAGGAGGAGGAGGAGGAGTTGGTGCTTCAGCCGGTTTTGCAGAATCAGGTTCAGTCGAGGTGGCTTGCGGTTTTTTTGTCGTGGCCGCGCCAGCTTCGGTTGTTGCCGTATCGTCCGTCGCTGGTTTGGGGGGGGCTGCTGGTGTCGGTGGTGGCTTCGGCTTTTCGGGTTTGATGCCGCCTTCCCAATGTGGGCCAGAGTACATTTCCGCTGTGAGGTCGCCCTCTTTCCATTTGAGGTCGAAATCCGCAGCCGCTTTATTGACGGTTTCACCGGTCCCAACAAATTTGTTCCAAGGGTAGCTGGTTGGTGAAATCTGGCAAGACTCGCCTTCTTGTCGCAAATAGAGCGCAATCGGGTTGCCACGGTAGGGCCCGAGGAAGATATGAATTGTACCGACAAATTCAGGAAGTGTACTCATAGATAAACTCGGTTGGCCATAGTGCCACACACGGTTTCTGGGACGCAAGACTTGTTTCGTGAAGCGTAAAGCGTGATGCGTGATGCGAGGGGAGAAGACGGTAAATTAGGGCATAAGCGTACTGTTTTAGAGAGAAAATTCCTGGAACTTCCATTTACCGTCTTAGGATTTTGCGCTTCACGTTTCACGCATAACGCTTCACGATTTTTACGCATTTCCCGATGGTCCTGTCTCTTCTATCTGCGCCTCTCCTCCTCGCTGATCTTCTCCATATTTAAATTCTTTCATGGCATTGAGCTTGATCGAATGCCCGCAGCAGATGATTTCTTGAAACCCGGCCCCGCCATCCAAGATCATCACTCGAAGCCCGCAGGAGTCAGGGTGAAGTTTCTTTTCGTCTAGAAGAACGGCAGGCGGCAATTTCCCTCGCTTGCGGCCACGACCGCGAGTAAAGGTTGGGGTGACATCTTCTTCGGTCAATTCATGGCCACAGCAGACCACTTTTTCAAAGCCTTCTCCGCCGGCCATGACTTTGATGATGAGGCCGCAGCTGTCGGGGTGTCGTTTGTGTTCATCGATGATATCTCCTTTTTTTAACCCCATGAAATCCTCCGAAAGAAAAATGATCGTGTGTTGGGAAAAATGACGTGGTGATACCAGGGCCCTAGCTAACCAAATTAGGAATGGGAAAGTCCAGCCTTGGGAAGGGCTAGTGCGAAAGAGGGTGAATTCGGGTTGAAGAAAAGTTAGACGCGCGCCGCGACTCGTTGAATTTTTTCAAGAAGCTCTTTGTGCTGGGGGATCCCGACGGTTTGGGCGACTTGAGAAAGATCGACTGGCTGGAATGTGGAAAGGTATGTGTGTTTTAAGGCAGATATTCGATCTACGCTGGCCAAAACATCAGCCATGGAAAGGTCTCCGCGATCAAGGGCCTGTTCGATCGCCAACACGGCTTCTGCTTGCCGTTCCTGTTGATGGCAGATGAGCACCATATCTGCCCCAGCTTGAAGGGAACGGACGGATGCTTCTCCAATCGTTCCATGATCGAGGATGGCTCGCATTTCCATATCGTCGGTCAGTGTGACGCCTTGGAACCCTAACTCCTTCCGTAGCAAGTCGGTGAGGATAGGTCGGGATAATGTCGCAGGAGCTTCGGCATCAAGGGCAGGGTAGTGCACGTGGGCGGTCATCAGTGTTGGGATGCCTTGCTGAATCGCATGACGAAAGGGTTCAAGTTCGATGGCATCGAGTTGAGCTCGATCTGAATTCACCACCGGCAGCACTTTGTGTGAATCCGTCATGGTGTCGCCGTGCCCTGGAAAATGTTTGCCGCAAGGAATGACACCGTTGTCCTGAAGGCCCTGCATGGTGGCCACCCCAAAGGTACAGACGTGTTTGGGCGTGTCCCCGTAAGCGCGAGTTCCAATAATAGGATTAGCAGGATTGCTATTCACGTCGAGTACTGGTGCCATATTCATGTTGATCCCGACCGCTCGCAGTTCTTTGGCGGTCACTTCAGCAACGCTATAGGCCACATCAGGAGATTGGCAGGCAGCGACTGAGGATGCTGAGGGGAAGATGGTGAACCCTTGGGGCAAGCGGGATACACGTCCTCCTTCTTGATCGATGGCGATCAACAGGGGTGGATTTGGCGCATGTTCTTGTAGCGAATTGGTGAGTCGTGCAACTTGGTCGGGATCGACCAAGTTGCGCGAAAACAGAATGACCCCACCGGGGCGAAACTCTTGAAGCCAATCAATAAACTCAGACGAGAGTTCCGTGCCTTGGAACCCAACCATCAAGAGCTGGCCGATTTGGTCTTGGATGGTCATGGGGAGAAGTCTTTCAGGAATTTCCGGCGCGATTAATTAAAAACTGCACCAAGAGTCGTGTGCCGATAGCCGTTGGGCCTTTGCCAACATACGGACGCTCAGAGGCACTCCAATCGGTGCTCGCAATGTCGAGATGCACCCAAGGGTAATCGCCCACAAACTTACTCAAGAACATGCCAGCTGTGATCATCCCACCTCCACGGCCACCAATATTGCGCATGTCCGCCACATCACTTTTGAGTTGTTCGAAATATTCATCCCACAGCGGCATTTCCCATACACGTTCACCGGCTTGTTCGCCAGCTTTTTTCAGTTCGGCTTTCAGCTTGTCATCGTTGCCTAACATGCCGATGGCGAATTGGCCCAGGGCCACAATGCATGCGCCGGTAAGAGTGGCAATGTCCACGACGCACTTTGGTTTGAGCCGGGTGGCATAGGACAGGCCGTCCGCTAAGATCAACCGGCCTTCGGCATCGGTATTTTGGACTTCAACGGTTTTGCCGTTGAGCATATTCAGGATATCCCCAGGTCTCGTGGCTCGACCGCCTGGCATATTTTCTACAGCTGGAAGGATGCCCACCAGATTGATCGGTAACTTCAGGCGAGCTGCAGCACGTACAGCGCCTAATACTTCTGCGCCGCCGGTCATGTCGGCTTTCATTTGCTCCATATTCTCGGATGGCTTGATGGAGATTCCGCCTGAATCAAACGTGACAGTTTTCCCGACGAGGACAATAGGGGCGTCTTTTTTCTTGCCACCAGAATATTCCAAGATGATAAATTTTGGTGGTTCATGACTCCCCTGGGACACACCGATCATGCCGCCCATGCCTAATTTTTCTTGGTCTTTGCGTTCCAGTACGGTCAATTTTATTTTCGACTCCTTGGCAATCTTTTTGGCTTCTTGAGCCACGCGAGTAGGAGTCATGACATTGGCGGGATGGTTACACAAATCGCGCGCCAATGAGGTGGCCTGGGCACTGGCTTCCCCACGCTTTGCCCCGGTCTTGATTCCTGTGAGTTGATTGGCGTTGTTTGTCAGAAGAGTGATCGACCGAACCTCTTTGGCCTCATTGCCGGTCTTAGATCGATAGTGGTTGAATCGATATCCACCTAATATGGCCCCTTCCACCATGGCCTGGGCGAGGTCGGATGAAGATGAACCTAAGGCCTCAGCTCCTAACAAAGGTGCTGAAAATACTTGGGCCCCGGCCTGTTTTACCTTTTTCGAGGCGGTGCCCATGGCCTGTCGCACTCTATCTAACGTCACGTCTTTTTTCTTTCCCAATCCCATGAAGAGAATACGTTTTGCAGGAACAGCCCCTCGCGTATGAATCAACACTGACTGTTGGTTCTTCCCAGTAAATTCTCCATTTTTTTTCAGCTCTTGGAGTTGCCCTCCCAGTGCTTTATCCAGTCCTTGGTAATCCTTGGGCAATGTGTTGTCGTCTTCATAGCCACCTAACACCAACACTTCTGTGGCTTCTTTGTTGATGTCTCCTTGCTTTACCTGACAATTCATATGTTCTCCTATTCCTCTTGATGTAGGATTGATTGTTCTTTGAAAAGGTTACACCCCGCGTGTATCGGGGTCCCAAATAAATTTATGGAGCTGCACTTGAAAACGGACCTGCAGTCGGTCCTGAAGAATCCACTCCGCCATGGGCCGCAACTCTTGCCCGCCAAACACCGGGCTAAACAACACCGGACACCGTTCGGTCAGTTGATGCCGCTTCACGACGTCTACAGCCCAATCGTAATCCCGACGGTCGCTTATGACAAATTTTACCTGATCTTTTTCAGTGATGTGCTCAAGATTGTCCCAGAGCATTCGATTGTCCATTTCACTGCCGGGACATTTGATATCCATGATGATTTGGGCACGTGAATCGACCGGGGCTATATCAATGGCTCCGCTGGTTTCGATTAAGACCTCGAACCGTTTATCGCATAGGCGGGAAATCAATTCGAATGCGTTGGGCTGAGAAAGAGGTTCCCCTCCTGTCACTTCAACCAATGGGCAGCCATAGCTAGTGACCCGTTCGAGCACAGCATCCAGACTCATGTCCGTGCCGCCATGAAACGCATAGGCGGTATCACACCAGGAGCACCGAAGGGGACATCCGGTTAATCGAACAAAGACACATGGCTGTCCAGCATAGGTGGACTCCCCTTGAATGCTATGAAAAATTTCCGTGATTCGGAGTGTGGATTCTGGGGTGTCAGGTGGAGAGTCTGGCTGTAGTGGAGGTGACGTCGGGATGCTCATCGATAGGCAGGTTTGTTGAACATCCTGCTAAGCCCAAAGGGCAATGGGCCATCGATGTTTGCGCGCAATCTTGGCCATCCCACGAATGGGATTGACGACAAGTGGATGTCCTACAGATTCTAGCGCCTGGATGTCCCCAGGGCTGTCGCCATAGGCATAACTTTGAGTGAGGTCCACGCCATGGGATTCTGCAAAGGTTTGAAGTAATCGACGTTTGCCTTCCCCATAAGGATAGGGCGCCAGAACGCGACCGGTGTAGCCATCACCGTTGGTTTCAAGCCTAGAGGCAAACACATTTGGGACATCCAAAAAATGTGCGAGCGGTCGTATGAGAAATTCAGGAGTTCCACTGACTAAGGCGACTTGATGCCCTGCCTGAAGATGTTGGGCTAACGCCGTGGTGCCTTTTAACGATAAGCGCGGACAGATTTCCGATCGAACAAACCATTTGGCCAGAGGTTCGATACCCTCGGGTCGTTTATCAGTCAAATAGATTTTTCGTTCTCGCAATGGGCGAAGGGAAAATTCGAGAAGGTTGAACAGCAAATAGAGTCCGCTATCGATGAGCACGCGCTTGGATAAAAAATCATTTTTCCACAAATAGCGCACAAAGCGGATTTCAATGGATTGCCCGGGAATCAACGTATTATCGACATCGAAAAAGGCACCAATGGTACCTTCAGGTGAAGATTGGGAGTAGGGAGGCTTAATGGAGTCGGACATCAAAATTTAGAGCTCTAAAGGTGAGAACCAATACAACGTAAGAATTCTACCGTAGGTCTGCTTGATTGACAACTGTTAAAACCGCTACCTATAATCCCGCCCAGGCCGAAGTGGCGGAATGGCAGACGCGCACGTTTGAGGGGCGTGTGGGGAAACCCGTCCGGGTTCAAGTCCCGGCTTCGGCACCACTTTTTCATCTCTCCTCCCATAAATCGAAAACAATCAAGTTCATTTACCAGGGTTTCTGTCAGACCTGACAATCTGTACAATCCGTCCATAGGGTCTAGGAATTCCCTCTAGAATTGGAATTGCTTTCTCTCTCAATACCATAATAGAAGACTGGAATGAACATTGATGCGATCAAGCAACGAATCATAGAAGGAAACTACGAATTCAGTATTCATGCTCAACAGGAAAGGCTGGAGCATGATCTTGATATCACCGAGATTGAAGCAGCGATCATGCTCGGGGAAGTCATTGAAGATTATCCCGATGATCCACGAGGGGAAAGTTGTCTACTTTTAGGATATGTGGGGAGCATACCCGTTCATCTCGTCGTAGGCTGGACCCGCTGCCAATCGAATGGGGAAAAGACCCTGAGAATCATCACCGTGTATATTCCTCAATCCCCAAAGTGGGAAGATCCCAGAAGAAGAGGAGGCAAAACATCATGAATAATTATGGAGACTGTTCCTTCTGTGGAGGAGAGGTGGAAGAAAAAAATATTGAATACGATTATCGTCGTAAATCACACTTGTTGATTGTCAGTGATGTGCCAGCTGGTGTTTGCCGACAATGTGGAGAAAAGTATTTTAAACCAGGAATCCTTAAAAGAATGGATCAGGTCTACCACGATATCTTTGATCGCCATCAAACACCAGAACGAGTGCTAGAAATTCCAGCCGTATCTTTTCAGAGATGAACCGTGGGAGGTGAAGGTTCAAATGGCAGACGCGCACGTTTGAGGGGCGTGTGGGGAAACCCGTCCAGGTTCAAGCCCCGGCTTCGGCACCAATATCTCGAAGTTCGTAAAACGTATTATCGTACCGGAAGAAGCGATCCCAATCAAAAAAACCGAGAAGTCGTTGTTTGAACCAAGGAGCTTTTTAGCGAATATTTGTTTTTCATAATATACGATAGACCCAAAATGACTTATTTCATTATAGAAAGTATGAACGGAATTTAGCGTAGATCACTTGGAGTTTAGGTTTCTCCACAAACCCCTCTTTTCCTACAAAGTTTTCCGACATATATACTTGCCTGCTTAGCCTGCTGCTCTTGCTGGGTGAAACCTACTTATTAATATGTAGGTTTGTGATATTTCCGCTTGCCCTAGTTTATCAAATGGGAGTTCAAGATCGACATGGTCGTCTGTCCTCAGTGTGCCCTTGACGCTCACTGTGGCAATTGAAGATCCCTCCCTGCTCATCAAGATTCTCCTGCACTTGGGCCTGCTTTCCCATACGTCAGTACGGGCACCAGCCCGCACTCGACGAGTTCTTGCAGACGGGCTAATCCCTACTGGTTCAAAGTCTCGTTCAGCTATATGTGCTGCCACTGCTCCTTCTCCATTCCCGCACGCTGCAAGAGATCGTCATCCTTCGTTATGCCCTCTTTACAAGAACTACTTAGCCAGGCTCGCAGGCTGAATTCCGCTCATTGGGAGTATTCGACAAGGCGATTGACACTACAGTGAGTTCTTTGGTACTTCTCTGCCTGATGAAAAGAGTCCGGTAAAAATTCCTATTTCTTTTTAACCAAAAGGAAGGTGGTTGTGAAATTTTTATTGGGTGTTTTGATAGTTGCATTTTTATATGGGTGTGCAATTAATAAAAATATAAGTCCTATTGGTGTCCCTAAAATTGAAAAGATTTGTGTGGAAAAAAATACCAAAGTCCTTATGGATGGGTTCCACCCAGAGTTAATATTGCAATTGGAAGAAATAGGAATAGAAACAGAAACGTATCTGTTGGAGAGGCCTGATCCATCGAGCCTTCGCGGTCGCGCGGACTTATTTGTTTCCCAAATTATAGATTTGAATTTAACTGTAGTTCCCAATGCGCCTCCTCCCCGTCACGCTGACATAAAAGACTTCCCTTCTAATGGCGCAGAGCTAAATTCAAGGAGTTTCCAGATACAACAAAAGCTAGCAGATAGAGCAGAAGGCTTTTTAAGTAAAGATGTGGAACCAGGCATTGATAATATTCTGAATGAGGATGTTGCAGTAAGACCAGAGTTTGAAAGTTTTCTTGAAGGTCCAACCTCTGCTTGAATTTAATGTGGACATGGTTATTTCCAAGAGATCCACTTAAGCAGTTACCCTGCTCCCAGTTTTACTCCCAGTTCACTCCCGGTTTTGCTCCCAGTTCTGGATCTACCGGAATCACACTTAGGCACAATAAAAGGAGCAAATCTCTTGTGTTGACGCTTAAATTGGATAACTCTATCCTACTCAATCATCCTTAGTCGTATTCTGATCGGTAGGGTCTTCGGAACCGAGGGTTGGGGGTTCGAGTCCCTCCAGGCGCGCCATTTCTCCCGCCTTCATTTCTATTATTTCA
>JAQBUF010000070.1 GCA_027623995.1 Nitrospirota bacterium
GCTCATCACCACCAAGGTGACCACGCCTTTTTGTATTTCACCATGCACGCCAATAGCTTGCACGGCTTTTTTGCGCCCAACTGCCGTTTCTAGGTTAAAGAATCCTTGTTCAGTTTTCGTGGAGTCCGTACCTGGATTTTGTCTGGGACCCATCACCGGATTGAGGGTGTGGCTTCAAGTGAGGTGGCAGGCAGAGGCTATTGCCTCCTTCGGGCCAGAAATACTATTCTTCCGACACTTGATGGTTTGTAGATCGTCCTTTTGAAGATCAAGGAAATGGGCCTTCTCGCGTCACAACCAAGACCCCTATGATGCGAAAATCACATTCACGACATTTGAGGAAAGAGGCACTGGAATGGGCGAAACTCGAGTAGATTTGCTGCATCTGTTAGAGGATTTGCGAGATGCCTATCCCGAGGCATTGGAAGACACAATCCTGACCGAGGTGGTGGCGAATTCTTTGGACTCGGGCGCCAGTCGACTTTCCTTTTCGGTGGATGCCTCTCGAAGTACGCTCACGGTCGTGGATAATGGTTCGGGCATGCATCGGCGTGCGTTGAGCCGATACCATGATATTGCTTCTAGTTCTAAAGTGCGTGGCCAGGGCATTGGCTTTGCCGGAGTGGGGATTAAGCTGGGGTTGCTGATCTGCCATGAGGTGATGACTGAAACCCGTTGTGGGAAGACCCATGTGGCGACCTCATGGCATCTGTCCTCACGGCATCGCGCTCCTTGGAAGTGGGTCCCTCCAGTGGGACTCGTGGCCGAACAAGGCACGGCCGTACGCCTCACCGTCCAAAATGCCTTATCCCCGCTTCTTGATCCTGGTTTTGTCGAAGGCAGTATCCGGCGACATTTTCAGCCACTGTTGGATCCTGCCTTTGAACACCTGTTTGTCTCGGCGTATCCCAAAGGTTTTGCCATCTTTGTGAATGGGATGAGCTTAGAAAAAGAACATGGCATGGACGGGGAGGAAGCGCCGCTGGAAATTCGATTGTTGCGAAAACGAAAACCGTCAGCTATCGGCTATCTGTTTCGCAGTACTCATCCGTTGCCTGTCGAGAAGCAAGGCCTGTCCATTAGTACCCTCGGGAAAGTGATTAAAGGTGGGTGGGATTGGTTAGGGGTGATTCCGACAGCACCTGATCGCATTGGTGGTCTCATTGAAGTGCCAGCATTAGCAGCCTGCCTGACCCTCAATAAAGGGGACTTCGTGCGTGTGGGAAATCGGGGTGCGACCTTCCTTGCCTATCGCAAGGCGATTCAAGAAGCGGTGTCTCGTCAATTGATAGCCTGGGGCGATGTGCGTGATGCTTCGGAAGAACCTCGACCGCGCGTGTTGCGGCCCATGGAGCGGGAGTTGGAACGCGTGTTGGAAGACCTCTCGAATGCGTACCCGCTTTTGGGATCGTTGATTGATCGGCGAGCCGGTGGTCAAAAGCGTTTACCTCTTGGCACAAGTGGTGACGGCGCAGATGGCCGAGCACTCGTCACTTCTTTGGTTACCTCGCATGCAGAAGAAGACCCAGTGGAGGTAAAAGAAAATCCCGGCTTATCCTCGCCGACTTTTCCATCGGAAGGTGAACGGAGCGACTCCACCAATCCACCGGCCCCGCCTACTTCAGATGGGATGACGTTGTTGCCTGATAAAGGAGGCCCACGTCGTCCGGTGCGCTATGGCTTGGATATCCAATTCGAAGATCGCCCTGATGATGAGGAATTAGGGCATTTGGTTGAATCGACGGTGTGGTTGAATCAGGCCCATCCTGCCTATCAGCGTGCGGTGGTGTCCCGGTCGGTGGGGTATCACATTGCTCTGACCGTGGCGTTATCGTTGGCACCCCTAGCGGTGGAACCCGCCCATGAACATGCCTTTGTGACGAAGTTTCTCTCTCGGTGGGGCGAGGAAGTTGATACGCCACGCAGTTCGAAGCGAAAGCGATAAGGGGCCATGTGCTCTTCACGATTCAATTGATTTGTGGTTTATAACGTCGCCAAATTTCGAAATCCGAATCTCGAAACCTCAAACAAATTAGAAATCCTAAATTCGGAATTTTTTATTGGAGCATTAACATTTTTCGGATTTCGATATTCGAGTTTTGAATTTTGGCAACTTGTTGGCTTCTTGATATCAAAAACAATCGATTGTGTGATCTTTAACCATGCTGGTGTCCTGCATGAAGGTGTAACAGATCGTGGTGTCGACGAAGGAGAATCCCCGACTCTCGTGGTCTAACGAGACCGTATTTTACTTCAGCCTCGTAGGCGCAGTCTTTTTCAATTCATTAGGCCTGGAAATTTGCAGCGATGACACATACACTACAGGTCAATCGGTACGTTGCAATGGCAGGTGTTACTTCCAACTTCCATGAGTGGTCGTTACCAGTTCAAACTCCTGTGAGTGGTTGTGAAAACACGCTCCAGATGAGAGGACCGAATCATGATGCGAACCTTGATCTCAGTGCTGATATTCCTCATTGTGCCGCTAGTTGGTCTTGCCCAGGACGGTTTGCGGGTCGTCGATCTCAAGAACCAAATCGAGGAAGTTGAAAAACAAATCCATGAACTTGAACTGTTCGCGCAAATGCAGGACGCGGCGACCTATGTGCCGAAAAAAAGCCGTTGCTGGACGTACTTGGAAATGGCTGAACAGACTCGTACCGAGTTAAAGGCCCTGAACGAGAAATATGCCGGTCGGGCAAACGCGGAGTATCGTCGCCAGGCAGAAAGTCTGCTTGATACCAATCGACGGGTTGTTGAAGAATATCGTTCATGTTTTGGCTCTGTTGTCGGCGCAAGCTACGACAAGGTGGTGGCCGCCGGCGTCTATCGTTATCAGCCGTTTCTGGCACGCTATAACCAGCTACGCGACAAACACGGAGATGGGCGAGTCGAGGGGCGCTGGTCTGAACTGCAAGCCAAACTTGAACATTTGAAAGAGGAAGTGGCCAGCGAGGAACCCGGAGATAAAACTTCGGCGGGTACGATCGTGTATGTATTTCGTGATGCCGAAGTCCTCCGCGAGGGCAAGCCGATTCCGGCCACGCAAGGCATGTCAGTGTTCGTTGGTGATGAAGTGCGCACAGGCCATAGATCGCGTGCTCGGATTGAGTGGAATGATCGGTGTGAAAAGCTCAATGCCGGGCCGACCATTATCAACATCGGCTCGGAAACACACCTTACGTTAAACGAATCAAAATCTCAGGATAACGGCGACAGTTGTTCTGGAGGCGATTCGCTAGTGGGCTTGATTCGCGGATCGCTTCGTGCGTTTACCCGTGGTTGGGGAGGACAAGCCGCGTTTTCCGTGCGCACCGGTACGTCGCTTTGCGGCATTCGCGGCACCGAGGTCGTCGTTTCCTACGATCCTGCGTGGGATGAAGCGGAGTACTGGCTTGATCACGGTGATGCGTTCATGGTCACCAAGTCGGGGGAAACCAGCCTTAAACCTGGCCACGTTGTGCGAATCAAAAAGGGCCAGCTTCGCGTTGAACGAGCTTTTGCACGTGACGAGTATGCGAGTAAAGTTGCAGCTACCGCCGAGTCCGATAATCTTTCGCTTGAGGCGGCCATGGCTAATCGTCCTTCGGTTATGATTAAACCCAACCAATCTATTCCTAAGACCATGCCACAGCTTTCTGATGGTAAGAGTATCCCGGCGACTCAAGCGAGCGCCGATCAAACGCGTCAAGCGGCAGCATCAAAGGCCCGTCGGGATATGGAGTCATTGCTTGCGGCCTATGGCAATCACGATTGGGAGACCATCATGCGCCATATCTTGCCGGCGAACCGGAAGAACATTCGAGCTGATTTAAGCAAGCCTAGTGGTGAAGCGGAAATTCTCGCCAAGGCCAACTTGCCCAGTCAATGGAGAATTGATTGCCTGATTTGTGAAACCGGTGAGAAGTGCGATGTGTCCATGATTCTTTCGTATTCGAAAAACCCAGATCAATATTTTTACGCGCGCTGGAGCCTTGAGCCTGACCCGGAGAGCGGATCGAGAGACTGGATGGTGGTAAAAAGCCACCAACCAAACGAAAAGGAATACCAGACTGGTTTGCAAGCCTGTTCAACCCAATAATTTGATTTGGTAGGGTGCCTTGCATATTGAGCGTGAGAGAGGGCTTCATGAAATTTTTTTTGGCCAGTCTCCTACTTACACAAGTCATCTCTGCGTCGTTGGTATCAGCGGCCTCCCCGACACACATCTTCTTTGATGGCCTTCATGACGGCGATGCTGACCGCATTTATTCAGAATTTGATAATGGTCGTCGACTATACCGCCGCAGTGATGGGGGTGTAATCCGCGTGGCTGCTGGTTTCACCATTGAAGAGCACGAAATTTCGAGCGATGAGCTCCTGCTGGAAAATGAAGTCAACCCCGCCACTGGTAGAAAAACACCAACTCTGGATCTGACGAAGATGGGGCCATGTTGTCCTGCAGGTTCTGCCTGGAAGTCGGCCACAGCCTTCTGCCAGCACAGTGTCTGGAAAGATCGGAATGATAATGACAAGTTGGAGCCGGAAGAGCAGATCATCCAACTTTACGAAAAAGGTCAGCGTGATCCGAACACGGGTGAATGCAAGGTCGGCCCAATCCTGGGGGCGAGTGGGCAAAGCCAGCAACAACGTCGAGAACAATCGCAAACCGGTAATCGAAAAAAACCAGAATCCCAAACCCAGACTCAGCAATCTGGCACCGTCTCTTCGCCCGGATCATCAGCTGCACCTTCGGGTTCGATTTTTGATTGTGAGCTAGGACTTCAGTCGATGGGTGTCACGGCAATTAATCAGGTCGACAGTAGGATGAACAGGCCCAGGATGTCAAAAATTCAACATATGCCGGACGGCAGGGCGAGCTTTAGTTGCTGGTATCAAATAACGGGAATAGAAGACGGGATTCTGGTCGGTGTCGGCTGGCTTGAGTCCCCATACCAGCAAGGGCGCTACACGTTCGGCAAAAACAATTGTGGGCAGGGACTATACCGATTTAATATGCCCGTCGATAGACCGGATATTCTGGGAGGGTCATCGGCGTATTACCGTGGTGTCAACGGCAAAGCGGCGTATGTCAGGACCAATGATGGGTTTATAAAATTGTCTGCATCCAATGGCAGATGGCTGGATGCTATTGGAGTCAACCGATTCAAAGCGATGGCGGAAAAAATTCTCGCCCAGATTGCACCGCGTGCTGTGGATTGCCCTTAATCGGTGGCAATTTGATTAAGGCAGAGTAAATCGTGTACGTGTTTCAAAGCGTTGCCCATAAGTTGATTGACATCCAGTAAATTGATGAGATTGGTATCGCAGCACCATGTACTGGTGACCTGCCTCCTGTTGGAGCTCCGCGACAACCAGTAAACACCCGCTGTAGTGTGGTGAGCGAATCAAACTTCTCAACACGGGTTTTCTGTTGAGGTCCGCAATAAATTGTCTGAATGGATGCGTGGTCTTGTCCTGGTTCGTGGCTGTCCATAGATATCGAAACACCTTCTTTAGCGTCGTCGATTGGTCCAACGACCTAAACGAAGGATCATATGGGCTCTTCGCCCCTGATCGATTAGCAGAATCCCCTGAGACAATGTTCTGCACCTCGGTAAAAGCGCCCGGTCCGAAATAGGTTTTGGTCAGAGTGAGCAATTCATCGGTATGTAAGTAATCAATAATAATCGAGGGAGACGTTGCGTAACTCGAAGTCATGGTGAGAGAGCAGCCAAGAATCAGGACACACAATACTGTGGCAACAAAATCTGAATATTTAGAAATTCGAATGTTTGAGAATAGAGACATGATAATCAATATTAGTTTTGGTGTTGGGTATTAGCCTAAACCTTGGATCATTATTTCAATTCCCAAAGCTACTTTATCACCCAGCGATCACTCTTCTCCACTCTGGTTGATTCTGACGAGTTTAGGCCCCGCCCTTCCAAGTGCTATCTTAGTTTGTTGACGGCTCGGTACCGAAAACAGTCAATGGTGTGATCGTTGACCATGCCGGTGGCTTGCATGAACGCGTAGCAGATGGTGGTGCCGACAAAGGAGAATCCGCGACGTTTAAGGTCTTTACTCATGGCGTCGGATTCTGGTGTGTTGCCGGGAATGTCTTGGTGGGTCTTCCAACGATTCTTGAGGGGCTTTTGTCCAACGAATTGCCAGATGTACTGATCGAACGAGGCAAACTCTTTTTGGACGTCTAAATAGGCTTGGGCGTTTTTGATGGCTGAATTGATTTTTAACCGATTGCGAATGATGCCGGCGTTGTTCAAGAGCTGTTGAATTTTTCGAATATCGTACTTGGCGATGATGGTGGCATCAAAATGATCAAAGGCTTTTCGAAACGCCTCTCGTTTTTGTAGGATCGTGTTCCAACTTAATCCAGCCTGTGCGCCCTCCAGAATTAACAATTCAAAGAGTTGCCGGTCATCGTGGAGGGGAACACCCCATTCCGTATCGTGGTAGTGAATGAGCTGCTCATTCGTGGCCCATGGGCAGCGGACCACTTGGTCATCTGCCATGGTGCTGTTAGTCCTTGTCCTGGTTTTGGATTTCGATAACCACCGGACAGTGATCGGATAATCGCTCGTACGCTGACGGATAGTCACCTTGAATTCGCTCACATCCTGCGACGGCGCAATAGCCAGTGACCCGCGCTGATCGTGAATGGACTTCTTCCATCCCATGGTTGACGAGGACATGATCGAGCCACCCTGGTCGCCCTCGAAAATAATGGGAGCATTGCGGTGTAAGGGGGATGTCTTGGAAGCCTGGAATTTCTTTGGCCACCATTCGTCGCACGTATTTGAGTTCAGACTTTCGTGAGGCCTCGTCCCCAGCCCCCATGGTATTGAAGTCGCCGAGCACGACAACGTCCTGATCTTTTCCCAGAAAAGGGCCCACAGTTTTATCAAGGCGATTGAGGGCCTTCTGTCGATCTTCGAGAGCAAACACGGTTGGCCCTGATTTCAAGTGCAGGGCAATCACATGAAAGTCAGCCCCAGGCTGATGCACGGATTGGACATACGCATAATGACCTGGGCGCAATCCACCTTCACAGGGTTGACTGTCTGATTGGGCTTTGACGTTGAAGGCACCAAGACTTTTCATCAGCGATAAATCCACACGTTTCGTATTCCATAAAAATCCAATTTTGTGGCTATCTGGTTCTCCGCAACGTTGAGGTGTCCACCGCCAGGTATCACCGGTGGTATGGCCAAGAGATTCCATTACGGTCGTCCAGGCCTGTTTCGCCTTTGGTGTGGCCAGGCTTTCTTCGACAGCCAAGAGGTCCATATTCATCCAGGCCATTGTGCAGATCAGCCAAGGTATGTCGGTTCCTTCCTCAGACGTTCTTGAGCGGTCGGGTGATTGCCCATAGGGAAACCATCGAATATTCCATGTGCCAATTCGAAGATTGTCGGTAGAAGTAAGAGCCATGCGACCGCCATCATTGACCACCTTTTCACATGCCTGAGCAGATTGCCAGACGAGCACTTCTTCTTGAGACGAACTTTCATGAAAGAGCGGTTTTGGTTGAGGGGAAACTTCAGGTGTCACCGTGGGCTCAATGTTGGGTTGAGTCTCGCCAGTTGGGAAAGAGGGGAGAGAGGCCTCCACATACTTGGGATGAACCCAGGCCTGTTCTCCAGACTCCAAGGCAATTGACAGCCATCCAGTGTTAGCAATTTCTCGAACCGTTCCCTTTTCGCCGTCGGGAACATGTTTCCAATAACTGGGAGGAGACTCATGATGAAGGGGAACGCCATTTGGCTTTTTCGCTTTGAGGGTGATGGTTTGCCCAACTTCAAAAGTGGCAGCTTCTGAGTCAGGAGTGAATCCCAACGTCACAATCATAAGAAGGCTCAGAATATAGCAACACATTCGCATGCAGATCTCCCGTAAAAAATAATTGTACTTTATACATACCAGAGCTTGGGCAAGAAGGGTAGAGAGGACTGTGTGTCGCCAATCAGGAATTGGTTGTGGGGCTCGGGGAGAAAGCGCTATTCTCCGTTTTTTAAATTGGCTGCTTGGGGAAACCCAACACTCATAATCTGCTCAGTCTGAGGTGAATGATGGCGAAGCCCAATGTGAATATTGATATCGCGAATCACGCAATCCTGCAACCCATCGAAAAGGTTGCGCAAGAAAAATTAGGCATCGATCGCGAGGCCTTAGAGCTCTATGGCAAATATAAGGCAAAGATTCCCTTGTCCTTTCTTCAAGGCCTCAAGGATCGGCCTGAGGGTAAATTGATCTTGGTGACGGCCATGACGCCGACGACAGCCGGAGAAGGGAAAACGACCACATCTGTTGGCCTCACTGATGGTCTCGCAAAAATTGGAAAGAAGGTGATGTTGGCGTTACGAGAGCCGAGCTTGGGGCCCTGTTTTAGCATGAAGGGGGGAGCTTGTGGAGGTGGTTATGCCCAAGTCGTGCCGATGAGCGACATCAATCTACATTTCACTGGTGATTTTCATGCGATCACGTCCGCACATAATTTGTTGGCAGCGATGGTAGATAATCATCTGTATTGGGGGCATGAGCCATTGTTGGATTCTCGGCGTATCACATGGCGACGGACCATGGATATGAACGATCGTTCGTTGAGAAATATTGTGACAGGGCTTGGCGCGGTGACCAATGGTTTTGCACGGGAGGGTGGTTTTGATATCACCGCGGCGTCAGAAGTGATGGCAATCTTGTGCCTTGCCACGGATTTGCCAGATCTTGAACGACGGTTAGGAAATATCACCGTTGGACGAACTGCACAAAAAGACTATGTGTTTGCCAAAGATATCAATGCCCAAGGTGCTATGACCGCGCTTTTAAAAGATGCGCTCAATCCGAACTTGGTGCAGACCTTGGAACATAACCCGGCGTTTGTGCATGGCGGACCGTTTGGAAATATCGCGCATGGGTGCAATTCGGTGCTTGCAACAAAGGCTGCGTTAAAATTGGCCGACTTTGTGGTCACCGAAGCCGGATTTGGCGCTGATCTTGGGGCAGAGAAATTTCTCAACATCAAATGCCGTCGAGCCGGGATAGCACCGGATTGTGCTGTGGTCGTGGCGACGGTGAAGGCATTAAAGCTCCACGGAGGAGCGAGTTCAAAAGAGCTTGGGAATGAAAACCTTCAGGCCTTGAAGGACGGACTGCCGAATTTGGTGCGGCATCTAGACAATCTGAAAAAGTTTGGGGTGCCGGTGGTCGTGGCGATTAATCAATTCACCAGTGATACCCAAGCCGAGTTAAACCGGGTTCACGAAATCTGTGCAGCTCAGGGTGTGAAGCTCGCATTAGCCAATCATTGGGCAAAAGGCGGAGATGGGGCCATCGATTTAGCAGAGCTGGTGGTGAAGACCATCGAAAGCGAACCCGCAAAATTTCACACCTTGTATCCCGACGAGATGTCCCTTGCCGAAAAAGTGCGAACTGTGGCACGAGAGATGTATGGCGCGGAAGATGCGGATATCCCTCAGGCTGTGATGAAACAATTTGAAGAATTAGAACAGGCGGGATATGGCCATTATCCGGTATGCATGGCCAAGACCCAATACAGTTTTTCGACCGATCCATTGAAGAAGGGAGCGCCGACTGGATTTACCATCCCTGTTCGAGAAATACGCCTTTCCCTCGGGGCTGAATTTATCGTCGTGCTGTCAGGGGATATTATGACGATGCCAGGGTTGCCAAAATTTCCAGCGGCTGAAGCCTTTGGAATTAATTCAGACGGGAATATCGTGGGATTGTTTTAGGCTCCTAATCCTCCAGATTTACTGCAACGGGTTTCCGGTGAGGACATAATAGGTGTGACTTTCCTTAGCGTTGTTTACATCTTTCTGGGAACCGTAACAGGAACTTACAGAGGTTTGTCGTATTCAAACCAACGCAAAGGACGAACGAATCATCAAGCCATTCTTGGAGTATTGAATTTTTCGGCCATGTTCCCTCCACGCCATGGAAGAAAGTTTGGTCTGGTCACAATTGTAAACAACACTGCTAATTCTCACATAATAGGCTTTGTCTGCGGTGCTGACTGGTGAGACGTGCATCATGAATGGCGTCTCCCACTCGTCGTCTGACGCATCGCGCTCCCCTGGGATCAAAATGCGATTCATGTGATCCTGATAGGCGGCTTGGACTTTATATGGAATCCCGCCTGCCGCTTTGATGTGCCCATCTTCTGTAGTGGTATCCGTAAGAAGGCTGCCAAAATAGGGTGATCTCTTTGGCCAACGTCACCGCCTGATAAATCTACACTCCCTGGGGATGCACATTGAAAACACTGGAAGACGCCTTCTATGCCGTCGAGGAATCGGTGGAGAATTCCCGTCGCAATTCCCGAGCAATGAGTCGAACGGTATCTGGTCGAATGAACAGGTCGCCATGCGAACCGGGGATGGTCACGAATCGGCAGGTGTTTGAGAGATAGCGCCAACATCGTCTGATCTGACGATTATGTAAGAGAGGCGAGGTTCGAGCTTCATACACGAGCACCTGGCCGTCAAATTTTTTCGGGACATAACTGTGGTTCGCCGTGTAGTGGGCGGTGACACGCTTGGCGAATTCTGGACTGAGTTGGGACACGCCGAAGTAGGCTGCTGTGTTAAAATCTGAAGCGATAGGTCCTGTGGTATCGGTCATCTGTGCCTTGGCATCCTTTTCGGTCATCGCTATTTCGGAATTCGACTGGTGTGTCAGCGTTGATGTCTTTCCTTGAAGTCTCTGGGTCATGGCTCGCATACATTGTCCGTAGGCTCGTACGGCGATGTGCTTTAGTGAGCTCTGAAGTAGGTCGTCCAAGATCCAGTAGGGGATGTTGGCTAGCTGTTGGGCAATACTTATGGGAGACCGTCGGGACAGCCTGTCGGGTGTGTTGCGCGGGGCGTGATCGATGATGACGAGCACTTCAACGGTTTCGCCTTTCGCGATAAGCTGTTGTGCGATTTCCAGGGCAATTGATCCGCCGAATGAATAGCCACCAATTCGATATGGTCCTGTGGGCTGGATACCTCGCATTGCTGCGATATATTGTTCCGCCAAAGCTTGGACATTGTTGTGGTGGCTAGAATGAACGCCCGAGCTTTGGAATCCGTAGATCGGTTGTGTGGCCCCAAGTGCGTCCGCCAGTGGCTTGAGGAACAAAACATCTCCACCGATGCCGTGCGCGCAGAAAAAGGGGCGATGTGGCTTAGAGCACTCAGTGAGTTCATCCATCGGAATAAGAATCACTGGTGGCGTGGTGGAGTCATTGAGCGATGCCCGCCTAATGCGTGTAGCCAATAGGGTGATCGTCGGGGCTTCAAAGAGCACTGAAATAGATAGGAAGACCCCAAACGCACGTTCCACACGGTGTAATACTTCCACAGCAAGCAGCGAGTGGCCGCCCAATTCAAAGAAATTATCATTCGTCCTAATATTGAAAGAGTCTTTTTCGCTTCCGTCAGTGGTGGAAAAGACCTCTTCCCAAATACCTTGTAGCCGGTTCTCGATACCAGCCAGTTCGCTGGGAGAGGTTTCGGCCTTGAGGGGAACGGATGATGTTGATTCTGGTGCTGGTTTAGGACTTTTTAACACCAACTTTGCGAGAAGTTGGCGATCCAGTTTGCCGTTGGATGTTTGCGGGAGCTTGGTAAATACGAGGTATTGCGTGGGGACCTTGTGTTCGCTCAGTAATGGCAGGAGTGCATTCATGAAGGGTTGTGCGTTGATGTGATGAGCTTGCTGTGCATGGTCCTGCTTCTCGGCCTGTGAGGATATCGATTCATGCGGCTGCATGACGATACATGCGATCAATTGTGTTCCGTGTGGCCCGGTGACGGGCACGACTGCGGCTTCCTTTATCTGGTTCAATGATGTGATGGCTTGTTAAACTTCAGAGATCTCCACGCGATTGCCTCGGATTTTGATTTGCAGATCTTTTCGTCCGCGATGTTCGAATAACCCGTCAGGTTTTTGATAAACGAGGTCCCCGGTACGAAAGGTCCGTTCGCCTGTAGACGCGTGGACGCCAAACGTATGAGCGTTGGATGCCACTGGATGCAAATAGCCCCTTGCGATGGAACTGCTGCTGACTTCGAGTTCCCCAACTTCACCAGGCGGAACGGGATTTCCATTTGTATCGAGGACACGCACCTCCACACCAGGAACCGGTGTGCCTAGTGGGATGCGTTCGCTGTCAATGGGCATGTCCGGTCCCACTAAAAAATGAAATGTCGTCCCGGTTTCGGTACTGGCGAGCCCGCAATGGAGGCGTGCATCTTTAGAGAAATGATTTCGGAAGGCTTCGATGTCTCGTGGTTGCGGTGCTTCTCCGCCAAGCTTGACGGCACGTATGTTCTCGAGGATCAAGTCTGGTGGAAGGCTTTGCACCATATGTCGAAACACGGTGGCGACTGAGCAGTAGAGGGTGATCCCAGATTGTGCGATCCAGTCTGCCAGTCCTACGGTTCCGGCGCGTTGGATGTCGCGCTGATACAGGCATGCCCCGTTCAGGAGTGCATTGAAAATGTCGCGTGTTCCACCATAGACTCCACAAGGATACAGCAATGTTTGGTGGTCGGTGTGGTGGAAGTTAAACAATGCCGTATGCCGTATTGTATTCTGCAAGATGCTGCCATGAGTATGTAACACGCCTTTGGGCTGTCCAGTTGAGCCAGAGGTGTACAGAAGTACAGCAGGGCTCTCTGGTTCGATATTTGTCTCAGGTCCCTGATCGCATTCAGTGCGGGGTATTTCGTCGAGACTGAGAATTGTGCGGTCTGGAGTTATCAAATCCGTGGCCTCGCATTGAAGATTTTCCCGGGTTAGGATGGCCTGGCAATCAGCATCTTTGATGATGGCACGCAGACGTTCCGCTGGCTGCTTCGGGTCGAGGGGCAATACGCATTTGCCAGCAAATATCCCACCGAGTAAGCCTGCAATGGAATGAATTCCCTGGTTTGTAAGAACAGCCACGACTCCTGGTTTGTTTGATTGACCATGGCCAAGCTTGTGGGCAATATGTCTCCCCAGTTATGCAATTGTTGATAATTGATGTCCCCATCTTCTGCGCGGATAGCCAAATGATCGTCCCGCTCTTTCACCCGCTGAGTGAGCGCTTCCGTGATATTTTCAGTGAGGGTTAATGGTGGCTGAGGAAAGGGAAGCATTAGCCTTCTCCTTTGTAAAAGTTGAAAAATATGGAAGTGCGTAATTCTTTGGATGAAAAAAATGAAGGAATGGTCGTTACGATACGAGTTTGATTCACTCCCTGTTTTTTTATAGTGAAACCTTGTTGTCCTTGCTGGAAATCCTCATAGCCACTTTGGCATTGCGTATTGCAATGTGCGGCAAAAACCAAACTCGTTCCAAGGAGAAGAGTTAATCCAACCAAGACACTAAGCGGTAGCTGTTTTGAGTTATACTCAAAAGTTGGGGATGACCTGAAAATCAAAGGCGGCGTATCCTGGTGATAAGCACATCACCAACCTTTCAGACAAAAGGAGG